>CASGEQ010000053.1 GCA_949300535.1 uncultured Bacillota bacterium
TCGAAAGTGAGCAGCGTATCGAGGATGATATGCGCGCCGGGGCCGCGGTCAAAGATATCGCCGATGACGTGAATCTTGTCCACGGCGAGCCGCTGAATGAGGTTGCAGAAGGCGACGACAAAGTGTTTCGCGCGCTTGGTGCTGATGATCGCGGAGATGATCCCGTTATAGTACGCTTCCTTGTCGTGGACCTCTTCTTTTTCGTTGAGCAGTTCCTCGATGACGTACGCATAGTCATGCGGCAACAATTTGCGCACTTTGGAGCGGGTGTACTTGGACGCTATGCGCCGATTGACCCGCACAAGGCGGTATATGGTGATCTTATACCAATCGTCCAGTTCCTCTTCCGTCGCTTCCACCTGCGCAAGTTTTTGTTCGGGATAATAGATGAGCGTAGCCAGCGCTTTCTTCTCGCGCATGGAAAGCGAATTCCCGAATTCCTCTTCGATCTTCTTGCGGATGGACCCCGAACCGTTTTTCAGAATGTGCAGAAATGGTTCGTATTCCCCGTGTATATCGGTAATAAAATGCTCCGTCCCCTTCGGAAGATTGAGAATGGACGAGAGATTGATGATCTCCGTCGCCGCATCCGCCGCCGTCGGAAACTGTACGGACAGCCGTTCCAGATACCTCTTTTCGTTCATAAATTCCCCCTTTCCCGCGCCATTCCCCCGAATGCGCCCTTTTATTATAACCGAAATTGCGTCCGAATGCAAGACGTCGCTCAAAATTTTGCCTCGGCGGATAAAAATAACGCCGCCCCGCGCTGATTGCGCGGGGCGGCGCACGTTTGTTACAAGCTAATCGTCGAAACGTTGTTCATGAACATCGCCATGCCGTTGGTCTGACCCATGCAGGTGATCGTGAATCCGGACTTATTCTGATCGTCCAGCCATGCGGGACGGACGACGCCGTAAAATACCGTTTCCTTGCTGCGGGAAATCTCGATATGCGCGGACGTATTGGTGAAATTGAACTTGACGTAACCGTCGCCGTACATCTGCCAGGTCCCGAGCTCGACGCCCGCCTCATCCGCGATCTTTCCGTCTTCCGTCAGAGTGACGTAAATGGAAGTGTTGTTGGACGCCATTGCGGACGCGCCGTTATAGAGCATGACCATCTTGAACTTGTTGTCCTGTGTGAAATGAAGCAGTTCTTCCTTGGAAACGGAACGGTCGATCTCTCCGCCGTAGCGGTTGGGATTGATGACGATATCGCCTAAGCTATTAAGGTAATACTGATGCGTCTGCGTCAAAAATACCGTATTGCCGCCCGCAAAAGAGGTCGTACGGACGATATACGCCGCGACATTTGTCCCGTTGGACATGGTGAACAGATCGTTATGCCCCGGCGCGATGATATCGATGCAGGTGCTTACCTTATCCGCCCACGCAAAAGACCCCATATATTTGTTGCCCGTCGTGTTATTCTTGCCGATCCCGTTATTCGCGACCCTGTTCCCGTTCGTCGAAAGATACGGTCCCGTGACGGAAGTGCTTCTGCCGCCCCACATCGAGTAAGTCGCCGCGAGCGCGTCATACGAATGCATGGAATAATAAAAGGTCAGACCCGTCATTTCCTTGCCGTTTTCGTCCTTGCGGATCCCGTTTTCATCCGAAACCGTCACATTGTCGTGACGCGCGATGACGGGCGCTTCCATATCGTTATAGGAAATGTTCTTGCCGTAATATTCGTGCGTCCATCCTACCTGCAATCCGTTTTCATCCTCATAGGAAGAATACAGCGCCGTGACGTCCGAGACCCATCTGCGGATCTGTTCGTGCGTGTACCATTCGTTTTTTCCGTCTTTGCGCAATCCCGTCTTGGGATCGAGTTCGAGCATATAATCGCCCGTCCCGAAAGAGCCGTACGCCATGTACATCTTGCCGTCGTCGGTATAGATAATCTGCGGGTCGATCGCATTGACGTCTTCCGCCGCGCCGCTGAACGGGATACTCGACTGCATGAGCACGCCCACATAATCGAACGCCTCCGCTTCCAGCGTATCCGCATAGCAGAGGATGATGCACGCACGGGTATAGTTTCCGGACATCCCCTCTTCCTCCGATTGAACGGGTACGCCCGAACCGCCGCTCGCCGCGTCCGCGCCGCCGTCCACCACGCAGGTGTACAGCCAGTATCCGCCGTCCGCCGCAGGGACGATATCGGGAGCCCACCAGGAAGGACGGGTGTTGACGGTGATCGCGCCCGGCTGCGCCGTCTGACCGAGATAGGAGTAATTGACCGCCCCGTCATTGGTCAGCCAGTCTCCCACGCCGTCGTTGAGCATCATGTACTTTTCCGTGTCCGCGGAGAAGGTCTTGCCGATGTATTCCCAATGAATCATATCCGTCGAGCGGCGGATCTCGTTGCCCTGATCCCAGCCCGTGGAGAAGATATAATAGACGGACTGCCCGTCCTCTTCCACCTCGATGAGGGACGGGTCGTGGCACCAGCCCGCATATTTGCTCGTAGCGGTGCCGTAATCGGCGCTCGACGAGAGATTGTACTGATTTTCAGGGTCGATTGCGTATGCGGGCGCCACTTCTACCTGAACGGAAGAAAGCTCCTTACCGCTCCCGTCCTGCAGCGAAAGCGTGACCGTCCCCGCGCCCTTTGCGGTGAGAACGCCCGTCGCCTCATCGAATACCGCGACGGAAGAAGGGTCGCTCACGTCCTTTCCTTCCGCGTCTTTGGCGGTTACCACGATGTCGCTCACCTCTTTTTTGAGTTCGAGCGTGTACTGCGTATCCGCCTCTTCCACATATCCCGCATTCAGATTGTCATAACAAATGCGTGCGGAAAGCGCGCTGGCTACATAGGGATCTCCTTTCGTGCCGCCGCATCCCGCGAACAGCGCGAAAGACATCACCGAACCGAGCGCAAGCGCAATGATTTTCTGCGTCTTTCTCATTTTCTTACTCCTTATCCGTTCAGGTTTTCCCGTTTTCTTTATTTTAACATAAAATAGTTCAGTTTGCAATAGTTGCAGGGAAAATTTTTCCGCAAAAAGAGAGGAATATGCTGTTTGCAAAAGCAAAGCCCCTCCCGAATACGGAAGGGACCTCGCTTAGTGAGAGAATATGAAAAAAGTTTTGAGTGTGGTCGATTTTACAGTCCCTTCGGAGTTTCCGTCGGGCGGAAGAGGTTCCCCTCGTCCTTTTGTGCCCTTATCATAATCCCTCAACGTGTTCGTTTGATGAAAACACCGTGGAAGAACAAAGAATTTTGCGTCAAAAACGGAAAAATTAAAGATATTTATCGGCGATCGCCTGCGCGACGCGCAATCCGTCCGCCGCCGCCGACGTGATGCCGCCCGCATAGCCGCAGCCTTCGCCGCAGGGGTAGATCCCCTCCGCAAACGCCGATTGCAGGTTTTCGTCGCGCAGAATGCGCAAAGGCGAACTCGTACGCGATTCCACTCCCGTCAGTACGGCGTCGTATGCCGCAAATCCCGCCAGGCGGCGGTCCATATCGGGGATAGCCGCCGCGAGCGCATCGGAGATCACCTTCGGGAAGATCGCCTTCATCGGCACAAACGCCGTGCCGCGCGCATAAGACGGCTGCACTTCCCCGAAATAATAGCTCTCCTTGTCCGAAAGAAAATCCCCGACGAGCTGAACGGGCGCCTTATAATCCCCGCCCGCCGCAGCAAACGCCGCGCGTTCGAGTTTCCTCTGAAAAGCGATGCCCGCAAGCGGATGATCGCCCG
The DNA here is from genome assembly GCA_949300535.1 of uncultured Bacillota bacterium. Lineage (GTDB taxonomy): Bacteria > Bacillota > Clostridia > Christensenellales > Borkfalkiaceae > Gallimonas. The sequence continues at coordinate 3,713 of CASGEQ010000053.1, forward strand.
CGAAATCCTCTTTTTTGACCTGCACGACGAGCGCGGAATTGGCGTTGCGCTTGTCGCGCGCATAATCGCTCATGCCGTTTGTGACCACGCCGCCCTCTTCGGACGCGGACGGGATGACCACGCCCCCGGGGCACATACAGAACGTGAACGCCGCGCGTTCGCTCGCATGGGAAACGAGTTTATAGTCGGCGGGCGGGAGCGCTGCATATCCAGAGCCGTACTGCGCGCGCCCGATCGCGGATTGCAGGTGTTCGATGCGCACGCCCACCGCAAATTCCTTCTGTTCCATGGGGATTCCGCGTTCATACAGCTTTTCGAAGGTATCGCGCGCGCTGTGCCCAACCGCGAGGACGAGCTCGTCCGCCTGTATCTCTTCCTCGCCGAGGAAGACGGAATGCAGTTTTCCGTCCTTCACGGAAATGTCGGTGAGAGCGCGCCCGTAGCGGATCTCGCCGCCGTGATCGAGGATATAGGCGCGCATATTCGCGACGACGCGCCGCAGGTTATCGCTTCCGATATGCGGTTTGTTGAGGTATTCCGTCTCGGGCGGGGCTCCGAATTCCACGAACGTTTCCAGCACTTCGCGATTGAGCGGATGATTTGTCTGCGTATTCAGTTTGCCGTCCGAAAAGGTACCCGCGCCCCCTTCTCCGAACTGCACGTTGCTGTCGGGATTAAGCACGCCCGTCCGAAAGAAATCCTCCACGTCTTTGACGCGCTCCTCGACGGGCTTGCCGCGCTCGACGACGAGCGGACGTATCCCGTGACGGATAAGACGCACGGCGCAGAACAGCCCCGCAGGCCCCGCGCCCGCGATGACGACGCGAGGCGCTTTTCCCGTGATTTGTTTCCAAACGCGCACGGGGCGCGCCTCTTCGCGGTCGGAGCATTCCACCGAATACACCCAACGGATGTCCGACTTGTCCCGCGCGTCCAGCAATTTTTTGAGAATGCGGAAATAACGGCAGGGCGCGTGCAGTTTTTTCTCGCATAATCTGACGAGCTGACTTTCTTTCTGCCACACTTTCAGGACCAGATTGTTCAGCGTAAGTTTCATCGGCAAAGTCCCTCCGAGACTGTATATGCAGAGGAGAATGCCCATTGCAGATTATATCCGCCGCATTCCCCGTCGACGTCGAGGATCTCGCCCGCGAAATACAGTCCCTCGCGGCGGTCGCTCATGAGATATTCGTCCGTTTCCCTTAAAGGGATCCCCCCTTTGGTGACCTGCGCGGCGGAAAAGCCTGCCGTCCCCTCTACGGTGAGCGGAAAACGCTTGACCAATCCCGCCATGCGGGGGACGTCGCCGCCTGCTCGCTTTTCGATCGCTCTGCCCAACCCGTTGGGCAGAATGCAAAGATACGGCTCCTCTTTTCTCTTTCCGAACGCGGACAAAAGCCGCTCTTCGGACACGTCGGGCAGAAGATCGATCTCCAGCCTGTCCCCTTTTTCCGCAAACGAGGAAATGCGGAAGACGGCGTCTCCCGAAACGCCCGTATCGGTAAAGAGCACGTCGCCGCGGAAAGCCTTCACTTCCCGCCCGCCGCGCAGAAGGCGGACGTTCCCGTCCATGCGGATGCCTTTGAGCCCGCGCACGCCGTCCGTATTGCATTTAAGCTGCACGAGCGCGGGGCGGCATTGGGTCAAGGTATGTCCGAACGCGCGGGCGAGCTCATATCCGCTGCCGTCCGAACCGAAGTTGGGCGCAGCCATGCCCCCCGTGCAGAGCACTGCGGCGTCAAATTTTTCTTCACAGATTTCAAACATGCCGCTGCGGTATGCAACCGATTTTACCATGCTTTCGGTATGCAGCCGCACGCCCAGCCGCGCCGCTTCCGTACGGAACAGATCGGTGATTGCCGAGGCCTGTCTGCCCGCAGGATAGACGCGCCCGCGCGCGTCGGGAAGAAACACGCCGCCCATGCTTTCGAGAAAACGGACGGTATCCCGATCTCCGAAACGCGCGAGGATACGCCCTGTCTTTCCGATGTCGTCGGAAAAGTAATGCGCCGCCCCCATGTCCGTGTTGGTGACGTTCCCCTGCCCGTTTCCCGTTGCGGAAAGTTTTCTGCCCACGCGCGGAGACCGCTCGAACACCGTCACGGAAAAACGGGATTTTCTTGCAAGAAATACGGCGCACGCGAGCCCCGCCGCGCCGCCTCCGATGATGCCGATTTTCTTCATAATCCTATCATACCCCAAGGCAAATTATTTGTCAACCGATTGACAGGCGGGCTTTTTCGTGTTAAAATAGAGAAAAAGGGAAGGAAAAAGGAGTTTTACTTGTATGGAAGAGTTCTTGCAGTATATGAAAGACCACCTGTCTCTGACCATTGCCCTCATCGCGATTCTCGTTCTGATCGTCGTCGTGATCATCATCATGATCGTCCTGCACGTCAAGAAGAAGAAAGCAGAGAGCGAAACGGCGTCCGAAACGGAAGCGTCGGAGGAACCTGCGTCTGAAACAGCCGCAGAACAGGCGGAAGCGCCGAAAGCCGAACAGGAAGAAGCTGCCGAAGAGCCGACGGAAGAAAAATCCGAACCCGCCGAGCAGAAGGAGCCCGAACAGGACAAAACCGTAAAGGCAGACGCTGTCGGGGAAGAATCTGCAACGGAAGCTCCCAAGGAAGAGCCTGCGGCAGAAGAACCGGCGAAGGCGGCAAAATCCGAGGCCGCAGCAGAAAAGGCGGAAGAAAAGAAGGAAGCGCCCGCGAAAAAAGAACCTGCCAAAGAGGAACCCGCCGCTGCAAATCCCTACGGCGGCAAGTGGGTCATCAAGGCGACCGCAAACGGGAAATTTGCGTTCGATCTGCGTGCGTCCAACGGCGAGAAGATGCTCGGAAGCGGCGAGTACACCACCCTTTCCGGCGCAAAGAGCGGAATCAAGACGTATAAAAACAACATTGAAAAGGGAAATTTCAAAGTCGTTCAGACCAAGACCGGAGATTATATCTTCCAGCTCCTCAACGGAAGCGGACAGTTGCTTGCATTCGGCGAGGATTACAAGACCCGCGCAAGATGTGAAAGCGCGATCGAATCGACCAAGCGCTTTGCGGCGACTGCGTCCGTCGAGATCGTCTCGGAAGAAGATACCTGATCGCATAAAGAAAAGAGCGGAAGCCCGCGGCTTCCGCTCTTTTTTTATACTCTTTTTCCCGTGCTTTTTAGGTGCTGTGCGTTTATTCCGAAAGATGATCTTTGATCTCGCGCGCCTTCTCCACGGCGAGGAACACCTCCGCAAGCGCGTCGGTATCCGCATTTTTAATCAGCCCCTTGTCCGCAAGCTGCGCGACGGAAGCGTCCAAAGGCATCTTCGCAAGTGTGGGAATGGAGTACTTTTTGCACAGTTCCTCCGCTCTCCCCTCACCGAACAGACTGATCTTCTTTCCGCAGTCGGGGCAGACGAGATAGCTCATATTTTCCACCATGCCGAGAATGGGCACGTCCATCATCTTCGCCATTGCGACCGCTTTGCCCACGATCATTTCGACGAGATCCTGCGGCGTGGTGACGACGACGATCCCGCTCAAAGGAATGCTCTGGAACACGCTCAGCGGCACGTCTCCCGTTCCGGGAGGCATATCGATGAACATGATATCCACGTCGTCCCAGGCGACATCCGTCCAGAACTGCACCGCCGCGCCCGCGATAAGCATTCCGCGCCAGAGCACGGGATCTTCTTCATGTTCGAGCAAAAGATTCATGGACATCATCTGAATCCCGCCCTCCGCATAAACGGGATAGATCTCCCCTTCGTTGCCGCGCGCGCGTTCGGTCACGCCGAACATTTTCGGCATGGACGGACCTGTGATATCCGCGTCGAGAATGGCGGTGCGGTATCCTCTCGCCTGCGAACGCACTGCCAAAAGCGCAGTGGTGAGGGATTTCCCCACGCCGCCCTTGCCGCTGACGACGGCGACGACCTTTTTTACGTGCGCGTCCTTATGGAGCGGCTTGATGAACGATTTTTTATCGCGGGAAGAGCAGTTGCTGCTACAAGTGGAACAATCGTGTGTGCAATCGGACATGATTTCTATCTCCTCGGTTATCTTATTTCAGAAACGGTACGATCGGAGCGCGTTTCCCTGCCGCGGATACAAAATCCGCAGGCGGCTTCACGCCCGTACGCCGTACCGCATTATTGTATTCCCATTTCAGGAAAAAGTCAAATCACTTTCTCATGTTCAGGTTGTAATATCTTCCTTTTTTCGCCATAAGTTCTTCGTGCGAGCCCTCTTCGGCAATCCCCTTGTCCGCGATGAAGAGAATGCGGTCCGCTTTGCGTATGGTGGAAAGACGGTGCGCCACGATAAAGGAAGTTTTGCCGCGCAGGATAGTATCCAGCGCGTCCTGAATGAGAAGCTCGGTTTCCGAATCGATGGAGCTGGTCGCTTCGTCCAGAATGACGATCCGCGCGAAAGAGATGAGCTGTTTTTCCCCTGCGGAAAGCCCCTCGCCGCGCTCTTCCAGACAGGAATAATAGCCGTTCGGCAGGCGCTTCGCCACGCGGTCGGCATAAATGCGTTCCGCCGCCGCAATGCACTCTTCGTCCGTCGCTTCGGGGGTACCGTAACGGATGTTGTCCAAAATCGTCCCCTTGAAGATGAACGGCTCCTGCATGAGCACGCCGATCTCTTTGCGCAGGGAATGCAGGGTGACGTCGCGCACGTCGTGCCCGTCCACGCAGACGCTTCCCTCCTTCACGTCATAAAATCTGGTGATGAGGTTGATGACCGTCGTCTTTCCCGCGCCCGTAGGCCCGACCAGGGCGATCTTTTCCCCTTCTCTGACGTGAAGATCGAAGTGTTCGAGCACGTTCACGCCCTCGTCATAGCCGAAGGTAACGTCGTTGAAGTCCACCCGCCCCTTTACGTCGGAGAGGACGACCGCGTCCTTTTTGTTCCCGATCATGACGGGCGCGTCGATGGTCTCATACACTCGTTCGAGATTTGCGGAAACCTGCGAGAGCTGCTGCAAAATGGCAGAGATCTGCAAAAACGGTTCCGAACAGAGGCTCATATACAGCATGAACGCGATCACCGTGCCCGCCATCGCCGTATCTCCCCCGCCGATGAGAAAGAGCGCGACCGCATAGATCGCAAGTGTGCCGAGATTCCAGAAGATGCTCGTCACGGGCGTGTTCAGCTCGTTTCGGCGGACGATGCGCATCCACATTTTCGCGCTGTCCTCCTGAAGATCGCGGTAGATCTCCGCATTGTACGCCGAGCGGTTATAGTTTTTGATGACCTTTTCGCCCATGATGGATTCGACGATGAACGCGTTGCGGTTGGAGTTCTTCGCGCGGTGATAGCGGAACAGACGGCGGATGGAGCGCTTGATGAGGAACACCGCGCCCGTCATGGGCAGGATCGCCGCATAGACGACCGCCGTCAGGATCGGACTCATGGCGAGCATGAAGACCGTACTCACGAGAATTTTCAGGATATCCACGATAAAGTTGAGCAGATAATCGGTGAAAAAATCGGCAAGTTCGTTGATATAATCGGTCACGCGGATGGAAATTTTCCCCGCGGGGCGCGAATCGTAATAATCGAAAGGGAGCTCCTGCAGGTGCAGGAAAATCTCCCTGCGCAATTCCGCAACGATGGAATTGCCCATTCTGCCCATGATGAGTTTGTGAAAATACGGCAGGACGGACGTGAGCACGCCGAGCGCCGCCAGTGCGGACATATACAATGCAAACATGCGCATCTGTCCCTCTTGCGCGGGGATGACCTCGTTGACCACCGCGCGGATGATCGCGGGCGGCAGAAGTGCGCATACGGAAGAAAACGCAAGCAGGATGAGCGCTGTGAAAAAGAGCTTCTTCCTCGATTTGAGATGGGAAAGCACGCGCCTGAGATATTTGACGTCTACTTTTTCCGTCAGCACCACTTCGTCCATGAAATAGGTATTGCGTTTCATCACAGCTCCTCCTTTCCGTAAGAGGAATCGTCAAGCTGGCCGTCGCTCGTCTGCAAACGGTAAATCGCCGCGAAAGCTCCGTCCTTTTCGATGAGTTCCTGCGCCGTGCCGCGCTCCACGATCTCGCCGTCGCGCAGATAGATGATCTCGTCGCAATCCATGACCGAAGAGACGCGGTGAGTGGCGATGAGGAGCGTATGTTCGGGGTACTCCGCTTTGAGGGAGGAAAGCACGCGTTTTTCCGTCGCCATGTCGAGCGCGGAAGACGCGTCGTCCAGAACGAGCACGGGCGCGCCCTTCATGAGCGCGCGGGCAATGGACACGCGCTGTTTCTGTCCGCCCGAAAGCCCGAGCCCCCGCTCGCCGACGATCGTCTGATAGCCGTCTTCCAGCTTCTCGACGAACCGCGCCGCCTGCGCCGTTTCCGCCGCGCGGAACACCGCTTCTTCCTCGCAGTCGGGACAGGCAAACGCGATGTTCGCGTCCACCGTGTTGGAAAACAGAAAGACGTCCTGAAAGACGTACGCGCATTCGGCGCGGAGCGCTTCCAAAGGATAATCCTTCACGTCCGCGCCGTCCAGCGTGAACTCGCCCGATACGTCGAAAATGCGGGTCAGAGACTTCAGAAGCGCGGATTTTCCGCTCCCCGTTCCGCCCATGATGCCGATTTTCTTTCCGTACGGGATATCCAGATCGATATGCTTCAAGACCTGTTTTTCGCCGAGCGTGAGATTGACGTCGCGCATGCGGAAATGCGGCCGGGGCGAAAACACGCGCGCCGAAGGATAATCGGGCACCGCGCTTTTCTCGGTGAGAAAGTGTTTGAGCCGCGCTCCCGAAACGAGCTGGTTCTGCATCATGAAACAGGAGTTGCTGATCTGCGTGATGTGGGAAATAATCTTGGTGACGTAAGTCGTCGCCGCCGTGAGCGCGCCGAGCATGATATCCCCGCTGAGTACGAGCGCGGTCGCCACGATCACCGTTCCGACGTATCCGATCTGCTGAAAGACGGTGAAAATTGAATTATATTTTGCGGAAAGCTTTACCTGACGATCGCTCAGCGCGCGCACCCGTTCGTTGCACTCGTCGAACTTTTTCATCTCAGTCTCTTCCCCCGCGAACGAGCGGACGATACGGACGGCGCTGATATTCTCCTGCACGTCGAGGTTGATCTGAGAATATCCTTCGCGAATCTCGCGGAAGAGCTTTCTCGCCTGTTTGAGATACCGCACGAGGGAAAGGACGAACAGCGGCGTCACCGCAAGCGGGATAAACAGCAGCCGATAGTCAAAAGAGGTCAGAAACGCGACGGAAAACGCCATGACGCAGACGGAATCGAACAGATTCATGATAATGCGCGAATACAGTTCCTTGAACGTGATGGTATCGCGGTTCATCGTGGTGAGCAGTTCGCCCATATTATAGCGCGAGATGGTTTCGCCGTCCAGCTCCATGAGTTTGCGGTATGTATCCTCGCGCAGGGTGCATTCCATGCGCAGGCCGCACCACTGAAAGGTCATATTCTTAATATAGAGGAACACAAGCCGCGTAAAGAGAATGATACAGAAAGCGATCGCGATCGCGCCGAACAGCTGCCAGCTGCCGGGCTCGCCGAATCTCCCCGTATACAGGAAGGAAAAAATCCCCTCGTCTGCAGACGCGGCGGGGTCGTACGCGATGACGTAATCGATAAACCCCGCGCTCAGGAGCGGAAGCGCGAGATCGCACAAAAGCGCGATGAGGCTGCACACTTTGCTCATCAGAGAAAGCGGAAGATATTTTTTCCAGTAGCCAAAGCCGAAACGAAAGACGTCCATTTCCGACCTCCGCGAAATTCTGCGGACATTTTAACACGGTTTTGTCAGAATGACAAGCGATATGCAAAAAAATGTCGTATTTCACTTTTTTCTGAAATAATTATGCGAATCGGACAAAAGATTTTGCCCGCCGCGGGGAAATCGCTTGCAAAAATCACGCTTTTGTTGTAAACTGTTTCTGCTGTGATAGGTGGGGAGTTAGCGGTGCCCTGTATCTGCAATCCGCTATAGCAGAACCGAACGCTTTTCTCGGTGCGACGTATGGAAGGCCGCACGCGGTAAGGAATGTTGATAACAAGGTCTTATGCAACGCATCCCTGCGAACCGTGTCAGGGTAGGGATACAGCAGCACTAAACAGACAGGTGCGTGTGCCATAAGGTAGCTTTGTCGGAGTCACCTGCCGCGTTTCCGCTTCGGTACGGCGCAACAAAAAAAGCCTTCACAGTTTTTTTTTGCAGAAAAACGCCCGTGGGTATTTCCCGCGGGCGTTTTACGTTTTACAAACAATACTTTCGCCGCATTGAAGACTTCTTTATAAGTCCGCCGCGTGCCGACGGGGTTTCTCTTTCGCTTTGACCGCGTTTTTACGGCTCTTCTTTTACTCCGCCTCCGCCGACGCCCCCGACCCGTCGCGGATCATCAGGCGAATTTCTCCTTCATAAAGATAAGATCTGCCCTCTTCGTCCACAAGGCGCGCATATTCGGGAGAAAGCGGCACGCAGAAGGTATTCTCCTCACCCGCTTTCAAGGCGACGCGCAAAAATCCGACCAACCGTCCGTTGCGTTCCGCGTCGGGATGCGCAATTTTGCGGTATACCTGCAAAACAGTCTCTCCGTCCCGCGCGCCCGTATTTTTCACGCTCACGAGCACGCCGTCGCCGTCCCGCCGCGTATTCGTCACGGCGAAACTCGTATAGCTCAACCCGAATCCGAACGGATAAAGCGGCTCGCCTTCATAGTACGCGTACGTGCGGTTTTTCATCGAATAATCGGTAAACGCGGGAAGATCGTCGCAGCTGCGATAGAACGTGACGGGAAGTTTTCCGCTCGGGTTCACCTTACCGAACAGGATATCCGCAATCGCCACGCCCCCCTGTTCGCCGGGATACCACGCCTGTAAAACGGCGTCCGCGCGCTCTTCCGCACCCGTCACGATACTGCTCCCCGACGTCTGCACGACGACGGTAGGCTTCCCGACGGCAAGCACCTTTTCTACGAGACGCATCTGACAGGGCGGCAGGCTGAGGTCGAGTTTATCTCCCGCGACCCCGAAATTGGGCGCGTCGCCCTCCTCGCCTTCGAGCGTTGCGTCCAGTCCGACGCACAGCAGCACGACGTCCGCCTCTTCCGCGGCGATCGCCGCTTCGGAGAGCCTGTCATCCTTTGCGGCAACCGATTCCATTTTGTCGCGGAACATGTGGCTGCCCGCCGCATAGACGATACGCGCGGACGGGCAAGCTCTTCTCACCCCTTCCAATATGGTGACGCTTGCGGAACCCGTGCCGCAGTAATTTCCGTACAGTACCTGTTCGCTCGCCGCCGTCGGGCCGATAACAGCTATCGTCTTTATCTTTTTCTTATCCAGCGGCAGCAGTCCGTTGTTCTTCAGAAGCACGGCCGACTTTTCCGCCGCAATCCGCGCAAGGCGCAAATGTGCGGGGCTTTCCACTTCGGAATAAGGAATATCGTCATACTGCGTCTTCTGTCCCATGCCGAGCGCAAAGCGTACGGTCATCGCGCGGACGCAACTTTTGCGGATATCCGCGTCCGTCACCTTTCCTTCCGCCAACGCGGCGAGCAAGCTGTTATATACGCAGCCGCAGTTGATATCACAGCCGTTTTTCAGCGCAAGCGCCGCGCTTTCCGTCTCGGAAGACGTCACTTTATGATGCTGATGAAAATCGGCGAGCGCCCAGCAGTCGGAAGTGAAATATCCCCCGAACCCCCAATCTCTGAGTTTTCTCTGTAAAAAAGTATGCGCACTGCAGGGTTCCCCGTTCAGGCGGTTATATGCGCCCATCACGCCGCCGACCCCCGCCTTTACCAGCTTTTCAAAGGCGTAGAGATACGTCTCTTCCATATCTTTCGGCGTAGCCTTCGCGTCAAATTCGTGCCGCAAGGCTTCGGGGCCGCTGTGCACGGCAAAATGTTTGGCGCAGGCAACGGCTTTGAAATGCTTCCCTTTCCCCTGCAAGCCCTTGACATATGCGACTCCCGTCTGCGCGGTCAGATACGGATCTTCCCCGTACGTTTCCTGTCCTCTGCCCCAGCGCGGATCGCGGAAAATATTGATATTGGGAGCCCAATAGGTCAGCCCTTTATAAATCCCGTGATCGCCTTCTTTGACGAAGCGATTGTATTTGGCCCTTCCTTCGGTGGAAACGACGTCGCTGATCTTCTCCGTCAGCGCGGGGTCGAATGTCGCCGCAAGGGCGATCGCCTGCGGAAAGACGGTCGCAGTCCCCGCGCGCGCGACGCCGTGAAGCGCCTCGTTCCACCAGTTCCATGCGGGGACGCCGAGACGGGCGATTTCCGCCGCGTCATAGGAAAGCTGACCCGCCGCCTCTTCCACACTCATCTTTGCGACAAGCTCTTTCGCCATCTTTCTGTACTTTCTGAGATTCATCCTTCACTCCTCAGTCCGCCGATCCCTCGCGGGGAACAATATTTTTCGTCATAAGCGCCCTGCCATGGCAGGGCGCTTTGTTTACAAATTACAGCCGCCCGCACGATATACGCAAACGCTGCGCCTGATTTACATATTCTGCGTGCCGCGTTTCCCCTTCGAGAGCTTGCGGATGGACGTCCTGTGTTCTTCTCCCGCGAACAGGCGGACGAGGTTCTGCCGATGCGCGAACCACGTCAGAAGGTTGATCGCAAGCAGGAAGAGAAACAAACAAACGACATAGCCGTTCGAAAGCGTCCCGCTGTAACGCAGGAAAAATTCAACGCCCTGCCAGATGCTGAACGCGGACACGCCGAAAAGGGAGCCCATCGAGCCCCATTCGGTGAGCCCGATATAGAGCACGATCAGCCAAAGCCCGCAGAACGCGATGAGAAAATACCAGGGATTTTCGCAGCCGAGGCTCAGCCAGAACAGCCCGAGCGTGGAGGCAATCCCCTTTCCCCCGTGAAAGCGCATGGTGACGGGATAGATATGCCCGATGACGACAAACAGACCGCAAAGATAGCGGGCAAAATCGGAAACCAGCACCTGCGTTCCCGCAAAGACGTATCCTCGGAAGATGAGATAGCCGACCACGGCGGGGATTCCCCCTTTCATGGCGTCGAGGACAAAGTTCAAAAACCCGATCTTTAATCCGAATTCGCGGCTCATGTTCATGGTACCGGGATTTCCGCTCCCGATCTTTCTCACGTCCTTGTGCTTGCTCCTTGCGATGAGCATCGCAAAGTTGAAACAGCCGATAAAGTAGCAAACGACCGCCATCAGGAGAAAGTAATACCAGCTCCCGGAGAGATACAGCTCTTTCATTACTCGTCCTTCTTGTTTCTCACCTGAATTTTGATGGGAGTTCCCGAAAAGTCGTACGCGCCGCGGATGACGTTTTCCAGATAACGCGCATACGAGAAATGCAACAGTCTGTCGTCGTTGACAAAGAGCGTAAAAACGGGCGGATTGACCGCGACCTGAGAACAGTAGTACATTTTCAGGCGGCGGCCAAGATAGGACGGCGGTTCGCTGATGCGCATCGCGTCCATCAGAAGATCGTTGAGCGCGCCCGTCGGGATGCGGAAGTTTGCGTGCGCATAGACCTCTTCCGCGAGGGAAAGCAGTTTATCGGTGCGCTGTCCCGTCTTGGCGGAAATATAAACAGATTTGTAATAATCCATGAATTTGAGATCTTCTTTGAGCTTCTCCTCGAATTTAAGCACGGTGTGCGTGTCCTTTTCGATGAGATCCCATTTGTTCATGGCGATGACGGACGGTTTGCCCTGTTCGTGGACGTATCCGATGATCTTGACGTCCTGCTCGGTCAGTCCTTCGTTGCTGTCCACGACGAGGATACACACGTCCGCGCGGCGCACCGCGTCGAACGCGCGGAGCACGCTGTAATATTCCACGTCCTCTTCCACCGAGCGCTTGCGGCGAATTCCCGCCGTGTCGATGATGGTGTATTTCTTTCCGTTGCGCTCGAACGGCGTATCGATCGCGTCGCGCGTCGTCCCCGCGATATCGGTCACGATAGTGCGGTCCATGCCGAGCAGGCGGTTGACCAGGCTGGACTTGCCCGCGTTCGGCTTCCCGACAAAGGCGATCTTCAAAGATTCGAACTCTTCCGTCTTTCCCTTTTCAAAATAAGAGACCGCTTCGTCCAGCACGTCGCCGATTCCCTGCGAATGCTCGGAGGACACGGCAAACGGCTCGCCAAGCCCCAGCGAGTAAAACTCGAACAGCTTATCGGGAGAATAATCGTCCACCTTGTTGACGACGAGAATGACGGGCTTTTTCGAGCGGCGCAGTTTCTCCGCGACGTCATAGTCGGATGAGGTGAGCCCCTCTTTCCCGTCGGTGAAAAAGAGGATGACGTCCGCCGTTTCAATGGCGACGTCCGCCTGCTGTGCGATCTGCCGCCACATGATATCGTCGCTTTTGAGTTCGATTCCGCCCGTATCGACGAGCGAAAACGCTTTTCCGCGCCACTCGCAGTCGGCATACACGCGGTCGCGCGTGACGCCGGGTTTATCTTCGGTGATGGAAATTTTACGTCCCGCGACCTTGTTGAAAAAGGTGCTCTTCCCCACATTGGGGCGTCCCACGATCGCGATCAGAGGATTTGCCATAGAGACTCCTTATCTTGATATTTTCTCACTCTTCGCGGGACAGGATCTCGAACAGCCCCCACCCGCCGTCCGCATTGACGCGGACGTCTTTGCAGTGTATTTTCTTTTTGAGTTCGGAAAGCGTCATTCCGCAGAGGAATACCTCTTCGAACGACTTCATGGTATCGGACGCAAGCACGATCTCGTCAAAAGAATCGCGCACGGGCAGGAGAGCTTCTGCGATGTCCGTCCCCGTAAGAAGCCCCGTGCAGGTCACGCTCTCCCCGAAAAAACGGTTGACGACGGGAAATGCGTGCGCATCCAATCCCTCTACAAGCCCGTTCGCCTCGCGGCAGAGCGTTTCCACCGTCTCTGCGGCGGATGTGCCGCACACGCACAGCACGCGGGCGGGCTTTTTCCGCACGCATTTTTTCTCCGCCGCGCGGAAATCGGCAAGAAATTTGCTCGTCATGCCGATGCCGTTCTCGATCTGGGAAAAGTCCCCGTAAAATTCCGCGGGTTTGAACGGGCGCTTTGCTTTGACGAAATACTCGTCGGCAGGAAGCACGAAATTCACGCCGAATTCTTTGTTGAGCGCGTCCACCCTGTCGAGGAACGCCGCGCTGTAATCCCCGTCCACATCGGGGATATAGGTGAGCCCTTCGCGGTACTTGGTAAGTCCCGTCGGGACGACCGCAAGGTCGAGTACGTTGGGATAATAGCGGAACAGGTCCCGCGCCGTGCGCGATAAATCCTCACCGTCGTTCTTTCCCGGTACGATGACCGCCTGACAGTGCATGCGGATTCCCGCTTCCGAAAGGCGGCGGATCTGATCGTTTATCTTCCCCGCAAAGCGGTTGCGCAGAAGCTCGCAGCGCAGTTCGGGATTTGTGGTATGCACGGAGATATAAAGCGGCGAAAGATTCAGCCGTATGATGCGCTCGAGTCCCTCTTCTTTGAGGTTGGTAAGCGTGACGAAATTGCCGCACTCAAAACTCATCGCATAGTCGTCGTCCTTTACGTACAGGCTTTCGCGCATTCCCTTTGGCATCTGATCGACAAAGCAGAAGATACAGTGATTGTGGCAGGTGCGGATGGCGTTTTCCGCGCGCACCTCGATATCGGAAGCAAGCGCTTTCACGGCGGGTTTGCCCTTGACGCACAGCTCCACTTCCTCCTCTTCATAATAGAGAAGGTCCAGCTCGTCCACGGCGGGATAGCCGTTCACGGACTCAATGACATCGCCCTTTCTGATTCCGCCGCGGTAAGCCGCGGAATGTTTGTCTACTTTTTCGATGATCAGCATACGCTCACATTATAAAAAATTTTTCTCGTTTTGTAAAGAAAAAAAGGCGGTTATACCGCCTTTTTCCTTGTTTCTGCCAATCAGAACAATCCGCAGATCGCGCTCGCAACGTAAATGGCAACCGCAACCCAGAAGATGATGACTGCCGCCTTGCCCGAGCTGCGCGCAAACGCAAATGCCGAGAATGCAATGCCGAGCAGCAGCGCGATATCCTTGATGAGGTTGAGCGCGCCGATCACGGGTCCGCCGATTTCTACGCCGAGCAAAGGCAGTACGTTGCTGATTAAAATAAGCAATGCAGCCAGGATCAGCGCGATAAAGCAGCAAAGTTTGACAAGGTCGCGTCTCGCCGCGCCTTCCGTTCTCTGTTTTCTCTGTCTAGCCATTGAATCAAGCCTTCCTTTTGAGATTTTCCGATATTATATCACGTTCCGGTTAAATTATCAAACAAATCAAGGGGATTATTTTTTCCAAATCTCGTTCTTTTTCAGGAGATATACGCCCTCGTCGCCGTCCGTCTCGTCAAAATGCGCAACGACGCGCTCTTCCGAAGAAGTGGGCACGTTTTTACCGACCATATCCGCGCGGAACGGCAGTTCTCTGTGCCCGCGGTCGACAAGGCAGAGGAGACGCACTTTTGCGGGTCTTCCCATTCCGCCGAGCGCGGCGAGCGCGGCGCGGACCGTCCGCCCCGTAAACATCACGTCGTCGCAGAGCAGAATATTTTTGCCGTCGGGATCGAAGTCGATCTCGCTGCCCTTGAACACCGCTTCGCACGTTCCCGAAAGCAGGTCGTCGCGTTGCAGGGCGATGTCGAGTATTCCGAACGGAAGGATGGTCTTTTCCATCTTCGCGATCTCTTCGTGAATGCGCTGCGCGACGATGACGCCGCGCGTGCGGATGCCGACGATGGCGAGGTTTTCCGTTCCCTTGTTGTTTTCCAGCGCTTCGCACGCGAGGCGCGTGATGGTACGGCGAACCGTTTCCCGATCCATAATGGTAATCATGATTCCCTCCTCAGTATTTCCAGCACCCGTTCGAAGTAGTCGGGCAAAGGCGCGGTGAACGTCATGCGCTCGCCCGTCGTCGGGTGCGTGAGTTCCAGTCGGAATGCGTGGAGCAGCTGCCCGTCCAGCGCAAATCTCTGCTTTTTATAGCCGTATGTTTTATCCCCCACGACGGGGTGGCCCATATATTTCGCGTGCACGCGGATCTGATGCGTGCGCCCCGTTTTCAGCGAAAAGCGGACGAGAGTGTTTTCGCGGAAGCGTTCTTCCACGAAAAAATCCGTCTCGGCGCGTTTTCCCTTTCCTGCGGGAAGCACCGCCATCTGCAAACGGTCGGCGGGATTTCGCCCGATATCCGTCGCGATATGTCCGCTGTCCTCTTTGACTACCCCTTCGAGCAGGGCGAGATATTCCCTGCGGCAGGTCTTTTCCGCAATCTGGCGGGAAAGCGAGACGTGCGCGCGGTCGTTCTTGGCGACGACGAGCAGTCCCGACGTGTCTTTATCGATGCGGTGAACGATTCCGGGACGGATGGCCCCGTTGATGCCGCTCAGAGAGTCCAGCCGATACAAAAGCGCGTTGACGAGCGTGCCCTCGGTATTCCCGTTGCCCGCGTGCACCGTCATTCCCTGCCGCTTGTTGACGACGGCAAAGTCAGAATCCTCATACACGATATCGATGGGGATATTTTCGGGACGGGCGGCAATGGGCTGCGGCTCCGGGATTTCCAATTCCACCGCATCGCCCGTTCTGAGCGGCTGCCCCGCCTTCATCGGCTTTCCGTTGACGAGCGCGTGCCCTCCGTCGATGAGCTTTTTGACGGCGGAACGCGTCATCTCTTCCAGCTGTTCGCTTAAAAACACGTCCGCTCGGGCATAAGCCTCGTCAACCGTGAAAAAACGCTTATTCATCCGCTCCGTCCGATCTGTCCTTCCCTTGCGGCTGTTCCGCCGCCCCGTCGGCGCGATCTGCCTGCGCGCAGTCCGCGGCATTGGCTCCGTCGCCTGTCCCGTCGCCTGCAAACAACTCCGCCGTCTTGTCCGTCTCCTTCTGCCTGCGATATTTCCCCAACGGGAACACCGCGTCTTTTCCCACGAACAAAACGATGATGACGAGCGCGACCGCCCCGAACGTGATGCAGAAATCGGCGATATTGCATACTCCGAATCCGATGCTGCTGATATCGACAAAGTCGCGGACATAGCCGAAATAAATGCGGTCGATAAAGTTTCCGATCGCGCCCGCTTCGATGAACGCGATCGCGATCCGCGCATGGCGGTTTTCGCGGAATACCGTAAAGAAGAGTACGGCAAGCACCGCCATCATCACGACGGTAAAGATCGTGATAATGAGCATTGCCGTGGAATTATCCTGAAACATTCCGAACGAGATCCCCTCGTTTTTAACATAGCGGAAATTCATAAAACCGGGGATCACCGTCATATATACATCCGCCGCCGCCGCCCATGCCTTTGTGATCAGGTCGATGAAAAGCATCGCAAGCATAATGAGCGCAGATACCGCAACTACCATCCGTCAGTCCTCCATGACCCCAAGTTCTTTGCAGAGTTTTTCCAGATCGAGCGGCTCCTTGGGCGCAAGCACGTCGTCCATGTTGAATACGGGTTCGTCGTCATCTCCGCCGAGCAGCCCGCGCAGCGCGGCGGTGAACTGCGCAAACTGCGCGCAGTCCTCTTCATCCGGATATTTCGCGGAAAGCCTGTCCGAAAGCAGGCGGCATTTCTCCGCAAGAAGCAACGCTTCCCGCATCTTGCTTTCCCCTTCGCTGCGGCTTTCCCGCTCGATGCGTTCCCCTTCTTCCACCGCGCGGATCAGGGCGGCGGATACGTTGTCCCGCTCCCCTTCCAGCACGCTCAGCCGCGCGCGGAGACGGCGATTCTCGTCTTTGAGCTCTTCGAGCGCCGAACGGCATTCGGCGAGCTCTTTCACACTTTCTTCCCTGAGGCGGGCAATCAGCTTGCGTACGTCCTTTTCCGTAAACAGCCTGAACATCTCATTCCCCTTTCCCGTGCGCTTCCACCATCGAGCGTTTCAGTTCGTACAGCGAAGACGAAAGGTCCACTTTATAGATATGCGGCATATCCTGCCGCGTATACTCCTCCCAGAAGCGGGAATATTCCTGACGGAAATACTCCGCGTGCTCTTTGAGCGTGGGAAGTTGTTCCGTGACCGTCCCCCACTCCATGATCTTTTTGCGCAGAGGCCGCACCGTAAAATCGGTGAGCGTCTTCCTCTTCCAGGTATCCACGGGATGGAAGATGGTCAGAGGTTTGCTGACATCGATCTTTTCGCCCATGCGGACGATGAGATCGGCGACCGCTTTGCCCGATTTTTTGTCGTAAATGCGATAAACATCCTTGAACGAAGGATTGGTGATCTTTTCCGTCGTATCGGAAAGTTTGATCTTGGGGATCTCCTTCCCGCCCTCATAGACCGCGGCGAGCTTGTAGACGCCGCCGAGCGCGGGCATATCCGCGCTCGTGATGAGCTTGGTCCCCACGCCCCACAGATCGATCTTCGCGCCCTGATTTTTCAGCGAACGGATGGAATTTTCGTCCAGATCGCCGGACGCGCAGATGATCGCCTTTTCGTATCCCGCCTCGTCCAGCATCTTTCTCGCTTCCTTGGAAAGATACGCGAGATCGCCGCTGTCCAGTCGGATTCCCTTGGGCTCATACCCCTTTTGCCGCAATTCGCCGAACACGCGGATCGCGTTGGGAACGCCGCTTCTGAGGGTGTCGTAAGTATCGACCAAAAGCAGGCAGTTTTCGGGGAAACTCTCCGCATAGGCGCGGAACGCCGTCAGCTCGTCCTCAAAATTCATGACCCAGCTGTGCGCCATCGTCCCCGCGACGGGAATGCCGAAAGCCTTGCCCGCATATACGTTGGACGTGGAAGTGCAACCGCCGATGATCGCCGCCCGCGCGCCGTAAATGCCCGCGTCCGCGCCCTGCGCGCGGCGCAGTCCGAATTCCATAACGTTCCCGCCCGCCGCGGCGCAGATCTTTGCCGCCTTGGACGCAATGAGCGTCTGATGATTGATGAACGTCAGAAGCGCGGTCTCCACGAGCTGTGCCTGAATCATGGGCGCGCGCACCGTCACGATCGGCTCGTAAGGGAACACGATCTCCCCTTCGCGCACCGCATACACGTCGCCCGTGAATCTGAGCTTTCCCAGATATGCGAGAAACTCTTCGGAAAAGAATCCGAGAGAGCGCAGATAATCGAGGTCGGACGATTCGAAATGCAGGTTTTTGAGATAATCGAGCGCCTGTTCAATTCCCGCCGCAACCGAATAGGTAATGAGCTTATTGGGGCGGAAAAAAATATCGAAAACGGCTTCCTGTTCGTGCTTTCCCTCGCGGAAATAGCCGTATCCCATCGTAAGCTGATAAAGATCAGTCAGAAGCGTCAGATTTCTCATGATTGGCCGCCCCCGTCCTTGTCGGACTTGCCGTCCACAGATGGCTTCTTAACCTCGGACACGGGTGCCTCGTTTTTATTTGCTTCAGACACGGGTGCCTCCGCTTTACCGCCGTCGGCATGCCCGCCCTCTTTTTCGTCATTTTCGGACACGGATGCCTTATCCACGGTCTCCTTCGGGGGCTTAGGCGGATACTTCGCGCCTAAAATATTGATCTTGCTGAAATAGGGTTTATCGTCTTTATAACAGGGGATATAGTCCGTGATTCCGCACGGATCCCCTTTCTTGCTCCCGATGACCGCGCCCTCTTTGCGATAGTTCAAAATGAGCAGGGTAAGGATCCCCGCAAGACCGAAAACGATCATCAAAATCGCGGTCAGGCGCGACCACATCACGTCGTCGCCGAGGATATAAGAAGGATTGCGCATGGGCTCCATGATCGCGCGCACGGTGCCGTACCATGCAAAGTACGCAAAGGTGAACAGCCCGTTGGGCTTTTTGACGAAGAACCATGCCGCCGTGAACAGCAACGCAAAGCCGATGAGGTTGATGACGCTCTCATAGAAGAAAAGCGCCTGATACCACTTCCCGTCGACGAGGACGCCGAGGGGAAACCATTGCATGGACGGATCGGTAAGTTCCGCGCCGTAGACTTCGCCGTTGAAGAAGTTCCCCCATCTGCCGATCGCCTGCGCGAGCAGGATGTTGATGACGACGCAGTCCGCCGCGCGGAAGAAGTTGATCTTCTTGACGAGGCAGACGATAAGTCCTGCGAGAACGCCGCCGATCACGCCGCCGAGAATGGAAAGCCCGCCGTCGCGGAAGCTCAGCCACTCGCTCAGAGGAAGGGAATCGGTCACGCAATAGAAGAGTCGCGCACAGACGATCGCGCTGGGAATGCAGGCGATGAACAGCGTAAAGACAAAGTCGGGCGCCATATTCCTGCGCTTCATCAGAAGCGCGGAAAGCGCGCTCGCCGCGAGCATGCCGATCACGATGACAATCGCATAATAATAAATGGTAAACCCAAATATGGTAATCCCGGGATTGAGGAGCGAATTCATAGCGATACTCCTTGAATAACAGTCGATAACAGTATAACACTAACCGATAACAAAAGTCAACCCGATTGGGATAAACTCGGGTTGACTTGATAAATTTCATGAAATCAGCGGATATTCAGTCTGAGCGGCCGCACCGCATTGAGGAGAGGCACGGCGGCAAAGATGAGCGCATAATTGAAGAGGCTGTTGAAGATCTGACCCTTGAAAAGCAGACGGTAACACACATATCCGAAATAAGTGACGTCGCCGCCGAACCGCGAGGCGACATAATCGATGATCGCAGTCGAAAATCCCGCCGCTTTGTTGTAAAAGTAAAAGCCCGTGCTGTTGATCGCAACCGTGCAGACAAAAAAGCTTAAAACGCACACGATCGCGAGTTTCAGATAAATGCCTCCCTTGCCGCCGATGCGCACGCCGTTGACGATCAGTCCTGCCAGCAGCGCGAACGTCGCAGAAGAAAGCCCGACCCACGGCATATAAAGATATCCCCAGCTGTTGCAGACATATCCCACGAAATCCCCCAAAAAGACGGCTGCAAAACCGAACAGCGGTCCGATCAGAAGTCCCGTAAGCAGAGCGAGAAAGATGGTCACGGAAAACTGCGTATCGAAGAATTTGACTTCGAGGAACATATTCGCAACGATGTTGAGCGCTGCCAGCACGCCGACATAGGCGATTTTCTGCGCTTTGCTCTTGGAGAGCATCAGATCGGAAAACAGCACGCGTTTCCAGAGGGGATACGATTCACACAATTCGTTTTGTGACATAACAAAAAACCTCCCGATATCCGGAGAGGTCCGCAAAGAAGCGCACGGGGCGCAATGACGAGCGGACGCGCCGCGGCACCGCAGGGATTCCCCTTTCGTTTGCGAACAACGTCCCGTTTCGCAACACTTAACGCGCCGGAGGCTACTCTTCTGAATTGATATTATTATACACGCCTGCGCGGAAAAATGCAACGCAATTTTCGGGCATTTACATAAATTTCACCGAAAAAATCAATACTTCGGTTATATGGTACTCATCATGATCCGCACGGCGATCGTATTTGTATCGCTCCTTTTCATTATGCGCCTGATGGGGAAACGTCAGATCGGGGAAATGCAGCCGTTCGAGCTGGTCATCACCCTGCTGATTGCAGATCTCGCCTGCATTCCCATGGCGGATTCCTCCATCCCCCTTTTGTACGGCGTCGTCGCCATCGTCACCATCTTCGTCCTGCACGAGATCGTCTGCCTGATCGACCTTAAAATCAAGCCGATGAAATCCCTCATCAGCGGAAAACCGGGCGTCGTGGTCAACAAGAACGGGATCGACGATTTTGAACTCAAACGCAATCGGCTGGATGTTTCCGACCTCATCGAATCGCTGCGTTCGGCGGGATATTTTTCCCTCGACAGCGTGTCCTATGCGCTTTATGAAGCGAACGGCACCTTTTCCGCCCTGCCCAATCCCGATTATGAAGAAGGCCAGGACTCTCTCCCCGTCGTCATCATCGACAACGGCAAATACGACGAAAAAAACCTCTCGTTTGTCAAACTGGAACGCGCGTTTTTTGACCGTTTCTTAAAAGAGCAGGGCGTTAAATCCATCAAACGCGTACTTGTGCTCACGGCGGACGGAACGGGAAAGATCTATTTGCAGGTCAAAGGAGAAAAATACCGCACCTTCCGCACGGA
>CASGEQ010000054.1 GCA_949300535.1 uncultured Bacillota bacterium
GACCCCCCCCCCGCCTCGCACCCCCCGAGCGCCAAGGACGCACGGCTGAAGGGGCGCCCGGGAGTGGTCCGCGCGCATCGCCTGTCCACCAGCGAGAATGCGGACATGATCCTCGTTATCGACCACGGCGACATCGTGGAAGTGGGCAGACATCGCGAACTTCTCGACAAAGACGGATTCTATGCTCGGATGTATCGCAGCCAGTACGCCAACGTTACGCCGCAATGAAGATAAGAAAGATAAGCCGCCGCGCCGCAGAGATCTCTGCGGCGCGGCGTTTGGGATTTCGGGACAATTTTAATGATCGGCAGATTGTAGTTTGCGCTGAAAAAACAGCCGCGGGTCAGCGGCTGTTTTCCTTTTCTTCCGACAAATCGGAGGGCGTTTCATCCGTATCCTGTTGCGCGAAGAGCAATTTTTTGCGGCGGGGCAGATAGACGGCGAGATATATGCCGATCGCGAGAATCCAGACGCCCGCGCTGACGCAAATACTCACGGTGATATTAACGCTCGCTTTGCGCATGTATTCCGTCGCGTAAAACGGCGGCGAATTGCCCTGCAAAACGATCTGATAGACGGTTTCGCCGTCCGCATTGTCTGCGGAAACGTTAAGGGCAGGGGAAAGCGTGGCGGAAAGCGATTCGCACTGGTACTCGGGATTGATGACGGGTACGGAAATGATCGCGCCGTTTTCCAACGTGAACGAGAGCATATCCACCGTAATTTGTACGCCTTGATCGGTAAATTCGATCGTCTGATAGCAGTTTGCGTATTCTTCGGGAAATTCGGGGAAATGGCAGACGGCTTTGAAGACAGTACAGCTCTTAAACCGCGTTTCCGCTGTGATCGGGTTTTTCAGCATTTCCTCGGTTGCCGTCGTCTTCGGAGCGTCCGTATCCAGGGCGTATTCGTATTTTCCGATATCGGTATCGCTTCCTTCCAGCGTCTGAGCGAGCGATTCATAATCGGACGTTATGAGATGAACGGAAGAATAGTTAAACGGCGGATTCCAGGCGGCCGCGACGACGCTCGTCACGATCACCGCGGCGCTTCCGAGTACGGCAAGAAGAATGGCGGGAATCGCTTCGTATCTGAGTTTGCATCGAAATAAGACCTCGTCACGGCGGTATGATTTCGCGGCGGCACGGGCGATCGCCCAAACGGACAAGGCGACAACAGCGCATACTGCCGCGCCGAGCGCGCCGTAGCCGAACGCATATGCGAGCCGAAGTCCCGCATGGACGGGGATAAAGACGTGAGGAAAGATAAAGCCGAACGAGGCGGCGAGCAGGATAAGCGTTACCGATCGTCCGCGGGAAAGCGTGCGGCAAAATGCGTCGATTTCCCGGGAATCGAAGTCGTCCTGCAAGACCTTTAAGCGCAGGTGCTTGGTCTGAAGGATACACAGCAGGGCGCTTCCGATGAGGAAGATAAGCCCCACAAAAAATCCGATCAGGCTTTCCGTTGCGGCGCAGCCGATGAGCAGGGTGCCGATGACGGCGGCGGCATCCAGAGCGCCGCAAATCCACCATGCGGCAGAGGCGTTGTTCCGATATCCTGCCAGAAGACGTGCGAGCGATTTACGGCGTTTTTCCTGTATGCGTTCCTGCGGTTCTTGCGCGGAAATGCGTTCTCCGCGCAGCAGTTCGTCGCAGGTGACCCCGTAAAGCTCCGCGATCGCGGGCAGCATGGAAATGTCGGGACAGGACGCGCCTGTTTCCCAGCTCGATACCGTCTTGTTCGAAACCCCCAAAAGGTTTGCGACCTCCTGTTGGGTAAGTCCTTTTGATTTTCTCAATGCGGAAAGAAATTCTCCGATGTCTGTTTTCATGGCAACTCCTTTCAAAAAGATACGCATATTCTAACACGCTCGGATACAACTTGCAAGCAAAACGGCCCGAAAGGAGCTCTGAGGAGCTTGGAATTGGGCCGAGTATTCCGGAATTCCTGTCTGATTATGGGAATTACAACAAAAAGCCGCCCGCTTTTTTGGGGAAAGCGGGCGGAGGATGTTTCATGAGCCGTGACGGCGTTCAATCGCCGCATTATAACGGCAATTTTTTTTCGCTCAAAGCACCCTGACGCGGATGACGTCGGGAAGCGATCTGAGCATTTCGACGGACGCCTTGGTGGGTTCGTCGTCCAGTTCAAGGATGAGGTAAGCGTAATCGCCCTTGGACTGATCCTGCATATGCGCGACGTTGATTCCCTGAGAAGAGACGATCGCGAGCATCTTGGAGAGGATCTCCTTGACGTTCTTGTGCAGGACGCACACGCGCGACTTGCTCGTGCGGGGCATGGATACGGCGGGGTAGTTCACGCTGTTCACGATATTGCCGTTTTCCAGATAATCGGTGAGCTGTTTTGCCGCCATGTACGCGCAGTTGTCCTCCGCTTCGGGCGTGCTCGCGCCGAGATGGGGGACGCACAGGATGTTTTCCTTGCCCAGAAGTTCTTCCGAGGGGAAGTCGGTGATGTACCGGGAGACCTTTCCCGCCTCGACCGCCGCCACCATGTCCGCGCTGACGACGAGATCGCCGCGCGCGTTGTTGATGATGACTACGCCGTCCTTGCACTTTGCAAGGGAGTCTTTATTGAACATATTCTTGGTGTCGGGCGTGAGGGGAACGTGCACGGTGATATAATCGCACTGCGCGAAGATGACGTTGAGATCGGACGTGAATTTCACGCGGTTGTTGATCATCCACGCGTTCTTGACGGAGATGAAGGGGTCGTAACCGATGACGGTCATGCCCAGATCGATCGCCGCGTTTGCGACCATCGCGCCGATCGCGCCGAGTCCGATGACGCCCAGCGTCTTGCCGAGCACTTCGCCGCCGACAAATTTGCTCTTGCCCTTTTCCACGAGCTTGCCGACGCCTTCCTGTCCTTTGAGGGACTGCGCCCAGTTCGCGCCGCTCACGATCTTTCTTCCGCCGAGGAAGAGTTCGCAAAGGACGAGCTCCTTGACCGCGTTCGCGTTCGCGCCGGGCGTGTTGAATACCACGATGCCTTTCTGCGTGCACGCGTCCACGGGGATGTTGTTCACGCCTGCGCCCGCGCGGGCGATCGCAAGCAGGCCGTCGCCCATCGGATAGTCGTGCATCGCGAACGAACGCAACATGATCCCGTCGGGATCTTTCACCGCGTCGCCGTATTCATAGTCTTGGAAGATCTCATCCGCAACGGGGCTGATCGCATTGAGTTTGAGTACTTTCATCACGCGTTCTCCTTTTCAAATTTCTTCATGAACTCGATGAGCGCCTTTACGCCCTCGACGGGCATCGCGTTGTAGATGGACGCGCGCATCCCGCCCACGAGTCTGTGACCTTTGAGGGAAACCAGCCCGTTTGCCGTCGCTTCCTTGACGAATTTCGCGTCGAGATCTGCATTCGGGGTGACGAAAGGCACGTTCATGATGGAGCGGTACTTCTTTTCCACCTTATTGGTGTAGAAGGAGGAATTGTCGATGAAATCGTACAGAAGTCCCGCCTTGTATTCGTTGATCTCGTTGATCGCCTTCACGCCGCCGAGCGCTTTGAGTCTGCGCAGGACGAGGGTCGCGATATAGATGGGGAAGCAGGGAGGAGTGTTGTAAAGGCTCTTGTTTTCGTCCTGCACCTTCCATTTGAGCATGGTGGGGCAGATCGCGAGG
>CASGEQ010000055.1 GCA_949300535.1 uncultured Bacillota bacterium
GCAATGCAGTATATCAAGGACATGATCGTCAATAAGGTCATTCCCGAAAACATGAACAGTTCTGTCTGCCAGTCCAAATTCATGAGCGGAAAGGCGGCGATCATGCTGGACGGAAGCTGGAGCCTTGCGAACTTCCGCAAAGCGGGAATCAACGTCGGCGTTGCAAAACTTCCCGAAATTCAGATTTCCGAAACGGAAACGGGTACGCCCCGCGTATTTGCAGGCGGATACGGACTTGCGATCAGCGCCTTCACGGTCAACCCCGAAGAGAGCAAAGATTTCCTGAAATTCGCGACGCAGGATAAATATGTGTTTGAATATTATCAGATCACGGGCCGCGTTCCGTCCACGGTAGGCTGCTCGGAGAACGAGGAAGTGCTTGCGGACGACTGCCTGGTCGGGTTCTATGCGCAGGCGGTAGACAGCTATCCTCAGCCTCCCATCAACGAACTGAATGCGGTATGGGATCCGCTGACCGCGGCATCCGTTGCAATCTTCACGAACGATGAGGATATCGCGACCGTCATGCATAAGATCAAACAAGATATTCTCGCGAATATCGAACTGTTAGGCTGATAAACGGCATTTGTTTTCGCTCCCGCCGAAAATCGGCGGGAGCGAAAAAATTAAGAGGGGATTACTATGACGAAACTACTTTCCTTTATCCGTTTTAGCGGGGACAACGGCGTATCGCCCGAACGGAAGAAAAAGGGTGCACTGATGGCGCTTGCGTCCGCAGTGCTCGCGGGGCTCGGATATGTTTTACAGAAGAGCTTTATCCGCGGGTTTGCCTATATGGCGGTCGAAATTGCGTTTGTCCTCATTTTCGTGTTCTGGGGTGCGGATGCGATCTCGGGCTTTGCGACGCTCGGCGTCATCCCCATGCAGGATCATTCGCTCATCATGATGGTCTACGGAATCCTTGCGCTCATCATACTCGGCGCGTTCGTCTGCTTCTGGATCGGTAATATCGTAGGCAGCTATCACTATTATATCCGCATTATGGACGAGCGGTATGAAGCAAAGAATATGAAAGAAGCTCTTTCCGAGTGGCTGCACGACAAGACCGCGCTTCTCTTTATGACGCCCGGACTTATCGCGGTGGCGGCGGGTATTCTGCTTCCGCTCATCTTCTCCATCTGTATCGCATTCACGGATTACGACGCGTCCCATCAGCCGCCCGCGCACGTCCTTAACTGGGTAGGAATCCAGAATTTCAAGGACCTGCTCGTGCT
This sequence comes from uncultured Bacillota bacterium, assembly GCA_949300535.1. GTDB lineage: Bacteria > Bacillota > Clostridia > Christensenellales > Borkfalkiaceae > Gallimonas. Next base: position 1,236 of record CASGEQ010000055.1, read on the forward strand.
CGGACAGTATGCGAAGACCTTTTTCGGGATTCTCGGCTGGACGCTTATCTGGACGGTGGCGTCTTCCGTCTGTCCCTATGCGCTCGGCATATTGCTTGCGGTGCTGCTCAACAATCCCAAGCTGAGGGGGAGAAAGATCTTCAAGGTCATCTACATTCTTCCCTGGGCAATTCCCGCTTATATCAGCCTGCTCGTTTTGCAGAGTATGTTCGATACGGGATACGGGCTCATCAATCAGATTCTCGGGTTGTTCGGGATCTCCAACGTACCCTGGCTGACGCAGAAGTGGCCCGCGCGTTTTGCGCTCATCCTCGTCAGCGTCTGGACGGGATTTTCCTTCCCGATGATGCTTTCCGAGAATATCATCAAAAACATCGACAAAGAGATCATCGAGGCGGCGCGCCTGGACGGGGCGTCCAGTTCGAGAATTTTCTTCTCGATCACGCTTCCGCTGCTCATGTTCTCCATTTCGCCCATCTTCATCATGAACCTTGCGGGCGCATTCAACAACTTCAACACCATTTACCTGATCACGGGCGGCGGACCGCTCAACATCAACTATCAGGGCGCGGGAGATACGGATATCCTGATCACCTGGCTGTTCAAGATGACGATCACGAACAATAAATACAACTACGGCGCGGCTCTTTCGCTCATCCTGTTCATCCTGATCGCGATCTTCAGTATCTTCAACCTGAGAAAAACGCGCGCATTCAAGGAGGATTCGTTATCATGACAACGGAAAACATCATGGAAAACATGCAGACTCCCGAAATGCCCGTCGCTGCGGAGGCTCCCGCAGGAAAAAAGCACCAGCACAGACAGTCGGTGACGGAAATCGTCAAGCTGGTCGTGACCTATCTCGTTCTCATCGTCGTTGCGCTTGTCGTGCTTTTGCCCATCGTCTATATCGTGCTCATGGCGTTCAATGCCGAAAAGAGCCTTTATATCGATACGGTGTTCCCGACGAAATACTCCTTTGACGCATTTGTCCGCTTGTTTGAGGATACCAACTTCCTCGTCTGGTACGGAAACACGCTGCTTGTCGGCGCGATGAACGCGGTGGGGACGCTCATTCTCGTCCTTCCGACGTCATACGCGCTGTCCCGCCTGAGATTCAAGGGCAGAAAGTATTATCTGATGATCTTCCTGATCCTGCAGATGTTCCCCGGGACGATGGCAATGGTCGCTTATTACGTCCTTTTGAATATGCTCGGGCTTCTGGATACCTACTTCGGACTCGTCGTCATCTTCTCGTGCACGGCGGTTCCCGGAAGCACGTTCATGATGAAGGGATTTTTCGATACCATTCCGCATTCGCTGGAAGAGGCGGCAATGCTGGACGGGGCGTCCCGTTTCCAGTGCGTGACCAAGATCATCATGCCCCTCGCAAGGCCGATGATCGGGCTGATCTGCCTGTTCGGGTTCGGCGCGCCGTTCGGCGACTATATGCTGTCCAAGATTCTCATTACCGATCCGAGCAAGTACACGCTCGCGCTCGGAATTTATCAGAGCATTTTCTCGCAGACCTCCACCGACTATGCGATGTTCGCGGCGGCTGCAATTCTCTCCAGCCTTCCCATGACGATCATCTATATGCTTTTGCAGAAGGTCATCATCAACGGGCTGAGCGGGGCGACCAAATAATCAACCGCATTATTAACTTTCAAGAGGTGACGAATCATGAATCGGTCAATTATGTATTGGAAATGGGATAACGACGTTCTCGATCCCGCAGTGATGGATCGGAAACTGAAAGATCTCACGTCCCGCACGGAGATCGGCTCCATTTTCGTGGGCACGCAGTGGATTGTAGATCATTTCCACGGCGAAAAGATCGGTGCGGCATTCCGCAGATGTATCGACGGATTGCACGCGGCGGGCAGAAAGGCGATAATCGAATGCTGTATCCGCAACGAAGGAGAGCCTTTTTACAAGCAGTATCACGACGAGCCGTCCTATCTTCTTTCCTTCTATGAAGGTACGGCGGACGAAGAGGGGCGCGGAACGATCGTCATTCCCGCCGAGCCCGTCTGGCATTATTGGAGAAAGAGCGGCGATCACGGCGAATTCAAACTGTTCTCCGCATACCGCATGAAGAAAACGGGCGATTTTGCCTATGATTTCTGCGAACGTTTCGATCGGAACGTAACGGCAAAATCGGTGAAAAAGGGCGGCGAGAGCCAGAACGTCGTGTGTTTCGGCGGCACCGCCGAACAGGAGATCGGCTATAACGTCGTCGTCGAGTTCGAAGGGGCGGAAAAGGGGGATACCGTCGCGGTCTGCGTCGGATTCCCGCAGCCCATCGTCGACCTCGCCCATCCCATGCTCATTCCCTATTTCCGCAAGATGGCGGAGCACGCAAAGGAACTGGGCGCGGACGGCGTTTTCTCGGACGAGTGGGGTTATGACATGATCTTAAAGATCGTCAAACCCAATCCGTACGACGACACCGAACTCAATTTAAGACATGTTTCCTATTCGGGCTTTTTCGAGCAAAAGCACGTTGAATTCACGGGAAAACCGCTTTTCGACCGACTGATTTCGCTGTTCTATACGGACAAAACAAATCCGGAAGCGCGGAAAGAGGCGGTGGACGGATATCTGCGCACGCTGCGGCTCATCTGCACGCAGAATGAAGAGGAGATGTACGCCGTCGTCAAGGAAGTGTTGGGCAAAGACGCGTTCTGGGGCGTTCATCCGACCTGGTGGGGCAGCGTCGACAGCCTGAATTTCGAATTTTTCAAGAACGGATTCTATTGGTGGGACGCAAAACGCGATTATGCGCAGACGGACGAGATGATCACTTATCCCATCCGTACCGCGCTCGCGCACAGGTGGAACTCGCCCGTGTGGTATAACATGTGGTATTCCATGGGCACGCGCGACATCAATACCTATTACGACGAAACGTGGAAGAATCTCCGCTATGGCGGCAGGACGCATTATCTCGGATACGAATGCCCGAACGAGGCGGTCGTGCTGGAACTCAAACCCGAAGGCATGATGGAGAGTATCGAGGAGATGGACAAACGCGTGCGCCTGTTTGACGGCGTCGCCGTTCATCAGCCCGATTGCAGGCTCTTAGTGCTGTTCGGCTACGAATCCGTTTCCAACTGGGCGGATATCGGCATGGAAATGCCCTGGAAACCGCAGAATCCCCGTCTCGACAAGGTGCTGAACACGGCGCACCGCCTGTTCGGAAAAGTGCTCTGCGATCTCGTTCCTTCGTATGCGGCGGAAAACGGTTCCCTGTATGTGAACAAAAACGGAAAGGCGCAATACGGAAGTCAGGAATACGACGCGGTCGTCGTCCTGTATCCGGGCAGGATGAGCGAGGCGGCAAAGGCGTTCCTCCGCGCGGCGGACAAGACGCACCTCGCCGTCTGCTATGAAGAGAAGGACAAAGAAACGCTTGCCTTTGCGGAAGAGCTGGGCAGGGCGGGCGCAGTTGTTTCCGATGCGATCCCGTCGGCGGACGCGCTCGCGGAACTCGCGACGGGGCGGTTCGGCGTTCCCGCAAACAGATACGAACTGGGCGTAAAGTTGCAGGACGGAAGCTATATCTTTACCACGGACGGCAAAAAGAACGTACATAATCCGCTCGTCGCGGAGTTCGAACACGACGGGAAAAAGGTGCGCTATGAGGGATATGACGCGCTTTGGATCTCTTCCGATCTGAAAAAGGCCGTGTATCCCGAAGGAGTGCTGTCGGTGGACGGCAAGGAAATTTGTTCGAGTGAGGAATTGAAATGAGTCTGAAAAAAGCGCCCGGAAGGATTATTCCTCAGGGCTGGTTGAGACAGTTTCTGAAACGCGACGCGAAGGGCATAACGGGCAATCTCGATAAGCTGTTTCATGACTGCGCCGTCGATATTTTCGGAAAAGACAAAGTCGACCATCAGGAAAAGGGCTATTGGAGTTCCTGGTGGGCGGGAGAAACGCAGGGCAACTGGATGGAAGCGCTCATCCGCCTCGCGTTTGTCCTGAACGACGCCAAACTTTTGAAGCGCGCTTCCGCGATGGTGGAAAATATCCTTGCCAATCAGTCGGAAGACGGTTACATCGGAATTTACAAAGAGGGCGCGCGGTACGTCGTGACCAAACGCTTCGGCGAGCTGTGGACGCAGAGCCGCGCCATGCGCAGTCTGCTGTGCTATTATGACCACACCCAGGACGAGAGAGTAAAAACCGCGCTCCTGCGCATGGCGGACAATATTCTCGACAACGTGAAAGAATCGGTGTTCGAGATCGCCGACGAGGACGGGAGCAAGGGGCACAGCCTGATGATCATCGACGGAATGTATCGGCTGTATCTCATGACGGGGGAGGCGAAGTACCGCGATTTCTGCGTCTGGCTGTATGACGATTACTGCGCGCATATTTCCCAGTTCATTCAGGACGATCTGCGTTCGAGCAACGTATTAAATCCCGATGTTCCCTTTGTCGGACACGGCCCGCACACCTGCGAAATGCTGCGCCTGCCGCTTCTGCTTTACAGAATGACGGGGAAAGATCATTATCTCATCGAATATCTGTGCGCGGTCAAAAAGCTGAATAAAAATCTGTCGCTGTCCGGCTCGTGCAAATCGGATGAATTCATCGGGACGTATCAGAGTTCTCTCGTCATGGAAAACGACGAGCGCACGAGCGTGTTCGGCGGGTCGATTCCGCTTCCGACCGCGGCTTACGAGTACTGTTCGACGACCGAGCTTGCGCTCGACTATATCAGCGCGGAGCACATTCTCGAAGACGTTTCGTATGCGGACAGGCTGGAATGGCTGGTCTATAATGCGGGATTTGCATCCAAACATCCGAGCGGCAAGATGATTCAGTATCTCGGCGCGGATAATATGTATGACGCGTCGCATACGGTAAATCCCCGTTACGATTATTCACCCACGCACGACGACGCGGCGGTCTGCTGCGCGCCCAATGCGTGCAAGCTCATGCCCGCGGTGACGGAAGAGGCGTTTCTGATGCGCGAGGAAGTTCTCATCGCCAATCTTTTCCTGCCCGTCCGCTTTGAGTTCATGCGCGGCGCAAATCGGATGACGATCGAGGAAAAGACGGAATATCCCTTCAACTATAACGTGACGTTTACGGTGCACGGGAAGTCGGAGTTTCCGTTTGCCTTCCGCCTTCCTGCATATGCGACGGCGTTCACCGTCCGCAAGAACGGAAAGGAATGTGCTTATGAAAAGCATTGCGGGCTCGTCTATCTGCTCGACCGCATTTCGGGAGGGGACGTGATCGAACTGGTGCTTTCCTCCGAAGTCACGATCCACCGCGCGGTAGACGGTACTTTTGCGCTCAGTTACGGCACGCTGCTCTTCTCCAAGGATATTCCCGCCGAATGCAAGCGTTACAGAAAATACGAGGGCGTAAGCGGATTTTATGACTGCGACTTCATCCCCGTCCTGCACGAGGACTGGAATTATACCATTCTGACCAAAGACGCGGTGACCTGCGAAGAGGCGGAGATCGAATATACGGGAGCGGAAGGGTATCCTCTGGACGAAACGCCCATCGTGCTTTCCGTCCGCGCGCTCGACCGCTATGCGTATCCCGTACAGCTCAAGCTGGTTCCCATCGGCGCGACGACGCTCCGCCGCACAACGTTCCCCGTGTATACGGATGAGGACAAGATCTATCGCCGTTGAATTTCGGCAAGGAGAAAGATATGAATTCAAGGGAGAGGGTGTTTGCGCTTCTGGAAGGCAGAAAACCTGACAGAACGCCCAACTTCAACATTTTAATGGCGTTTTCCGCCCGTCACGGCGGGCATACTTACCGCGAATATGCGTCCGATTACCGCGTATTGTGCGATTGCGACCTGCGCTGCGGCGAGGAGTTTTCCATCGACCTTTTGTCGGCGATCTCCGACCCCATGCGCGAGGCGGAAGGGTTCGGCGCCACCGTGACGATGCCCGAGGACGACGTTCCGTACAGTCCCGTCGCGCTCGTGCAGGATCTGTATACGGCGACGGACGTCGTAAAGACTTACGATCCGTATAACGGCAAGCGCACGGAGGATCGCCTGCGCGCAGTGGAGTATTTCCGTAAATACGGCAAGGATTACGCCGTAGGCGGCTGGGTCGAAGGCGCGTTCGCGGAATGCTGCGACCTGCGCGGAATCAACGATTTTCTCGCCGACGTCGCGTGCGAAGAGCCCGAAGTCATTCACGATTTCCTGCGCGTCGTCAACGAACAGGCGATTCGCTTTGCGGTCGAACAGGTCAAAGCGGGCGCAGACATCGTCGGCATCGGCGATGCGGCGACTTCGCTCATTTCGCCCGATATGTACAAAGAATTTGCGTTCCCGTATCAGAAAGCGATCGTGGACGCCGTCCATGCGGCGGGCGGCCGCACAAAACTGCACATCTGCGGCAATACGTCCAACGTTTTACCGTACATGATCGATACGGGTACGGATATCGTCGATCTCGACTGGATGGTGGACCTGCGCCGCGCAAAGGAAATCATCGGAAGCAGAAAGACGGTAATAAGCGGCAATTACGATCCCGTGGCGGTGCTTTTGCAGGGTACGCCCGAATCGGTCGCGGAGAGCGTCCGCGCCTGCCGCGCGGCGGTTCCCGACAATTATATCTCTTCCGCGGGCTGTGAAGTCCCGCGTGACACGCCCGTGCGCAACCTTCTCGCCGTGGCGGAAACACTGAAAGAGGACGCAGAAAAATGAATATGCCGTCTTGGCTGAAAGAAGCCGTATTTTACGAAATTTATCCGCAGAGCTTTTTCGATTCCAACGGGGACGGCATCGGCGATCTTCAGGGGATCATCCGAAAGCTCGATTATATCCGCGATCTCGGATTCAACGCGATCTGGATCAATCCCTGTTTCGATTCGCCCTTCATGGACGCGGGCTATGACGTTCGCGACTATTATAAGATCGCGCCGCGATACGGCACCAACGAGGACGCGCGCGAACTGTTTGAAAGGGCGCATGAGCTCGGGATCCGCGTGTTGCTCGATCTCGTTCCGGGGCACACGTCGGATAAGCACAAATGGTTCCGCGCTTCCCGCCGTCCGAAAAAGAACAAATATTCCAACCGATACATCTGGACGAACAACGCGTTCGATTATCCCGACGGATTCCGCTTACAGAGCGGACTTTCCGATCGCGACGGCAACTATATGGTCAACTTTTTCAGTTCCCAGCCTGCGCTCAATTACGGGTTCGAACGCCGCGATTATCCCTGGCAGCTTCCGCCCGATCATCCCGACTGCGTTGCGACGTTGGAGGAAATGAAAAAGGTAATGCGCTTCTGGCTGGACATGGGTTGCGACGGGTTCCGCGTGGATATGGCGTATTCCCTCGTTAAAAACGACGAGAACAAGACGGGCACCAAGCGCCTTTGGCAGAACGTTCGCGCAATGCTCGATAAAGAATATCCCGAAGCGGCGATCCTTTCCGAGTGGTCGTGCGCGGAAGATGCGATCGACGCTGGATTTCATCTCGATTTTTATATTCATTTCCATACGAAGGGATATAACGCGCTCTTCCAGACGGACAGCTATGATTATGTGGGCAAGGCGGAAGAGATTCATTGCTTCTTCCAGAAAGACGGAAAGGGCAACGTGAAGGCGTTTACGGACGAATTCATGAAAAAACTCGCCTATATCGACGGTCGCGGGCATATGTGCATGCCGACAGACAATCACGATATGATCCGTTATTCTCATCACCGCACCCGGGATGAAATGAAGATCGCCGCGGCGTTCGTATTCCTGATGCCATCCGTTCCGTTCCTGTATTACGGCGACGAGATCGGGCTTCCGTATGCGGAAGGGCTTACCTCCAAAGAAGGCGGCTATTTCCGCACCGGTTCGCGCACGCCCATGCAGTGGTCGGGCGGGAAGAACAGAGGATTTTCCGAAACGGACGGAAAACTTTATCTGCCCGTCGATTCTTCGCCCGAATCTCCCGACGTGGAGCGGCAGCAGAAGGATGAGCATTCCCTTCTGAATACCGTCAAGGCCGTTGTTCGCCTGAGAAAAGAAAACGAAGATCTGCAGGCGGTGAATAATCTGGAACTCGTCTATGCGGAGGAGAACGCCTATCCGTTCGTGTTCCGCCGCGGAAAGTTCCTCGTGGCGGTCAATCCGCGCGCGGAATCGGCGGAAGCGCCCGTATCCGCAGACAATTATAAAGAAGTGTTCCGCGTGAACGGCGGCGCGGAAATTTCGGAAGGCAAACTGAAGATCGACGGCTTATCCCTCGTCGTCTTCCGTAAAGAGGAGTAAAAGCGATCATGAATATGTACAAGTGGCTGGAATCGGTCAAAGCCGATCCCAAAAAGAAACCTATGCCCGTGCTTTCTTATCCCGGAATCCAGCTCATGGGGATTACGGTAAAAGACCTGATTTCGGACGCCGACTATCAGGCGCGGGGAATGAAACTCGTCGCAGACGCAACGGAGTCGCTCGCTTCCGTCAGCCTTATGGATTTGTCCGTCGAGGCGGAATGTTTCGGTTCGACGATCAAGGTGTCCGACGACGAAGTGCCTACGGTCGTGGGCGCAATCGTCACGACGCCCGAAGAAGCGGAAGCGCTCGTCGTGCCGTCTGTTCGTTCCGCCCGTGCGGGGATTTATCTGGATGCCATCGCAAAGGCAAGGGAACTCATTCACGACAGACCCGTGCTCGCGGGCGTGATCGGTCCGTTTTCGCTGGCAGGACGTCTTGTCGACGTGACCGAAGCTATGATTTTGTGCTTTGAGGATCCCGATATGCTCAAAGTCGTGCTGGATAAATGCACGGAATTTCTCATCGCGTACATCACCGAATACAAGAAGACGGGTGCGGACGGCGTGGTCATTGCCGAACCGCTCGCAGGGATGCTTTCGCCCGATCTTGCGGCTGAATTTTCCTGCCCGTATGTGGAGAAGATCGTGCGCGCCTGCCAGAGCGAGGATTTCATCATCGTATATCATAACTGCGGAAACGGCGTTGTCCGCATGATCGACAGCATCCTTTCGACGGGATGCAAAGCATATCATTTCGGAAACGCGATCGATATGCGCGATATCCTCAAAGCAGTACCGTCCGATGTCGTCGTTATGGGCAATATCGACCCTGCGGGGCAGTTTTTAGGCGGGACGGAGGAGTCCATTTATAAGGAAACGACAGCACTTTTGAACGATTGCGGAAAATATCCCAACTTCATCCTTTCTTCCGGTTGCGACATTCCGCCGCTCACTCCCTGGAAAAACATTCAGGCGTTTTTCCGAGCGGCCAAGGATTATTACAAGTATTGACGTAAAAGATAAAAGAGCCGCCGCGCATATTTGCGCGGCGGCTCTTTTATCATTGTAAACAGGTTTTCAATTATCCGATTTTTACGACATTTAAGGTCGGGTTGGAATAATTGAAGGTTCCGCCCGATGAGACGACCTGCAAGGTGGAAGGGGTACTCGTTACCTTGAAAATCAGGGAAAGCGTCTGCGTCTGCGTTTCGGATGCCGAATTGAAGATGTGCTGTGCGGAAGCTCCTGCAAGATCGGTTCCGTTCAGGGAGAAGTTCAGCAGATTGGTTACGGGGAAGGTATCCGTCGAAGCGGGGGAGATGGAACCGCTGAAGGTGGCAAGATACGTTCCGGGCTGTGAAATCGTGATGTCGGAACTTCCGTCATCGTGCGTGAGTGCCGTTCCGTCCTGCGTTGCGGTTCTGTCAAACAAAAGCGGTTGATTGTCGTCTACGGACGCCGTAGGTGTTGAATAAACGCTCAGATTATCAGTATCTATTGTCCCCGTCGCGCCTGTAGGACCTGTGACTCCCGTAGCACCTGTTGCGCCAGTGGGACCCGTGGAGCCAGTTATACCCGTTGCTCCAGTTACGCCCGTCGGGCCAGTGGGGCCAGTAGGCCCCGTCACACCAGTTACGCCCGTCGGACCAGTGGGACCTGTTGCACCTGTCACGCCTGTTGCGCCCGTAGGACCTTGAGGAATGACAAAATCCAAAGTAACGGCTTGCGCCGTTCCCGAATTGGTAACGGAAGCGTCAGTGCCAGGCTCGCCTGTGGAAACATTGCCGACTTCCACCGTTGCAGCATCACCCGTCGGCCCCGTCGGACCAGTGGGGCCAGTTGCACCAGTCACGCCCGTGGGACCAGTCGGACCTGTTGCGCCTGTCGTACCCGTCACGCCCGTGGGACCAGTCGGACCAGTTGCACCTGTCACGCCAGTAGGACCAGTGGGACCTGTTGCGCCTGTTGCTCCTGTCGGACCTGTGGGG
>CASGEQ010000056.1 GCA_949300535.1 uncultured Bacillota bacterium
TTTTTTCTGTGGTACAAAAGACCTCCGAAAGGCAAAAAACATTTCTACTAAGTAATAGAAATAGAATAAACGATTTCCTGAAATTCCTAAAAAGCATAGAAAAAGACCCAGCTGAACCGTATTGCTACGGGTTCAACTGGGTCTCATTTGGTGACCTTGCCGGGAATCGAACCCGGGATTGCGCCGTGAGAGGGCGCCGTCTTAACCGCTTGACCACAAGGCCGTCTTTCAAAACGCTTAACGATTATATCATAAAAAATATGTTCTTGCAACTTTTTTTCGATAAGAATCCGAAAAAAATTTTACAAGAACATGAATTTCCCAAAAAAGGACATCCGCCTGTGCCGCAAAACGAAAAAGGTTAACCCGCTTCTCGCAGGTGGGTGCGCGGCGTTTCCGCATCAGTCTTTCCGTTTTTCAACAGACCTTGCCTATCGTAAACGACTTGCGCTCCCGAATATACTTTGTGGATTACGAATTCTCCGAATCCCGTACACCGCAGGTGTCAATCTTATTATAACAGAGTATGCGCAAAATTGCAACCGTGGGGACGCAAAAAAAGAGACGAAAATATTTCCATAATACATTTTCGTCTCTTCTAATTTTTATTTATTGATCAGACGGGCCAAATCTTCGAGAAAGGGGAGAATTTCCTTTTCATAATTGAGTCCGTATTTGCGGTCTTTTACTTCGTGTTCCGAACGCGCGATGGAACGATAGCAGAAATCGGAAGTCACGCGCAACGCATCGTCGATGGCGATTCCGTTGGCGATGCACCCGCTGAACGCCGAAGCAAACACATCGCCGGCACCGTGGAAGTTGCCGTCGATCTTTTTAAGCGGCATCCGCTTTTCGGTTTTGTCGTAGTAATAGAGGAAATAGCCGTCTTTGTCATTTGCGCCCGTGATGACGGGGTGGGGACAAAAAGCGGCAAGTTTTTGAAGCGCGGCGGAAAAATCGCGCTCGCCCGTCAGAAGGAAACTTTCCGTTTCATTGGGAAGTATATAGTCCGCTTCGCTGCAAAGCGAGAGCATTTCTTTGGCAAATTGTTCGTCAAATCCCTTATAGAAGGTAAAGTTATCGCCGAGAACAGGGTCGACGATGAATATTCCGTCCTCTTTCAAAAAACGGCGTTTGATATCTTTGACGAATTGTATCTGACTGCGGCTGCCGAGGTATCCGCTGTAAATTAGGTCGTAGCGCAGTCCGAGCGTTTCCCAATGCGCGGCAATTTTTTCCATTTCCGATGAAAGATCGAGAAACGTATATCCCGTAAATCCGCCCGTGTGCGTGGAAAGAAGGGCGGTAGGCAGGATATCGCAGGTCGCGCCGCATGCCGAAATAACGGGGAGGGCAACGGTCAGGGAACATTTTCCTACACAGGAAATATCGTTGATGGCAAGAATTCTGGACATCGCAGGTTCTCCTTTTTTCCAACTTTTATATTTCGTTTATTATATGCGCCGCATTTGTTTTTGTCAAACAAATGGGAAGGAAAAATTCTTTACATCCTTTTTTTATCGTGCTATAATAGCCGTATGAAAAAGGTGATCGTGGTAGACGGAATGTGCTGCGCCAAATGTGCGGAGCGCGCGGAAAAGAAACTGCGCCTTTTAGACGGGGTTTCCGGGGCAAAAGCCAATTTTAAAAAGGGGATTATTCTTGTGGAATCTTCTTTGCCCGACGAAGCGCTTTCCGACTGCGTGACGGACGCCGGATTTGCCGTAAAGGACATTCATATCCGCAAGGGTATTTTCGGCTGAGCGGTTTTGGTCGGCGCGGTTTGACAGAAGCGAAATATAAATACAGCGGTCGGTTGACGGAGCATTTTCCTCCGCAATCTCTGCAAATAGAGGAAACAAAAAACAAATATGAATACGTTTGCTTTGGTAGTTATCATTACGGCAATCGCCGGAGTGGTCGGAACGGGGCTTGGCGGGCTTATCGGCGTTCTGTTCAGTCGGAATTCCGAGAAGATCGTCAGCCTTTTATTGAGTTTTGCGGGCGGCGTAATGCTGTGCGTCGTATGTCTGGATCTGCTGTCCGACGCGCTGGGGCAAAATCCCGATTCCCCGTGGCATGTCCTGATGGTGATCGGTATGGTGGTGGTCGGATACGGGGTGATTTATCTTCTCAATGCGATCATCGATAAGCGTACCAATCCGCAGGTGAAGCACATAGACGAGGAGCACCCGAAAACAGCGGATCAGCTGTCCGAACTCATTCACAGCGACCATTACGAAGAACACAAGAAAGAATACGAACAGACGAAAAAACAAGCGTCGCGCCGCGAACTGTTTATTGCGGGTTTGGTTATGGCGTTTGCAATCGCGCTTCATAATCTGCCCGAAGGCATGGTGATCGGTGCTTCGTATGCGCGCACTGCTGCTTCGGAAACGACGGGCGGGCTTGCCATTGCCATCGTCATCGGTTTGCACAATATTCCCGAGGGCATGTCCGTATCCGTGCCTCTGGTGGCGGGCGGAATGAGCAAAACGAAAGCGACGCTCCTGACTGCGATCACGGGCGCGCCGACGATCATCGGCGCGATGCTCGGATATTTCCTCGGCACGCTCAGTCCCATCAGTCTTGCGCTTTCGCTGAGCTTTGCCAGCGGCGCAATGCTCTATGTCGTGTTCGGCGAACTGCTCCCCGAATCGATTCTGATGTGGCGGTCCAAAGCGCCTGCATTCGCGATGCTGGTCGGATTGCTTGTCGGAGTTCTCATACTCTTTTTATAACGTCGCGTAAGGTTTGTACGGCGCATACGGAAAACGTGCCCGTAAATTCTGAAAAATCACTTTACAAGCGCATCAAAAAAGGATATAATAGAAAAAAAGACGTTTACAAAGGACGCGTCTTTTGCGCACAACCGATTGCAGAGAGTTTCCGTCTGGTGAAAGGGAACATCGGCGCGCAGAAGGTATCACCTTTGAGTCGGCGGGGGGAAACAGAGTAACTCCGCACGGGTTCACAGTCCGTTATCCCTGTGGCAAATGTTAGTTTGTTTTGGTGGTAGAAGCGGCTCTTTCGCGCAAGGTCCAAAGCGCGGGGGCTTTTATTTTTTTCAAGGAGGACAGGTATGTATCAAAAAGTGGACACTTCTTTGAACTTCGTCGATCGGGAAAAGAAAGTGATCGAGTTCTGGAAGGAGAACGATATTTTCGAGAAGAGCATCAAAAAGAACGAAGAAAAAGAGGAATTTTCCTTCTTTGACGGCCCTCCCACGGCAAACGGAAAGCCGCATATCGGGCATATCCTCACGCGCGTCATGAAGGATATCATTCCCCGCTATCAGACGATGAAGGGCAAGCACGTCCTCCGTAAAGCGGGCTGGGATACGCACGGGCTTCCCGTCGAGCTGGAAGTGGAAAAGTCGCTCGGCATGGACGGAAAGCAGGATATCGAAAAATACGGCATCGAGCCGTTCATCAAGCAGTGCAAACAGTCTGTCTGGAAGTATCAGAGCGAGTGGGAGAAAATGTCCGACCGCGTCGGATATTGGGTGGATATGGAACACCCGTACGTCACCTATCACGACGATTATATCGAGTCGGAATGGTGGGCGCTCAAAGAGATCTGGAAGAAAGGGCTTCTCTATAAAGGCCACAAGATCGTTCCCTATTGCCCCCGCTGCGGCACGGCGCTTTCCTCGCACGAGGTCGCGCAGGGATATAAGGACGTGAAGGAGACTTCCGTCGTCGCGCGGTTCAAGGTAAAAGGGCGCGAGAACTGCTATATCCTCGCCTGGACGACCACGCCCTGGACGCTTCCCTCCAACGTCGCGCTGTGTATGAATCCCGACGAGACGTATGTCGAGATCGAAGCGGACGGCGTGCGCTATATCCTCGCCGAGGCGCTCGTTCCCAACTTCTTCGAACAGTATGAGGTGAAGGAAAGAAGAACGGGCAAGGAGTACGAGGGAACGGAGTATGAGCCGCTCTTCCCGTATGCCGTCGGAACTTTCCGCGAAAAGGCGTTCTATGTCGTCAACGATACCTACGTCACGCTGACCGACGGTACCGGCGTCGTCCACATCGCGCCCGCGTTCGGTGAAGACGACTATAAAGTGGGCAAGAAATACAATCTTCCCGTCGTGCAGATGGTCAACGAGCGCGGCTGTTTTGACGCGCGCTGTCCCGAACTGGACGGGTTGTTCGCGAAGAAGGCGGATAAGGTCATCCTCGATATGCTGGAAGAGAAGGGGCTTTTGTTCCGCAAAATTCTGTTCGAGCACAGCTATCCGCACTGCTGGCGCTGCGATACGCCGCTCCTGTATTACGCGCGCTCGAGCTGGTTCGTGGAGGTGACCAAGGTGAAAGACCGCCTGATCGCCGCCAACCGTTCGGTCAACTGGATGCCCGAGACCATCAAGGAAGGGCGCATGGGCAACTTCCTCGAAAACGTCATCGACTGGGGACTTTCCCGCGACCGCTATTGGGGAACGCCGCTTCCCGTCTGGGTATGCCCCGACTGCGGCGAGATTCTCGTCATCGGCTCCAAGGCGGAACTCAAAGAGCGCTGCGGCGTAGAAGGGGATATCGAACTTCACCGCCCGTACCTCGACAATCTGACCTGCGCATGTCCCAAGTGCGGTGGAAAGATGAAGCGCACGCCCGAAGTCATCGACTGCTGGTTCGATTCGGGTTCCATGCCGTTTGCGCAGTATCACTATCCGTTTGAAAACGCGGATCTTTTCAAGGAGACTTTCCCCGCAGATTTCATTTCGGAAGCGGTCGATCAGACGCGCGGCTGGTTCTATACCCTGCTCGTCATTTCTACCATACTCTTTGATTGCGCGCCGTTCAAAAACTGCATCGTGCTCGGTCACGTCAACGACAAAAACGGCATCAAGATGAGCAAACATAAGGGCAACGTCGTCGATCCCTGGAGCGTTCTCGACAAGCAGGGCGCCGATGCCGTCCGCTGGTATTTCTACACGGGCAGCGCGCCCTGGATCCCGTCCCGTTTCGGCGAAGAGGCCGTCTCCGAAGTGCAGAGAAAGTACATCGGCACATTGTGGAACACATACGCTTTCTTCACGCTGTATGCGGAGATCGATAAATACGACCCTTCCCGTTATCGGCTCAAGGATTGCAAGCTCACGCTGATGGACCGTTGGATTCTGTCCCGCCTCAATACGCTTGTGAAACACGTTGATACCATGCTTGCGCAATACAACATCACCGACAGCGCGAGAGAAATTCAGGATTTCGTCGACGTGCTTTCGAACTGGTATGTCCGTCGCGGCAGAGACCGCTATTGGGGCAATACCATGTCCGAGGATAAGGTGGCGGCATATACCACCCTGTACCATGTCCTCGTCACGCTCGCAAAGGTGACGGCGCCCTATACTCCGTTCATGTCCGAGATGATCTACCGCAATCTCGTTCCCGCGTTCTATCCCGAGGCACCCATGTCCGTTCATCTGTGCGATTTCCCCGTTGCGGACGAGAGCGCGATTCTGCCCGATCTCGAAAAGGGCATGGACAGCGTGCTCGACGTCGTAGTGCTCGGCAGAGCGGCGCGCAATGCGGGCAATCTCAAGAACCGTCAGCCGCTTTCGGAGATGATCGTGGCGTGCGAGCGCGATCTCGAGATCGACGACGAGCTCAAAGCGGTGGTGCTGGACGAGCTCAACGTCAAGAAGTATACGTCCGCCGCGAGTGCGGATTCTCTCATCCGCTACACCCTCAAACCTCAGCTGAAAACGCTCGGACCCAAATACGGCAAGAAACTCAAAGCGATCACGCAGTTCTTGACCGAGTGCAACGCGAAGGAAGTGGTGGACGCGGTGAAGAACGGCGGAAGCTATACCGTCGATCTGGACGGTCCCGTCGTGTTGTTCGAAGAGGATTTGCAGATCTTTACCGAGGCGGTAAAGGGATATGTTTCCGCGACCGACAAGGGAATTACCGTTGCGCTGAATACGGCATTGACGCCCGAACTCATCGAGGAAGGAGTGGAACGCGAACTCGTTTCCAAGATTCAGACGATGAGAAAAGAAGCAGGCTTTGAAGTGACCGATCGCATTAAGGTGTATTTCACGGCGGAAGGCAAGGCTTGTGAAATGCTGAAAAAGGGCGCGTTTGCGTCCGACGTCCTCGCGGTGAGCGTGGAGGAAGGCAAATTGGAAGGCTTTACGAAGGAAGTCGATATCAACGGCGACCGCGCAACGATCACGCTGGTCAAGGCATAAACGCGCGTCGGGCGCAACGTGTGTGCCCCTTTAACCGATAAACAAAAGAACGGGCCGCGGGCGGAAAAATTCCGCCCGCGGCTTTTTTGTGCTTTAGTAGATCATTTTGGTATTCCTGATTCAAGCAGGATTATATTAGCGCAGAGTAAACCAAGTTTTGTTTTCGGTAATTTATTCAGACAATTTTGATATGATCAAAAAAATTTTAACAATAATGAAAAATATGACAGCATATGTCATATTTATGTGCTATAATAGTTTTAAGAAATAACGGAACACATTTGTCGGAGGGGAAAAATGAGAGTATATTGGAAAATCAAGGTGGGAAAAGAGACACTCTATACTGCCTATGCGGTGACGAAAGTTGTGGATAAAAAAACCAGTACGGCATATATCCCTGGGGAAATGGTTGTATTGAAAAAGAACGAAGCACCAAAAGTCCTTGTTGAAGATACGGGGAAATACGATCTATATATCAAAGAAGAAAAATTTCACTTCGAACGGCGTGGGCTATTTGGTAAACAAAAAGTTTTTACGCAACTCGATGGAGGAAGTTTTCGCAAAGAGTTTACGGACATGAATGGTTTTTGGAAAATAGAGGGGACCTCTCCTGTAATCTATACACAGAAAGCTTGCGATCTCATTCGAGATAAAGAAACAAAACAACTTTATAAACGGGGGGAAATAAAAATCTGGTGGGATGAGAACTATCCGATGCCGTTGGCAGAACATATGGATCGGTTTGATTTTATCTATTTCGTAAACGACGCACCGATGACGCAAGAGGACTATACGAGAGAAATTTGGGCGCGAGGTTTTTTTCGCAAACGTTAAAAAAAGGAGATACATAAAATGAACGAAGAGAATATTAAAAAGCTGAAAAGCATAGTTAGGGTAAACAAACAAAATCTTCCGTATATCAATATCGATGCTCAGGGGAATTATGCCGGATGGGTTACAAACTTCCATATATTGGACATAAAAACACAGAAGCCTTTCCGCCTTGACTTGTTTCAAGAGGATGATTTGTTTTTTCTGTTTGCGTTGGCGTCATGTTGGTCAAGAACAGGGCAATGGCAAAACAGTGCGTTATTTTGTGTATATCTGAAAATGTCTGAAAAAGACAACATTACATATTGGAGCAATCCTCACAATATAGTTGCGGAGAAAGCAAAAAGATTTCAAAGTTTGCAGAGGGTTTGTGATCAATACGCCTTTGCACCAGTAAAGAGAAAGGTCTCTTTTCGTTCTGATTTTTACGATAGCCTTTATGTCCTTTCAAAAGAATGGCAGGGTATTAAGCAAAGTCTGAAAGAGTCGGAGAAGGACAACGACTACTACATCTTTATCAAACATATATCCCAAATTCGAGGGCTTGGCGCTGGGGATAGAACCATGAAAATAAAAATCCCGCTCATTCTGAGAGAACTTCGAATTCAAGGTATCTATACAAATATTCCGGGAAAGTGGTGTTGTGTTGCGGATCAGAGAGTAAGAGATGCGGCAAACAATCCTCTTTTTTCGATTTCATTACCGCATTCTACGGCAACCGTGGAGAATGTATTGCGGGCATCTGAAATCATTTACAATAGTTTCGGGGATCTGTATGATTTACCGTTGTTTGCATTTCCTGATTTGCAGAAAAATTGGGAAGAAAGTCAGTAATGAAAAGAAAACAGCCAAGCAGCAGGAAAATGAGGGAGGCGCGCGGCAATATGCCGCGCGCCTTATATTTCGGTTTATATTTATGTTCCGATTTTCCTGTTACAGTGGCGATTAAGCGGGTCTTTTAGTTCATTCGGAAATAACTCCCTGTTTTGCGTCTTTCCGTCAAAGCCCGTCCGCCGACGCAAGCCGATTATTTTGTCAGCCTGCGGAGCGCTTCCGTATAGACGTCGAGCATGAGGGAAACGCGGTCGATCGTGATATACTCGTTCGCCTGGTGAATGGTGACTTCTTCGCCTTCGATTTCGGGACCGAACGCCGCGCCGCAACGCAGCGCGCGCGCATACGTCCCGCCGCCGATAGCGATAGGCGCTTCATCCTTGCCCGAGAATTTGCGGTACACCTCGCAGAGCGTGGAAACGAGCGGTCCGTTCTTGTCGTTGAAAAGGGGCGCCTGGTAGTTGATTTCCGTGACGGGCACGCCGAAGCGGGAAAGAAGCGCGGTGACTTCCTCTTTTTTGTGCGTCGAGGGGAAGCGGATATCGCAAAGGACGGACAAAACGCCTTTTTCGTAAGATATGACGTCGGGCGAAAGGGTAAGATTTCCCGTTTCGTCCTGCATTTTTTTGAGCCCGTACACGTCGCGGAAGAGGCAATCAATTATGCGCCTGATATCCGCGCTGTCTTCAAAGTAGGCAAGAACGGGCAAAATGGCGTTCACGCCCTCTTCGGGGGTAGAGCCGTGCGCGGATTTTCCGATCGAAACGAGCTTTCCGTCTTCAACGCGCAGTCCGAGCGCGCGCGCCTTTTCTTCGTCAATGGGGGAAAGGGGAAGCGCTTCACAGCGGTCACAGACCATGTTTACCCGCTCTCCGCCTGAGAGGCTCGCGAAGAGTCCGGAATCGACGGGGAAGTCCGCTTTGATGTGAAGAATTCCTTTTTCCGCATAGATCACGGGGAAGTTCGCGTCGGGAGAGAATCCGATCTCGGGCATATGCGCCACTTTGTTGTAGTGTTCGATACACGCCCAGCCGCATTCTTCGTTGCAGCCGACGATGAGTTTGATTTTCATCGAGGGAACGAATCCTTCGTCTTTGAGCGCTTTGAGGGCATAGAGACTGGCGATCGCGGGGCCTTTGTCGTCCATTGTCCCGCGCCCGTAAATTCTGCCGTTTTCCACCGTTCCGCCGAAGGGCGCTTTCGTCCAGCCGCCGCCCGCGGGTACGACGTCGAGGTGCGCGAGTACGGCAAATTCCTTTTCGCCATCTCCGAAAATCACTTCGCCGACGTAGTTGTCATAGTGGTTGGTGCAAAATCCGAACGACTGCGCGAGGGCAAGGAAGTGCCCCAGGCAGTCCGCCGCGCCTTTGCCAAAGGGCATATCGGGCAGGGGCTCGGACAGGGAAGAATCGAATCGCACGCTTTCGCAGATGCTTCTGACCGCATCTTCTGTATATTTGTTCATAAATAAACCTCTTGCGGAAATTTCCGCCGATATTGTAGCACAGGCGCGCGGGAATGTCAAGAAAGGCGGAAGCTACAGAAAAATATTGCGCGGGAGCGGAAAAATCCGTGCAAAATGCGGAAAAATAGGTTACAATAAGAAAAAACGTTATCCATAGCGCACGGAAACGGAGCCGAGTCCGCTTGCGGATATCCGCGTCATCCTGCGCGCTATCATCGGGGGACGGAAACGTATGCACGAAGGACACAGACAGCGCATTCTGGAACGCTTCCGACAGAACGAGGGGAGCCTGCAGGATCACGAATTGCTGGAAATCCTGCTCTTCAACGCGATCCCGCGAAAAAACACGAACGAGATCGCGCACAATCTCATCGATACGTTCGGAAGCTTGGAAGGAGTCTTTCAGGCGGATTTCGACGCGCTCGTCGCGGTGGACGGGATCGGAGAATCGACCGCCGCATACCTGCGCTGTATCTCGCTCTTTTACGACAGAGTGAAGTTCGGAAAGGGCAAGACTCCCGAACTGTTCAGCGCGGAGGCGTTCGGCGCCTATCTGAGCGAGCGGTTCTCCTGCCTTTCGGACGAGGTAGTGGAGATCTACTGTCTTGACGCGCATAACCGTATCCGTTTCAGCAAGCGGTTTACTTCCAATCAGGCGGATAAAGTGCGGCTCGCGCCCGAAGAGGTGAGTAAATTCATCGTTGGCAGGCACCCTTACGGGCTGGTGCTGGCGCATAATCATCCAAAAGGGAGCAGCAATCCGTCGGGTTCGGACGACAATTTTACGGCGCAGATTCAGATGCTGTGCTCTATCAATAATATCCGTTTATACGATCATCTCATTGTCGGCGAAGACGGCTGGTACAGTTATTATCTGACCGGCCGTATGGAAGAAATCAAGCGCGCGTTCAGCGTGCAGAATATCATCGGGAAACGTTTGTAATGTACGGCAGCGGAAAGAATAAAAAAAGCGGCGAAGCGCTCGTCGTCACATACGGAAAGATTCTGATTTTCCTCGTCCTTGTGACGATGGAAGTGGTCCTCGCCGTCAACAGTTGGGAAAATTACATGTGGATTCTGCCCCTTGAAGCGATCCTGACGGCGGAAAATGCGGTCAAGATCTGGGGGCTGAGATCGTATAAGCCGAAGATCGCCTGCTATGTGCTGGATACCCTTATTTTGCTGCTGCTCACTTATTTTTCGGACGGCAAACTCATCTCCACGATGTACATGATCATTTTGTCCGAATTTTATCTGAGTCAGGAAAAACTTTCGGGCAGTATCGCCATGTGCGCGTGCAGTATCGGGCTGTATCTTCTTACGCTCGGCGTATCCCGCGCCATGCAGGGCGAGCATGTGGAAGTGGGGGCGATGGTCGCGGGCGCGTTCAACGATCTCGTGCTGTTGTCGCTGCATTTCCTCATCTTCAATTTCGCCATTCAGGTCTACCGCAAAAATCAGAAGATCACCAAGACGCTCGAAGAACTCAACGCGAGCAACGAAAAACTCCGCCTTGCCTACAACGAATTGCAGGAAGTCACGGCGCTCGAAGAGCGTCAGCGCATTGCGAAAGACATTCACGATACGGCGGGACATTCCATCACGACGGTCATCATGCAGACGGAAGCGGCAAAGCTGGTCATCGACAGCGATCCCGCCGCGGCGAAACAGAAGATTGCCGCCGCCAATCTTCAGGCAAAACACGCGCTCGAAGAACTGCGCGAAAGCGTGCATCTTTTATCGGGAATCGGGGAAAACGCGACTTTGCGCGATACGCTTTTGTCCATTATTCACGATTCGACGGACGGGACCGATCTCGTCATCCGAAGCGACATTGAAGATCTGACCCTTTCGGACGCGAAGAGCAGGTTTATCTGCAACACGCTCAAAGAGGGGATTTCCAACGGACTGCGCCACGGCGGCGCGACGGCGTTTTATTTCGAATTGCACAAAGAGGGCAACCGCGTCAACTTTCTGCTTTCCGACAACGGAACGGGGACGGATATCAATTCGCTCAAAGAGGGGTTCGGCCTTACAGGCATGCACGCGCGGGCGGAAAGCCTGGGCGGAAGCGTCTATTTTGAAACGGAACCCGACGAAGGGTTTGAAATACATCTCACTTTGCCTGCGGACGCGGCGAAATAAGGAGGGGATTCATGAAAATCAAAGTGTTGATCGTGGACGATCAGGCGATTCTCGCGGACGGAATCCGCAGCGTGCTTTCCACCTGTCCCGATTTCGAGGTGACGGGGATTGCGGAGGACGGGTTCCGCGCACTGGAAGAGATTTCCCGCAACGTCCCCGACGTCGTGCTCATGGACATCCGTATGCCCAATATGAACGGGGTCGTCGCGACGCAGGAGATCAAGCGCGCGCACCCCGAGATCCCGGTGCTCATTCTGACGACGTTCGACGACAGCGATTATATCCTCAACGCCATCAACAACGGCGCAAGCGGATATCTTCTCAAAGATACCTCTTCTTCCGCGCTTATCGACGCGATCAAGAACGCGTATGCGGGGGATACCATTCTCCCCGCGAAGATCGCCCGCCGCATCGCGGACGCGGCGCGGATGGTCAGCAACGACCGCGAAATAAAGTTAAAACGCAGGTTCGGATTTTCCGACCGCGAAGTGGAGATCGCGCTCATGCTGTACGAGGGCTTTACCAATAAGCAGATCGCGTCCGCGCTGAAACTCTCGGACGGGACGGCGAGAAATTATATTTCCGCCATTTACGTCAAGACGGAATGCGAAAACCGCGCCGACGCCGTGCAGAAGATGCGCGAAGCGCTCAGCGCAAACTGAAAAAATACGCCGCCCCCGCAATCCTTTGCGGGGGCGGCGCTTATCTGTTCTTATTATAAACGGTTTAAATGGTTTCGATATCAAGCAGATTGGAGTTGCCGCTCTTGCCGTTGGGCGTGCCGCCCGTGATGACGATGGTATCGCCTTTTTTGACGAGTCCCGAATCTTTCGCCGCGCATTTCGCGAAGTGGAACAGGACGTCGACCGAGTTGTATTCTTCGCTCATGACGGGATAAACGCCCCAGCTGAGCGCGAGTTTCTGATAGGAGCGGGGATTGGTCGTCATGCCGATGATGTCGATCATCGGGCGGAATCGGGATACCATCTTTGCGGTGCTTCCCGTTCTCGTGCAGACGACGATCGCCTTTGCTTTGATGTCGCGCGCGAGCGTGCATGCCGAGTGTGAGAGCGCGTCCGAAAGTCCGCGGATGAGATATTCCTTTTCATCCACGGCCTGAATGAACGTGGATTTGGTTTCCGCCTGCATGGCGATTTTTGCCATTGCCTTGACCGATTCGACGGGATACATTCCCGCCGCCGTTTCGCCCGAGAGCATGACCGCGCTCGAACCGTCATACACGGCGTTCGCGACGTCGGAGATCTCCGCACGGGTGGGACGGGGCTGCTTGATCATGGATTCGAGCATCTCCGTCGCGGTAATGCAGCGCTTGCCCGCGATGCGGCAGGCGTTGATGATGGTCTTCTGGATATCGGGCAGTTCCTCATAGGGAATCTCGACGCCCATGTCTCCGCGTCCGATCATGATCCCGTCGGAAACTTCGAGAATGGATTGAAGGTTGTTCACGCCCGCGCGGTTCTCGATCTTTGCGATTAGGTCGATGTCCGTCGAACCGTGTTCGCGGAGGAAGTTTCTCACGTCGATGATATCCTGCGCTTTGGAGACAAAGGAGCATGCGACGAAGTCCACGCCCTGTTCGATGCCGAACAGCAGATCGGATTTGTCCTGTTCGGAAAGATAGGTGAGTTTGAGTTCCTTATCGGGGAAGAACATGGATTTGCGGTTGGAAAGCTCGCCGCCTACGATGACCTTGCATACGACGCGGGGCGCTTCCACCCTGACGACTTCGAAGATCATCAGTCCGTTGTTGAGCAGGATCTTGTCGCCGGGGTTCATTTCTTCGCAGATTCCCTTATAGGAAACGGATACGATATGCTCGTCGCCTTCGATCTCCTCCGCGGTAAAGGAAAATTCCTGTCCCGCTTTGAGGTTGACTTTGCCGTTCTTGAAGGTGCGGATGCGGAATTCGGGCCCCTTGGTATCCAGCATAATGGGCAGGGGAATGTTTTTCTTTTCGCGGACGCGCTTGACGACGGCGATCTTTTTCGCGTGCTCTTCGTGCGTGCCGTGTGAGAAGTTGATGCGGGCGACGTTCATGCCCGCATCTGCCATTGCGGAGATCACTTCTTCCGTTTCGGAAGCGGGTCCGAGCGTGCAGACGATTTTAGTTTTCTTCATAAAATAGCTCCTTCGCCGAAATTTCTGAATTTTATCGAAAACATTTTATAATAATTCGCTAAAAAACACAAGTATTTTCAGCGAGATTGTGTTATAATATATGCGATTCGAGTCAGTTACACGGTCGCGGAGCGCCGAGAGGCGCGATGAGGAAAGTCCGGGCATCACAGGGCAGGACGCCTGATAACGTCAGGTGAAGGCGACTTTAAGGAAAGTGCAACAGAAATAAACCGCAGGGAAACCTGTAAGGATGGAAAGGCGAGGTAAGAGCTCACCGACGGGACGGTAACGCCCCGTGCCATGTAAAC
>CASGEQ010000057.1 GCA_949300535.1 uncultured Bacillota bacterium
TATTAAGGCAATTTTCCCCTTTCTACTCTATCTGTGTGGGCTATACATATTTTTCCGTTAAATTTATAAAAAAAGACTCAGCGAACACCCCTTTTTACAAGGTGTTCAACTGAGTCTAACTTGGCTGGGGTAGCTGGATTCGAACCAACGAATGACGGAGTCAGAGGCAAATCAAGATATTGAAAAATCATCGTTTTTGCCCGATTTTAGTCCAAAAACCGCCGTTTTTTGCTCTTTTTCAAAAATCGTTTCCCCAATTTTCCCCAATTTTGTTTCCCCAATCAAGCACTTTACAGAACAGCCCTCCGCGAGAAAACTCGCGGAGGACTAAATTCTACCCATTCACTTTCCATCTGCCCGTCTTATCGGAGCCGAGCCGCTCGATTACACCCATTGCTTTGAGTGTAGCAATATTCTTCTTGATCCCGCTGTTCCCGATGCCGATCATCTCGGACAGTTTTGCGATGGTGATATCTGGCTTTTCTTTCATCAACTCCACGATACGCCGCTGTGTGGCATTGAGCTTACACATCTCGTTGCTGTCCACTTTACTGGTTACTTTACTGTCCACTTTAGTAGAGCGTTCCCACAGAAAAGACAACGAATACTTCTACGCGACCCACAAATTCTATTCCTTCGATGATTTCTCTGCACAGCTTGCCATCCATAACAGAAAATACAATGCTTTCCCCATGCGTCCCTTAAACTGGCACTCCCCAAAAGACTATATCACGGATTTTTTACGCGACGGCTTGCTACATTGACCCCTTTTCTCTGTCTCATATGTTTGACAAACCTACAATGCAATCAATTTTGCGAATAAAAACAAACCAAAAATTTTGCCATAAAAACGGCCGTCCCGCCGCAAAATGAGGCGGGACGGCCGTTTTTCAACAAAAATATGCAAGCGCACCGGCAAAAATTGCCTGTGCCACCTTTTCACGATACTCTTCACCCAACAACAGAGCTTCATCCTCGGCATTGGATAAAAATCCGCATTCGACAATGACGGACGTAAACCTCGAACAATTGAGCATATAATAATCGCCGCGCAGGGCGGATAACGCACGGTGATTCATCGCATTGAGTTGCTCCTGTATGCTGTTTGCAAGGGCTGTACCGTTTGCATCCCCTTCACGGAAAAACACCTGTCCCCCGCGTCGGGAACGGCCCGCGATAAAATTGTTTTGGTGCACCGATATTACGGCATTCGGCGCCGCACCTTCGATAATATCCCGCCGCTTATAGCCTGCGGTGGGAAGACCGTACAGTCCGCCCTCATTTTTGCGCGTGAGGATGACCCGAAATCCCGCATCGGCAAAATATCGGGCTAATTTTTTGACGATCGCAAGATTGATATCGCTCTCTTTGGTCTTTGTCGTAATCCCGAGAACGCCCGGATCTACGCCGCCGTGCCCCGCATCCAGCACGACGGTATAACGTGTGTACTCCGAAGACGCGGCATTCGCTTCAGAGATCCCGAAACTTGCCAAGAGCGCGGCGGCAAAAAAAATCGCCGCCGCAATGCATGTACTTTTCCGAATAACAAACATGGTTTCTTTCCTCTCCGCACTGCGATGGATATAGTATTGTATTCGGCAAAAGCCGCAAAAATCACCGTACAAATAAAAACCGCCCTGCAATCGAAACGATTGCAGGGCGGTTTACGTGTATATTTCGGCTACTTTCCGAATACTTCACGGTTGATGATCTCGCTCCACACCGCATAGCCTTCGGCGGTGAAGTGGATGTTGTCGCTTCTGAAATACGCCGCGATCGGATTCCCGTCTTGCACCAGCGCCGATTCCATATCGATGATCGTAAGCCAATCGCTTTCCGCCCCGTATTCTTTCATACATTCGATGAGATTTCCGTATTCCGTCGTGTACTTGCCGTTCGAATAATTATTGGGCACGGGAAGGGATAAAACATAATAGATTTCTGCTTCGGGGAAATCCGCATGCATCTTTTCAAGAAGTTGCGCAAGAAGCTGCGCCGTATATTCGCCCGTATCGCCCTGATTGTTTACATTGTTCCCGCCGAGGAAAAGCACGATCTTGGAAGGATCAAACGGTGCGACCAGCCGATCGTACGCATACAGCCAGTCTTCGACGATGGTACCGCCGATGCCGACGTTGTAACCGAGCGTATCCGCACCGATATCTTCCTGCCATGTATCCCAAAAATCAATTGTGCTGCTTCCCGCAAACAGGACACCGCCCTTTTCCGCGTCGGCATATTCCGCCGCCAAAGACGCTATGCGCGACTCATAAGGCGAAACATATTCATATTCTTCCATGCTCGCCGCAAACTCTTCGACGGCCGCCTGATCGGTCTCTACGTACAATCTCGAAATCTTCATTGTACAATTCTGTCCTCCCAAAGTAAATGCGGGATCGACCAAGCCGGAAGCGCCCCAACTGTGCCAAACTTTGCCGTCGATCAAGAACGAAATAACATTATTGCAATTGACGATCGTAAAATTCAGGATCGCGGGCGCATTTTCCTGCGGACTGCGCACGAGGTTATATTTCTGCCACAGAGTATCGTTGTTTTTGATTTCGGTGAATACCTGATACTTTCCTCCGGAAACATATTCGAACACATAGCGCACCGCCTGCGTGTCGCTGACGTACAGCTGCACCTCGCTCTGTCCCCAGTCTTGATAATAGGGCATCGTCAGCGTTCCGCCCGCCATCCAATACGCTCCCGAAACCGCCGCGCCGTCCTTGAACACGAACGCCTTGTCATAGTCGGCGAGAGTCTTTTGAAAGGTTCCGTTTTCTCCCGCAATAAAAGACAAGCTTTCCGAATATTCCGTAAGGTTTGCGGAGAGTGAGAGCTTTTGGGCTGGTGCACCGTGCAACCGCTGCATCAGCGCATCGAAAGCATCGCCCTTATGCACGGCAAAATTTGTCCAGACCGTGTCGCAGTATTGCCGCATCGCAAAAGTATAACCGGTGTATCCCCAATCCGTTTCCAGCGTATAGACGCAGGTATATTCAACCAAATACGTTCCGTCTTTGAGCCAGACTTCGATCGTACCGTTGTCGTACACAAAAATATAATCGAGGGTATATTCGGTACCCGAAGGCATCGTCTTGTTCAATGTCGCGATCGTTCTCATCTGCCCGCCGATCGTAGGATATGTATAAAAACTGTTATTGGTCGGGAAGCGGAACAAGTGAAATTTGATAAAATAATTAAGATCT
The DNA here is from genome assembly GCA_949300535.1 of uncultured Bacillota bacterium. Classification (GTDB taxonomy): domain Bacteria; phylum Bacillota; class Clostridia; order Christensenellales; family Borkfalkiaceae; genus Gallimonas. The sequence goes on from CASGEQ010000057.1 coordinate 3,213, forward strand.
TTGTAAATCTGAAACTCCACCTTACTGGCTGCAGCGCCGCTTGTCTTGGTGTTGGTGACTTCCACCCTGCCCGAAACGGCGTATTCGTAACCGCCCACGGGCACTCCTTCGATATACGGCGCCGCCATCACGCGGGCAGACGAATCCTTACCCGATACAGTGATCGTGCCGTCATCCGCCACCTGAAATTTAGAAATATTTTCTGAACTCCCCAAAAGCGATGTTCCCAATGCTTTATCTTTATAACCGATCAAAGCGTCTGCGTAATATGCCTCCGCCTCCGCGCGATCATCTGCAATCGTAAGGTTTTTCAGCACAGCGCGACACGAAACGGAAGATACGCACAGCTCATTATAGGACATCGAATCCAATGTAAGGCGATAGATCACTTTCCCTTCAAACAGCATGGCAAGGCTGTTCCCGCAGCAGATCACTTCAAAGCGAACAAATTCTCCCGCCGCATACGCGATGCCCGTCCGATGTTCAATATAGTTTTTGAATCCGCTTCTGTCCTTATAATCGCTGAACAGCTTGAACGAATCCGCGCCTTCGCCGCGAAGCGCAAAGCGGATTATCAAATCGTCCTGCTGGTAAGCCATAAAGACGACTTCGCAGTCCTCCGTCAAATCCTGCACCGCCACATCGACGCCGAAAATATAATAATCGGAAACATTGTTTCCATCGGCATTCAGAATAGCCGCATTTCCTTCCAGCACATAACCGTCTTCGGAAAAGTCCCATTCCGCGTATTCGGCGCCGCCGTAACCGCTCAGTGAATGTGAACCGAACGGCTCGCTCACTTTTATGGAATATGTATACATATTTTGCGCGGTCTTATCTTCGGAA
>CASGEQ010000058.1 GCA_949300535.1 uncultured Bacillota bacterium
CCTTTCGGCAATTTTGATCGGCGATGTCGGGACGGTTATTATGATCTCCTCGCAGACATAAACTCCATGTTGTTTACATTACTTTCTTGTCTTTCGGCAACAATATGTCCGTTCGGGGCGGGTTTGCATACAGAAATAATCCAAGAATTTTTCCGAAGCATCCGATATGTTCCAATCAATTTTTTAACTTCGGGAGTTCCGATCTTATAATGTACACGTTTACATTATAAAGGTTTCATTATATCCTGCGTACAGAATTGCGCTCAATGAGCTTACGTTCGCAGAATGCCTCACGGGCTGTCCCGTCGTAATCGTATAAAATACGATCAAAAAGCAATTTTGCGGCCTTTTCGGCAAATTCGGCACTGTCGTTGATCACCGTGGTCAATGCAGGTTTTACGATCTCCGACATTGCAATATTATCCATTCCGACAATAGAAATATCCTGCGGGATATCGATCCCGACCGTCTGAAAATACTGCATGATACCGATCGCGATCATATCGTTTGCACAGGCGATCGCCGTCGGACGATCGGAGAGGGACGCAAAATACTCCCCTGCACGGTAGCCCCCTTCCAGCGTGAAGGAATCGGAAAAACAATATGCCTCGAGTCTCGGCACTTTTCTTTCGTCCATCGCGCGCCGATAACCGGACAAACGGCGGTCATTGAGGATAGACTTGGGATTTCCGCCCGCAAACGCAACTTTACGGTGTCCCATATCCAGAAGATGAGAAGTCGCAAGATATACGCCCTGTCCGGGCTTGACCCCGTGAACGGTATCGAAGATCTTACTGTCAAATCCTGAGGACGCGACGACGGGTTTATTCAGTGCTTTCAGGCTTTCGATGATCTGCCGATCGTCGGAAACGGAACAGAAGATCACGCCGTCGCAGTTGAGTTCGGAAACGAGCTTGATCGCGTGGATCTCCTCCGCCTCAGACTCGTTCGTGTTAAAGAGAATGACGACATACCCTTCCGCATGAGCAATGCTTTGGAGCACATCGTATAACTTGGCATAATACGGATTCTTGATATCGGGAACGATAAGCATGATCTGCATGGAGCGGCTCGTCTTTAACCCGCGCGCAAAACGGTTGGGCATATAATGAAACTTTTCGATCGCCGCTTTGATGCGTTTCGCTTTCTCCTCCCCGACAAACACCTCGTGATTGATAAATCGAGAAACCGTGGCAACGGATACGCCCGCTTCCCTTGCAATATCGTTCATCGTGATCGATTTTTTAGTTTTGTAAACGTTTACATCCATTGCAAGCACATAATATCACAGCATTTCCCCTTTGTCAACCCCTTTCGGAAAAAAAAATTATGTGAAAATTGATGCGAGAACGGCGCAGACGAACCCGTCCGCGCCGTCATATCCTTGTCACTGCTTGCGCTCTTCCCCTTCCGAAGAACGGCATTTTTGCCGCGGACAGGGGCAACTTTCCCGAAATGCCGCTTCTGCGGCTTTATCGGCGGAAACCCTCTTATAAACCGCTTCCCGACAATGTAGAAAAGTTACGGTCTTCACCGTTTTAACCGATCGTCGTCTTTAAGAATCCCGAACACGGTCAAACGCCGCACAATTTGAGACAATCTGCCTTATAAATTGCGCTTGCGGATCTCCTCCGTCGGGACTTTGGGCGTACGATCTGCCCGCAGTAACCCGTTTACCTCCTGCTCTACATCGGTGATCTGGGTATAGCAATACCCGCTGATCTGCATCTCTTTGATCGCGCCGATCAGACCGCCGAACCGCTCCAGAAACTCCTCATCGCTCTTCACGCCGTTTCCGTAGCCCCAGCCCGAATCCTCGTCGCGCACATACGCCGTGCCGCCGAATTCGCTGAACACGATAGGCTGTCCGCGATAGCAATACCCGTCCGCAAACGGCGGAAATTGCGAATTTCCCGCGCAACCCGCAATGAGTTTCTCCTTCGTGTCATACAGGCGCGCAAACGTTGCGGGATCCTGTTCATAGTGATGAAGCGTGAGGATATCGCTCTCCGCATGAACCCAACCGTCATTGGAAATAACGGGGCGCATGGGATCTATCGCCTTGGTCATGTAATACAGTCCGCTCGCAAGATTGCTCTCGGCGGGATCGGTACAGATCCTGCGCACACCCCAGCTTTCATTGAACACCACCCACGTGATTAGCGACGGGTGATTGTAGTTCTGCCGCACAATGTCCAGCCATTCACGGGAAATCTCACAGATACAATCATCGGAGAACCAGTGATTGGAGGGAAGTTCACACCACACGGCAAATCCCATGATGTCCGCATAATAGAAGAAACGTTCATCCTCTACCTTCTGATGTTTACGCACACCGTTGAAGCCCATTTCTTGGGAAAGGCGAATATCCTTGATCATCGCCTCTTCGGAAGGCGGCGTGATACCGCTCTCCTTCCAGTATCCCTGATCGAGCAGGAGCCGCGCATAGAACGGAACGTCGTTGAGAACGAGCTTGCCGTCCTTTGCGACGAACTCGCGCAGACCGAAATAGCTTCCTGCCTTATCCACAGCCTTACCGCCCTTGAATACGGTAATATCCACATCATAGAGCGCGGGATGATCGGGCGACCAGAGTTCTACCTGATAAGTAAGATTACTGCTGCACAATCCGACGAGCACGCTGCCCGACTTTTCCGCCGCAGAGGCAGTTGCCGAACAGATACGCTTACCGTCGTAAGTGATATCGAAACGCACTTCTACATCGTCGGCAGGAGCGTTGACGGAAAAATCAAATCTGACCGCGTTGCGCGATACTTCGGGTGTGATTTTAAGCGTATCGAGATAGGTCTCGGGGACATATTCCAACCAAACGCTCTTATAGATCCCCGTCGTCTGCACATACCAGCACCCGAAATTCTCCTTTTCCCAGCGCTGTTTTCCGCGCACCTGCGCGGGATGATTTTCATCCGCGCAGCGCACGGTGAGAACATTTTCCTTTTTGGTCAGAAAAGACGTGATATCCAGCGTAAAGCGTGAGTATGCGCCGCGATGACTGCCGGCCGATTTTCCGTTGACATATACTTCCGCGTCGTAATCCACGCCCTCAAAGTGAAGCAACGCGCGTTTGCCGCGCTTGCCCGCAATACGGCGGGAATACCAGACGAGAGAATGAGGAGTATGATCGCCGATGCCGCTCAGCTCCGTTTCATACGAAAAAGGTACGCGGATGGTGCGCGGAAGCTCCCCCGCCAGCGCGGCGCGTTTGGTCACCTCTTCTCCGAACGCAAACTTCCATTCTCCGTTGAGGTTTTCCCAATCCCCGCGGACGAGCTGCGGGCGCGGATATCCGGGAATATAACATTTCGTGTGTTTCATATCCTATCTCCTGTTCAGATGGTCTCGTATTTTACGCTTTGGATTCTGATTTTACCCGAAAGGGCATAAATTCCCAGACGTCCGCTCAAAAAAGCGCAGTTGTCCTCCGCTTCGAGGATAAGTTCCCCGTCCAGTGTGACCGTAATGCGGTTGTTCCGCGCAGTAATTCCGACGATGTGCGTTCCGCCGTCCGCGAGTGCGTCCGAGCGCGCCGCCGTCATCACTTCTTCGCCGTAATCGTAACGGCTGAGCGTCACGAGTTTGTTCCCGAGCGACAGATAATATCCCCGCCACGATTGTACGGGCTGTGCCGAAAACCACGAGTAATGATTGGCGCGAATCATAATGCCGAGCTCGGAATTATCGGAAATTTCGCAGCTGAATGCGATCTCCGCATTGAAATCGCATACGCCCGCGTTTCCCCAGAGCGCCGCGCCGGGTTCCGTTCCGCCCGATACGAGCAGTCCGTCCGCGTCCAGCTGAACACTGCCGCTCTCCGCGACGAAATCGGAAAGTTCCGCTTCTCCCGGATCGCCCGCGTTTTCAAAGCTCTCGAACGAGAGAATATCCGCACTTCCGCGCACAACTTCCGCCTTCATGCTCTGCACGCCGCCCGAAAGGAAA
>CASGEQ010000059.1 GCA_949300535.1 uncultured Bacillota bacterium
GTTATTAAGATATAATAATCTTGTTTGAATGGCTTTGTTATATTCAAAATGACGTGTCTACTTGTAACGCTTATATCGAAAAAGGGCGAACAATCCTTAATTTTTTATATCAAAAAAAGGTTTACGACACACGTCGAGACACTGGTACTGCTTTCCAAAAAAAGCCTGACAGTCATATCGTAGTTGATGTCGAGTTTGGCGAGGGAGAAGGTAAGATTTCATTAAAAGATGCGCTGAAACGTGCCGAAGGGCGAAAGCCGAAATCTAAAACGACATATAAGGATATCCAAAATTATGTCGAAGAGAATTATGGCTTCAAGGTGCATACGGCATATATTGCGGAGGTCAAGCGTAATTTGGGGTTGTCAATGTATGATGCTCCCAACGCAGTCGAAGAATTAAAACGTCCGCGATCGCATCCGACAGAAAAGATGGTTTTGGCTATTAATGAAACTCTGGCACATTTTGAAATAATATAATAATGAAAAGCGCAAGTTTTACTTGCGCTTTTTTTAGTTTAGGAAATTATTTTCTTGCAAGTAAATAGTCGATAGTTGCTTGAAAGTATAAAGCTAACTGATAGCCAATTTCCAAACCGGGGGTGTAATTTTTTAGCTTCCATGAATTGAACTGGCTTCGGGATATTCCAACAGCAGAAGCGATTGCAGGCTTATATCAATCTTTTTACGCTTTTTCGGGAAAGATCGAGAAATTACAGAGGGACGATTGTCAATTTTATTAAAAAAATTCAATTGAGTGCTTGAAATATCGAAAGCGCTGTGTTATAATAAATTGTACCGCCGTTCGTTGCTTGTTTTTTTGGTATACAGCATACCGACAGGCGGAAACATGCTGCGGACCGCGGCAATTTATACGCGCTGCCGCCCGTTCGGCGGCGAAAGAGGAGGCAGAATCATGATGCGGCTTGAACGGATCGGACGGGAGGAAATGCCGGAGATTTACGCTGCGATGCAGCAGAATTTCATCAGCGACGAATTGCGCGACTACCGCGCGGCAATGGCCGTCTTGGACGACGGACGTTACGGGGTATACCACATTGTTTCCGACGGGGTCAGGCTCGGATTCATCTGTATCTGGAATCTGAAAAGCGCTGCGTTTGTGGAGCATTTCGTCATTTACGAGCCCTATCGCGGCAAGGGAGTCGGCGGGGAAGCGATCGACTGCGTGTGCGGCAAATTCGGAAAAGTTATCCTGGAAGTGGAGAAACCGGAGGACGATGTCAAAAGGCGGCGCATCGCGTTTTATCAGCGTCACGGCTTTGCGATAAATCCCCAGCCCTATGCCCAGCCCGCCTACCGCCCCGACAGCGCATGGGTCCCCATGCACCTTATGAGCTTTCCCGCGGCGGCGGACAATTTCGGAGAACTCGTGAGCGAGTTGTACGAAGCGGTCTATCATGTAAAATATACGCCGACGGAAATACAGTGAGGAATGACGGATGAGAGAAGATCGGGATATGGTGATTGTGCGCAAACTCAACGCGAAGGATGACTTCCGCGCCGTTGCCGAATTGATTTATTATACGGATGATTATATTTTTCCGTATCTTTACAATAACGACATAGAAAAAGCGGTTTCCGTGATCGGAGAGATGATCGTATCGGATACCATTTACAATTATAAAAATATCACGGCGGCTGTTTTGGATGAAAAGATCGTGGGGATCGTAGTCGCGGTCAGAAAGCCGTTCAGCGTGGATCTCGCAGAGATGGCGGACTGCTTTCTCAAAGCGGGGGCGATCATCGACGAGCGCTTTACCAAAGTGTATAACGAGTACTATAAACTGCTCGACGGGGCCTCGGAAGGCGTGTATATTGCCAACGTATGCGTCAACAGGAATTACCGCGGTAACGGGATTGCAAAGAAGATGCTGAAAGCGGTCTTATCGGACGATTGCCGTTATGAGCTTGAAACGGTCAAGGCGAATAAGCCGGCGTTCGCGGCGTATACCGCGATGGGATTCCGCGTGGATTACGAGTATCCCGGCTTTACGGCGGTGCCTTGTTATAAAATGTCGAGAGAAAAACGTTAAAGGGGAAAGACAATGGATGTATTTATCAGTTACGAGCATCAGTCGAAGTCGGTGGCGGACAATATCTGCGCCGTGCTCGAATCCAAAGGCGTGCGCTGCTGGTATGCGCCGAGGGACGTTTACGGCGATTACGCCACTTCCATCGTGGACGCGATCGAAGCGTGCAAAGTATTCATACTCATTCTGAACGAAAACGCATCCAACTCTCCCCATGTGCTTAACGAGGTGGAAATGGCGTATAAACGCATCATGGAGGGGGAGATCACGATCGTTCCGTTCAAGCTGGACGAAGGGATCCTTTCCAAAGCGATGGAATATTATGTGAAGCGCCTGCATTGGATCGACGCTGCCAGCGAACCGCTGGAAAAGGCGATCAATAAGCTTTATGAGCAGTTGATTCCCATTCTGGGCTTAAAACCCGAGGCCGAAGCGGCGGCAGACAAAGCGCCGGAGACCAACCTGCAGAGAAAAAACGTCCAGTATTATTCCCCCGAGGATTTTGTCGAGATCAAACGGCTCAGAGTGGAAGATGAATTGCTTTACGAGTACGAGCTGCCCTATTACGACAAGCTTCTGTTCGGAAAGACGGCGCTGAGCGCACTCGATTTCGATGTCCTGAATCCCCGCAGTTCGATGCGCAGGCTTTGCCGCCCCGAGATTGCGAAGAGAATATGTTTCTGCTACAACGAGGATATGGTAAGAGAGGGCAACGACCTTTGCGCGGAAGACGCCGATACCAAATTTTTTCATCTGGATATCAAAAAAGACAGCATAGAAGACAAATTGGAAAGCGCGATGAAGGAGATGGGGGTCAGCGGGTTCGATTTTCTCAATCTGACCATGGCGATCATGGACCTTGAAAATCCCTTTAAGACTCTCAAAAAGATAAAGGGGTATCTCAATCCCGGCGCGGTCGCGTTCGTGCGCGACATTGACGACGGAGTCGTATTCGCTTTTCCCGACGAGAACAACCTTTTCAGCGAATTCAAGGAATTTTATAAGCTGGATCTTCTGAGCGGATCGCGCCATTCCGCAAGACAGATATATAATCTGATGCGCAAACTCGGCGCGAAGGATGTCCGTCTGGAACGCTGCGGGCTCAGTACCGCTTCCATGGATTTCAATAAGCGCAGATTGCTGTTTGATTGCTGGTTCGGTTTTATCCCCAACGACTTTAAACGCATGCTTGCAGAAAATCCTTCCGATGAAGTGGCTAAGGACGTCTTAAAATGGATCGACGAACATTACGACGATCTCGAAGAAAAGTTTTTTGACGACAATTTCCTTTTTCACAGCGGTTATTTCATTTATACGGTGCGCTTCTGAGCTTTTCGCAGTATGACGGGAACGGAAAAAATCCGAAAATAAAACGGGACGGGAATGTAAATCCCCGTCCCGTTTTATTTTATGCGATAAAAATTCGGGCAATTTGTCTATTTCAGAGGCTCTGATTGCAAAAACTGCAAAAAATCGACGGCGGCTGACAAAAAACACATTTAAATCCTTTACAAATCACTCAATTTATAGTATAATGCATTAAATAAATTATAATATAATATCATGTTATTTTTAAAATATGGTTAAAATATCAAACATTTTTATATTGATAAAAATTATCAATAAAAGGAAACGATAAAACAGAATTATTTTATAAAGCGTGATTAATCTTCGAATATAAACAAAACAGTAAATTTATGCGCAGTTTTTTTTGCAATCATATTGACAAGCGGAAAAGAATTTGTATAATTTTATAAAAAACAATATATGATATTTAAATTATTTAGCAACAACGCATGAATGCGGATCGGGGAGTTTCGGATGAGCTCCGATCGGCGCCCACGTCGGCCGTTTACGGCGGCAGGGGAGCGTTTACAGGGAAAAAGAAAGAGGAGATAAAGGGGAAATGGCGAACATTGTAAATCTTTTCGGGTATCATACGATTTATTTTGATACGCAGGGCGGCGCGCCCGTAAAACCTATGCACAAGCGGCGCAGTCAGCTTGTCATCATGCCCAAAGCGGAAAAACCCGGCTGCATTTTCGGCGGGTGGTTTTTCGATAAGGCATGCACGCGTCCCGCGCTCATCTCCACGATGCCGCGCGAAAACGTCAGGGTATATGCGAAGTGGAATATTCCGATTCCGTTTTCGCCCGAAGCGGAGAAGCGTCCGCAGGTCTTTTTACCGGCGGAAGCGGAGTCGGTGCCGCATCCGAAGAGCTTTTTGAAATCGCTCAAAGAGGGGTCGAACGCCAACAAGGCGACGTTTACCCAACTATGCGGATTTATGCTCGGATACAGGGGCGTCCGCGTGCGCTATACGCGGAGGGAAGCGCTTTTCCGCTTTAAAAAGCAGGAACTGTTGCGGGTGACGGTCCGCGGGAATGCGCTGAGGATATATTTCATGCCCGATCCCGATACATACGACTCCGGGAAGTATCATCATCGCCGCACACAGAAAAAATGGGCGGAAAAAACGCCGCTCGAGCTCAACGTCCGCAGCGACCGCAGCCGCAGATACGCCATGTTTTTTGCTGAAGAAACGGTCAGGATTGCGCAGCTTCAGAAGAAGGCGAAATACACTCCGCTCGGATATGAGACGTATGTGCTCGCCCGCGGCGGCAATGCGCTCACCAAGGCGGGCAAGGTAGATCTTCTGACAGAACGCATCAACGTGCAGGACGTGGGGGTTCTCACCGACGGGGAAGCGCGCGCAATGGCGGAGATCAAAAGGGTGCCGCCGCAGGAAGGGGACGCGAAGATCGTCTCCGTTGCGGTCAGTACTCTGTCCGAGCATTTCCCCGACGGCGTAAGGGTCAATCTCGCGGTACTCAAACGCAAAAAACTCGTTGCCGAAGATGCGACGGGATTCCGCGTCGTCGGAAAGAATACGCTTGAACGAAGCCTTGTCGTGACGGCAAACGCCTTTAAC
>CASGEQ010000060.1 GCA_949300535.1 uncultured Bacillota bacterium
TTTCGACCTCGAACGGGGCGAAACGCTCGCGATCGTCGGCGAATCGGGTTCGGGAAAATCGGTCACATCCAAGGCGATCCTCGGCATTCTCGCGGGGAACGCCATCATCGAAGGCGGCGAGATCCTCTACGACGGAAAAGATCTCCTCAAAGTGGGGGAGGACGATATGCACAAGATCAGAGGGGACAAGATCTCCATGATCTTCCAGGATCCGCTTTCCAGCCTTGACCCCATCGTCAAGATCGGAAAACAGATTACCGAAGCGATGCTTCTCAAAAATAAAGCCAATCGCCGCGCGGGCAGAAAAGAGTTTAACTCCATGCTCGCGAAACTCAAAGAGTATATGGACGAGGCGGTCGGCAAGGAGAATACGGAGACGGTCGCGCGCATCAAAGAGCTGGTGGAGACGTTCGATAAGTTCAACATCTCCGCACTTACGCTGGAAAACGCATATAACGTCGCGTTTACCCGCGCCGAAGAGCTGGATGCGGACATCGAAGATTTCATCTTCCGCACCGAACACAAGCAGAAGACGGACGTCCGCGCAAAGCTTACTCTGTTTTCCAAGAAACTCTCCGCGATCAAAGATCCTTTCCTGACGGCGAAGTTTGATGGCGTGATCGCCGAGTTTTCTTCCCGACTTTCCGCGGAATGCAAGCTCTTTAAGGAAAAGTGGGATATGGTGCGCAGCGTCAAGCGCGTCATTTCGGGCGAAGAGGTCAAAAACGAAGTCCCCGAATCCACCATTCAGCTTTTGAAAGAGCTCAAAGACGTACTCAAAGAGATTACGGCACAGACGCGTCCCAATTTCTTCCGGATCGGATTTTATAAGTTCAAAAATCCCGACGCTCAGCCCGAACAGATGTCCGTTGAGGAACTCAACGAATCGGCGCTTGCTTACCTCAACGAGAATTTCATGAACGAATTCCTCGCTCTGGTCGTAAAGGGCGTCAGACTCTCGTTCGAGCGTTCGCTTGCAGGCAAGCGCAAGGTGCTGGAAAATATCGGCGTCGTCCGCGGATATTTCCTTGCGGGGAATCTCGAAAAGGCGGAAGCGCGCAATCGCTGTGTTGCAATCTCCCGCCTTGTGGAAGATTCCATCGATCAGCTCAACCCGAGAAAAGACAGCATAGCTTATACCTTCTCCAGCAGCCTGAAAAATGCAGTCGAGCGTTATTTCTTCTATCGGAAGAACAACCCGAAGGAAGAAGCGCGCTACGCAAAACAGACCCAAAAGCGCGAAGCGCTGATTGCAAAAGGGAAAAACGTCGACTGGAAGGTCGTTCCCAAGCGCGTGATGGATCTCGATGAGCAAATCCGCAATATCGTATCCGTTCTCGACCGTCTGGAAGAGAAATACACTGCGGATATCGCCGCCGCCGATCGGGCGGATTTCCCCGTGATGAGCGTGGAACTCATCGACTTCTTCAAGGATAAGGCGTCTCAGGTCGTTTATCGGGTCACCAAGCGCATGGCGCGCGAGAAGGCGATCAAACTGATGGAAGAAGTAGGTATTCCCGAACCGAGAATCCGCTACAATCAGTATCCGTTCGAATTTTCGGGCGGTATGCGTCAGCGTATCGTCATTGCGATCGCGCTCGCGGCCAATCCCGACATCCTCATCTGCGATGAGCCGACGACCGCTCTGGACGTCACCATTCAGGCGCAGATTCTCGAACTCATCAACAAGCTGAAAGAGGAGAGACATCTCTCCGTCATCTTCATCACGCACGATCTGGGGGTCGTCGCGAACATGGCGGATAAAATTGCCGTCATGTATGCGGGCAAGATCGTCGAATACGGCACGGCGGACGATATTTTCTATGATCCCCGTCATCCGTACACCTGGGCTCTGCTTTCGTCCATGCCCGACCTCGATACCAACGAGAAGCTGGACGCAATTCCCGGTACGCCGCCGAACATGATCTATCCGCCCGTCGGAGACGCGTTTGCGGAACGCAACAAGTACGCGCTGCAGATCGATTTTGAACAGCAGCCGCCCATGTTTGAAGTTTCGCCCACGCACTATGCGGCGACATGGCTTCTGCATCCGGACGCGCCGAAGGTTCCCATCCCTAAGACAATCACCGACCGAATCAAGCGCATGAAAAAATTAGGAGGCGCCGAGCATGGAAAACAATAATGAAGTTCTGCTTCGCGTCGAGCATCTGTGCCAGTATTTCAAGATGGGGCGCAAGGAACTCAAGGCGGTAGACGACGTCAATTTCGAGATCAGAAAGGGCGAAGTCTTCGGACTCGTCGGCGAATCGGGCTGCGGCAAGACGACGACGGGACGCTCCATCATTAAACTTTACGATATCACTTCGGGTAATATCTATTTCAAAGGACAGCGTATCTGCGCGGGGACCCGTTCCTACGTCGATGCGATTGCGGCAGCCGCGAAACAGAAAAAAGAAACGATTAAAGCGGCAAAAGCAGAGATGAAGGCGGATCCTTCCAAGACAGAGGAATGCTGCAAGAAGATCGATGACGCAAAAGCGGCGTATACGATCGCCCTTCTTGAAAACAAGAAGAACATCGAGGACGCCCGCCGCGACCATACCAAATCGGACAAGGAATATTCGGACAAACTGCTCGCCGAGCTGAAGACGAAGTACGAGCCTTTGTTCGAGGCGGCGAAAGAGGACCCGGAGCAGACGAAAAAGCTCAGAAAGGAGTACCGCAAAGAGCGTTCGATCGCAAAGAAGACTAAACTCATCACCAAGATTCAGATGATCTTCCAGGACCCCATAGCTTCGCTCAACCCCCGTATGACGGTGCGCGAGATCGTCTCCGAAGGACTTGTCATCAACGGGATCAGGGATAAGAAATATATCGACGAAAAGGTGTACGAGATGCTGGAAATGGTCGGTCTTGTCCGCGAACACGCGGGACGTTATCCGCACGAATTTTCGGGCGGTCAGCGTCAGCGTATCGGCATCGCACGTTCGGTCATCATGAATCCCGATATGATCATCGCGGACGAGCCTATTTCGGCTCTGGACGTTTCCATTCAGGCACAGGTCATCAACCTTCTGAATGATCTCCGCGATAAGCTCGGGCTTACGATTTTGTTCATCGCGCACGACCTGTCCGTCGTCAAGTATTTCTCCGATCGTATCGGAGTCATGTATTTCGGCAAGATGGTAGAGCTGGCGCCTTCGGACGAACTGTTCGCACACCCGCTGCATCCCTATACGAAATCGCTTTTGTCCGCAATCCCGCTGCCCGACCCTCATTATGAGAAAAAGCGCACGCGTATTACCTATAATCCCATTGCGGAACACGATTACAGCGTGGATAAACCGACGATGCGCGAGATTGCTCCCGGACATTTTGTCTATTGCAACGACGCGGAAGAGATCAGATACAGGGAAGCGCTGAAAAAGTGAGGTCATTTTGAACAATCGGATTGTGAAAATCATACTCGGGTATATCGTATCTCTCGCAGTCGGGGCGCTTGCGCTTCTGATTGTGCTGTTTGCATACGGATATTTCGGCATGACCGTTTGGGAAGAGAAATGCAAAGTGCTCTGCGACGCGTTTACCGTGCCGGGACTTTTGCTGATGCTCTTTTCCGCTCTCGTGTTTTTGAGCAATCAGGGTGCGTTTACGGGAATCGGTTACGGACTCGGACGCTTTTTCACAATGCTGATTCCGTTTATAAAACACAAAGATGAAACGTATGCGGAATATAAAGAGCGTAAATGCGGAAACGGGGGGATTAAGGGATATTCCTGTATCTTCTTTTCGGGACTCGCCTATTTCCTCGTGGCGGTTGCGCTCCTGATCGTGTACGTCAATCTGTAAGAAGCAAGACAGCAGCGTTCAGAGCGGGAATCAACCGCAATTGATCAGAAAAGTATAAATCCGCCCGCACTTTTGTGCGGGCGGATTTGTTTTACAAAAGGCGCGTATCGCGGACGAGGATCGCCTTTTTATTTTATGATAAGAAAACGATCGTACTGCTTTGTCGAAATTACAAATATGGTATGTGATTGTTTTTTTCGGAAAAAGGAAAAGCAGACACGGTATGCGCGTTTTTTTCTCAAAAACGGAAATGCGGACATGGTATACGCTTTTCATGGCGCGGACACGGTGCCTTGATTTTGGTTTTCATGCAGACACGGTATCATCTTATAACTTATTCCGCTTCTTCTCCGTGCATTTTGATAAAACAGCGGGGGAGCGCGTCATAAGCGGTGCCCCAGGGAACGTCCGCGTTGCGGTAATCGAACTTGGACGTGAACTTATTGAGATCGAGCAGCAGGTCGTCCACGCTTTTTCTTTGGATGCGCGTGAGCGTTCCGAGATATTCTTTCTTATGTTTTCCCGCATATTTTGCATAGCGCAAGAGTTGCGCGTAGTGAGGAAGGCAAAATCCCCTGACGGTCGGCAAAAGGTCGCGGAACCGTTTTTCGCGGTCATATGTCATCGCGACGGTGGAGTAGTAACGCATCATGCTCACTTCCACACTGTCGCAGATCACGCAAGTCTCGTGTGTATGGGCAAAAAATTCCGCCTGTGCCGCGGCGTCCGAAGGCTCATCGGTTGCGAAGAGTTTATCCCGAAGGGTGGTAAGGCGGGTGATCTCCTGAAGGGCGAGCGCGAGTTTTCCGTCACGGGAGAACATCATTTTGGTATGGTGCGCACAGAATCCCTTCGCGTTGACTTCCTGCCGCCTGTCGTCCATCATGGCGGACTCGTTGAGATAGCGGTCTGCAAGCCTGCGTTCGAGAATGTTGCGGATACGGCACATGGGGCATTCGCAGTTGGCGCTGAATTCCTGATAGATGAGCATATTGCCGATATGATAGTGCATACGCAGAGAATCTCCTTTCATATACTGTTGTGATATGTATACCTATTATAAAGCAAAATACGCCCGCAGAAAAGGGGGTACGGCAAATTTTTTTCTCATCATTGCAACTTTTTTTCTCTGCATTTGCCTGTTTATCGGAATTTTCTGGTGGAACGGCCAAAGCACGGAGACGGTTTCCCTTCCGCAGTCATATTATTTCGTCATAAGGGAATGCGAATCGACGACAGCTTCCGCGGTGGCGGGCGAGGTATATCTTTCGGGCGGCGCGGGATATCTTTATGAGGCGAACGGAAAAAGCAATGTAGTCTTAGCCTGTTATTTCAGCGAAACGGCGGCGCAGTCCGTCTGCCGTACGCTGGAAGAAAAGGGAACGGAGGCGAGCGTTATGGCGCTCAAACCGCAGGAATTTGTCCTGCGGGGCGGACGGGCGGATTATGCCGCGCAGATCGCCGCAAACGCCGCTACATTGGACAGCTGCGCCCGTTTGCTTTACGACACGGCAAACGGTCTGGAACGCGCGGAATGCTCTCAGGACGAGGCGCGCGCCGCCGTCCGCGGCGTGACGGAAGTTCTTTCAGGGCTTCGGGGGCAGAATGCGGACGGGATATTCGAACGCTGGAATGCCGCGCTGCGCGCGGCGGAGAAGAAGGGGATTGAAATTGCAGAGGGGATTCTTTTCGCCAAGGACATTCGCTATCTTCAGGTGCAGGTGTGCTTTTCCGTCGTGCAGGCAAAAGAATATTTTTAATTTTTTGTTGCCAAATCATGTAAATTTGTGTATAATAGACGCATGAAATGTATATTTCTTTACAATCCTAACAGCGGTAAGGGAAAAATCGCGAAAAGGATCGGGTTGATCGAAAAAAGGCTTCATTCCAAATATGAGGAAGTGACGATATACGCCGCGCGGAGCGCGCAGGATCTGGAGGATAAGGCGAGAGAGTGCGCGGCCTCCTATGACGCCGTTATTTTTTCGGGCGGCGACGGCACGTTTAACAATATTCTGCAGGGAATCGGGGATGCGGACGTCCAGCTCGGCTATATTCCCGGAGGAACGGTCAACGACGTTGCGCGTTCGCTCGGCATTCCGCGTTCCGTCAAAGGCGCGCTGAAAGTCATCCTGAAAGGATATTCGGACCGTCTGGATTGCATGCGCATTAACGGGGAGCGGTATGCGATGTATATTGCGGCGGCGGGCGCGTTTACGCAGGCGACTTATCGTACGCCGCAAAAGCAGAAGCGCGCGTTAGGCGCCCTTGCGTATGCGTTTGAAGGAATCCGCAATAACCTTAAGTTTGACGTGTTTCCCCTTCGGGTGGAATGCGGCGGGAAGATATCGGATACGCATGCCGTACTTATTCTGGTGATGAACGGCAGATCGGTTGCGGGCTTCCCCATCAACCGCGACGGGAGCATGACGGACGGCGAGCTGGAAGTGGCAGTCATTCATCAGGTACAGCGCCCCGGATTTTTTCGCAGGATCGGCGCAATCTTTTCCGTTGCATCGCTGTTTGCGTTCGGGTGCAGGATAAGAAAGAAGGATATCACGTATTTAAAAGGGGATTGTATCCGCATTTTCACTTCGGAAGACGTGGTTTGGGATTTTGACGGCGAAGAAGGCGTACGCGGCAATGTGAAAATCGACGTCTGCCCGCGCCGCGTAAAATTATTTGTTCCGAAAAAATAAAAAAATATAGAAAAACAAGCGTGAAAACGCTTGCAATTTGTCCGTATTTTTTCTATAATGAATAAGCGTTCGCGGGAAGTACGTCCATGACGCTTTACGCGTAAATGCAGTTTGCTACTGTGGCTCAGTCGGTAGAGCAGCTGATTCGTAATCAGCAGGTCGCCGGTTCAAGTCCGGCCAGTAGCTCCAGAAAAAAAGACACCCTTTGCGGTGTCTTTTTTCACGTAAAGAAGATATCTGTTCGGATATTTTTTTCATAAAGGCGGGAAGATTTACGGCGAGCTGAATTTCTCAGAGGATAGTTCTGAGAAAACAGCGGCTGCATTGCGGAATTGTCCGAAAATGAAGGGCTCTACCATGAGATTGTCTGCTTTGCGGCAAAAAAATTACAAAAGAAAGATGAAAAAATGCAAAAAGGCGCGTCATATTCTTGCAAATTCGGCACGAGGGGACTATAATAAACAGCGCGCAAAAAACTGTGGGATCAAGCTGCCTATAGGAAATTCAGAAGGGAAATGCGGGTAATTATGAATGCAGATCTGACAATCAACACTCCTTGGAAAGTCCTTTTTAAATATGCGCTGCCGTTGTTCGGCGGGGCGGTATTCCAGCAACTTTATACGCTTGCGGATACAATTATAGCAGGGAGATTTGCGGGGCAGACGGCGCTGACGGCAATCGGCGCTTCCAATGCGATCGTGAATATCCTGATGGCTTTTGCACTCGGAGCAAATGCGGGCTGCGCGGTACTTGCCGCACGCTATTTCGGAAAGAAGGATAACTCAGACGTAAAAACAACCATTTATACCGCTCTTATTGCGTTTGCGGTTTTCAGTGTCGTGCTGATGGTAGCGGGAGTACTGACTTGCAGGCTGACGCTGGAAGCGCTGAAAACGCCCCAGGAAGCGATGGATGAGAGCGTTACTTATCTGAATATCTATTATTACGGATTGCCGTCTTTGATGCTGTATAATCTGGGAACGGGTATCTTTTCCGCATTGGGTGACAGCAAGACGCCGTTTATGTTCCTCGTCTTTTCTTCCGTATCCAACATCGTTCTCGATTATTTCATGGTACAGCCCTGGGGCGTTGCCGGGGTTGCGTGGGCGACTTTCATCGCGCAGGGTGCGGCATGCGTGTTCACGCTTCTCTTTGTTTTCCTGCGCGCAAGGAGATTGCAGGTTGCGCCTACGGAAAAAGTCAAGCCTTTTTCCTGGACTATTTTAAGGCTTCTGATTTTGCTGTCTTTGCCTGTTATTTTGCAGAACAGCTTTGTATCGGTGGGAAACCTCTTTATTCAGGTCCGAATCAACGAGCTTGCGGCGGCAGAGGGTATCGGCATTACGTCGGGATTTGCGGCAGGATTTAAAGTGATTACGTTCGGCGTGACCTGTCTGTGCGTATATGCAAACGGCCTGACGAATTATTCTTCGCAAAATTACGGCGCGCGAAAATTCCGACGGATCAAGAGCGGGTTCCGCGCTTCGCTGGTGATTTCCACGGTGCTCGCAGCGGTTTTTGCGCTGTGTTTCGTCTTGCTGGCACGGCCGCTGATCGGCCTTTTCATGTCTCAGGAAGAGGATTCCGCTCTCGCGCTGGAATCGGGAATTTTGTACTTGATCACGGTCGCGCCGTTCTATTTCATCGTCAATATCAAGGTCAATGCGGACGCCGTCGTCCGCGGATGCAACGGAAATATCGGATTTACCGTCAGTACGTTCTCCGATCTTATTTTCCGCGTTGTGCTTGTCTTTGTGCTGACTTCCTTCCTCGGCTTTGCCGGAATCGGTTGGGCATGGGTGATCGGCTGGGCGCTCGGAATGGTAGTCGGGCTCGGTTTCTATTTCTTTATTCCGTGCCTGAAAAAGAAAAATATGAATCGGTATGACGATGAAGGAAATCTTAAAGAGCCGCCTTTGACAGCAATGGAAAAGAGTTCCGAATAATGTCGGATAAAATATTAAAAGCCCCCGTCTTTTCAAGGCGGGGGCTTTTAATATAAATAATCTGAGCGAAATGCCTGTTTTTATTTATTGTTCCAAACGCTTGACAGGCAAACGAAAAAAATTTATAATATAGAAAAAAATCTATATGAGAAAAGTATGGATAAAAAACAGTTTCTGGAATGTATGAAAGCGCTGGGGGATCCGACTCGGTTGGAAATTGTGGAAATGCTTCGGGAAGGGGAGCTGTGCGCCTGCAAGATCGCCGAACACTTTTCCATGACACAGCCGACTCTTTCCTATCATATGAAGCAGCTTGCCGACGCGGGGCTGGTGAGTGTGAGAAAAGATTGGAAATGGAGCAGATATTCGCTTGACTTCCGCATGATCGGGGAGTTGCAGGAATATTTCAAAGATCATTTTTCGGAGGTGTAAGATGGGGTGTCCGAATGTGAAAGAGTGTATCTGTCCGAAGCAATCCTGTCCCAATCACGGACAGTGTTGCGCCTGTGTACGCAAGCACCGCGAAACGGACAGTCTTCCGTATTGTTTGTTTCCCGACAACAACGGGGATAAATCCAATTATAACCGCTATCGGGTGCTGCGTGCCCGATTCGAAGAAAAGGAGAAAGAATAATGGAATACAGTTTACAGGAAAAATACGACCTGATCCGCAAAGACATCGTCGGTTGCAAGTCTTCCGATCCCGTTGCGATCGCGCGGAGCATCATGGATAAAGGCTATGTGTCCATGCACGGGCCTGAGCATCATTTTCTGGACGGCGCGGCATTTCTCGTCGCGTATAAAAATGCGGCAGGGGAGAGTGTGTCCGAACGGGAGATAGACGAGCTTGCCGAACGGACGAGGACGATGCCGGGAGCCATGTGCGGATATTGGGGCGTATGCGGTTCGGTCGCGGCGGTCGGAGCCGCTTTGTCCGTCCTGCACGGGACAGGGCCGCTCAGCACGGACCAATACTATCAGGATCACATGAAGTTCACCTCGCGCGTACTTGCTCGTATGAGCGAAATCGGCGGCGCGCGTTGCTGTAAACGCAATGCGTTTCTCTCTCTGAGCTGCGGTGCGGAATTTGTGCGGGAAACGTATGGCATTTCCATGCAGGTTCAGGCGATTATCTGCGATTATTCCCCGAAAAACAGGCAATGTATCGGTGAACGCTGTCCGTTTCACCGCATGAAGGATACAGAAGGGGGAAATGCGGATTTTTCCGAAAGCTGAGAGAAAGTGCGTATGCGGTTGACAAGCCCGTATTTGTCGGTTATAATGCCTCGTATTCATAAATGAGGATAAAAAATACTGCGCCCGTTTGTTGGGCGCACGGAGAGGACAAAGATGAATAATATTCTGATGACCGTTCTCGGTTTTTGCGTGATATTTCTTTCTACGACGCTGGGAAGTTCGATCGTCTGGTTTTTCAAAAAAGAAATTTCGGAAAAGGTGAATACGCTTTTTCTGGGATTTGCTTCGGGAATTATGGTGGCCGCTTCCGTATGGTCGCTCATCATTCCGTCCATCGAAGGCGCGGCGGATTGGGGTAAATGGAATTTTGTCCCCGCGCTCATCGGATTTTTACTCGGCGGTCTTTTTCTTGTTCTGCTCGATCATGTGGTTCCGCATTTCCATGCGGGAAACAATGAAGAGGAGGGACCTCATATCGCGTTGAAAAAATCCACGAAAATGTTTCTCGCAGTCACGATTCATAACATTCCCGAAGGCCTTGCGGTCGGGTTTGCATTCGGGGCAGCTGCGGCGGCGGGGGAGAGTGCAGGGTATGTTTCCGCGCTTGCGCTTGCGATCGGTATAGCCATACAGAATTTTCCCGAAGGAGCGGCGGTCTCTCTGCCCATGAAAACCGCTACCGGGAGCCGTGCGAAAGCGTTTCTGTACGGCACGGCAAGCGGCGCCGTGGAGCCCGTTTTTGCCGTCGTCGGATTCTTCCTCGCTTCTGCGCTGACCGCTTTGCAGCCGTGGTTTCTGGCATTTGCGGCGGGCGCTATGATTTTTGTTGTTGCGGAAGATCTGATTCCCGATTCGCATTTAAATTCACATCCGCATTTGGGAACCTGGGGCGTCATGTTCGGCTTTGCCGTCATGATGGTCCTTGATGTTGCGCTCGGATGAGACGGTTTCCGCTTAGCCGTCCGATATAACTTACGGCGCGGAAAAATTGAAATGGGCAGTTGAGTCTGATTGAATATCCGCCCGATAAAAAGTAAAAGACGATATCGCAAAGATATCGTTTTTTTTGACGGTGTAGGAAAAGTAACCGAACCTCTTTGACAGGTATAAGAAAAATTTTTGTGACCTTTATAAGCCGCTATTATGGGAGCCGCTTTCAAAAATGCAACAATTAAACAGCGGGGATAAATTCCCCCTAACTGGAAAAGTGTATTTAACAGATTTTGGAAAATAATCCAAATTATATCTGAGATGCGGCAATAAAATTGTAAAATGTACCGTATTTATCCTTTAACTGATTTCTGCAGGGGAAATCCTGCTTTCATTCTACGGCAAAAGAATGGAAAACGGTATTGATTGATGATATAATATGTATGTTCGGAAATATCTGAATCGGAGTAAAGGTCATGTCGATATCTCTTGATTATCAACTGCGTGAACAAATTCCTCAAAATGCCGCAATGTTCCCCGTTACATATTTTTGTGACGAGCTTTCTTCTCTTCCAAATCGTGCAGGGCCTTTGCATTGGCATACCGATTATGAAATTGCTACCGCGGCAAGCGGCGTTTTAGACTTCCGTGTCGGGCAACAGCATATCCTGCTGGAACCGGGCGATAGCATATTTGTCAATGGCAACGTATTGCATGGAATAAAGCAACTTTCCGGCGATATTCCCAACCCGATGCCGAATATTGTTTTTTCGGGCGCCGCGATTGCTCCTGAAACAAGCGAGATCTATCGAAAATATATTCAGCCGATCGCTCGCTGTGACGCCTTGCCTTTTATTTTGTTTAATCAAAAAAAACGGTTGGCACAATGAGGTGAATCGGTTGGTTAAAGATATTTATTGTCTGATGTCTGAACGTGGCTCATGTTTCGAAATGGCTGTTCAACGCGATCTTAGCCGTATATTTGAATATATATTTTCGAATTTTGATACATTGCCCAAATCAGAAAATACGCGCATCCAAATCCATACTCAAATACGTATTCAAAAGATGCTTTCGTATATTCGGGAACATTATGCGGAAACGGTCACGCTCGAAGATATTGCCGGAGCCGCGAACATCAGCCGCAGCGAAGCAGGGCGTTGCTTTAACGCATACATCGGATGCTCTCCTGTGGATGCGCTTATTCAACACAGGCTTCAAATCGCACACGGTCTTATTAAGGATACAACGTTGACTCTTCAAGAAATCAGCTCTTCCTGCGGCTTTAATTCTGTGCACTATTTCATCCGTCAATTTCGGCAAACATACGGATATACTCCGGGGCAATATCGAACTATGGGTAAATAGTGCATTTATTTGGTTATTTTATGCCTTTGTTTTGTTTGGATTTGCTTGATTATGATGATATAATGCAATCAAATTTATATTGCATTCAGCGAAAAGGAGCAGTCATGACAAAGCAAAAAAACTATAAAAAAACGCTTTAACTTGTTATCTCGGTTTTGTTACTCAAGCTATATCGGCCAATTACACCCCGCTTCTGTTTTTGACCTTCAAGAATACTTACGAAATCGGGTTTGAAATGATTGCGCTGATTCCGTTGGTATTTTATTTGACACAATTACTGATTGACCTTGCCGCCACGAAATTTGTCGACAGAATAGGGTACCGTGCCTGTGTGGTTTCATCGCAGGTGCTGTCCGCAGCGGGACTAGGTTTAATGGCGATACTGCCTGAACTGTTTCCCGTGCCCTTTATGGGAATTTTAATCGCAGTGGTTCTTTATGCTATGGGCAGCGGTCTTGTTGAAGTGTTGGTAAGCCCGATTGTCGAAGCCTGTCCGTTTGATAACAAAGACGGTATGATGAGTTTGCTGCACTCCTTTTACTGTTGGGGCGCCGTAGGCGTAATTTTGGGCTCGACGCTCTTTTTTACGGCGTTTGGCGTATCAAACTGGAAAATCCTTACGCTGATTTGGGCGCTGGTGCCGCTGTTTAACGCCTTCAATTTTATTTTTTGTCCGATTGAACGGTTAATTGAAGACGGAAACGGCATGCGTGCCGGTCAACTGTTCAGATTACCGTTGTTTTGGTTGCTGATATTGCTTATGATATGTTCCGGTGCTTCGGAAGCTTCTATGGCTCAATGGGCGTCCGCATTTACGGAGTCAGCCATGGGGGTGTCCAAAACCGTTGGCGATTTGGCCGGGCCTTGCTCGTTTGCACTGTTTATGGGAATATCCCGAATGATATACGGGAAATTGAGCAAAAAGTTGGATTTAGTCAAAACGATGCTGGCTTGCGGTGTGTTGTGCGTGATATGCTATTTGATGGCGTCACTGTCCTCCATACCGTTTATCGGACTGGTGGGATGCGCACTGTGCGGCGTTTCGGTTGGAATTATGTGGCCGGGAACTATCAGTATTTCGTCGCAGAAGTGTCCGAGAGGCGGTACGGCCATGTTCGCATTTTTGGCTTTGGCCGGGGATTTGGGCGCTACCGTAAGTCCATCCATGGTAGGCGGTATTTCCAACATGGTAGGCGGTAATCTTAAAACAGGGCTGTTAGTTGCCACTGTATTCCCGCTGACACTCATTCTCGGATTGCTTGTTCTTTATCGGAAATTTAACAAGTTATCGAAATAAAGGCAAATTTATAAAAGTGCGTAATTGTATCGGATCGGGACAAGAATTAAGTTTGAAAATATAAAAATCCAACCCGGGAGAAATATTATATTTTAAGCTCTTAGCGATGGGGCGGGGCTTTGCAAACCGCATTAGGGCGCAATGCTGCATTAGGGCGCAACGCCGCAGACATTGCGTTTTTTCTTTATCCGCACAATTTGTTTCGGCTTGTTCGTGCGAACAACTGCCGCGGCGTTTTTCAATTATATTTTCCGCTTTTCAATTATTTTTCGTCACAAAACGGCACCGGTTCGGGTGCCGTTTTGTGATGAAGGGAGTGCAATAAAATTTGAATAATAACCAAAAGCCTTATCTCGAAAAATCGGATAAGGCTTTTGGTGGTGGACAGAGGTGGATTCGAACCACCGAAGTCGGAGACGTCAGATTTACAGTGTCTTTTACGAGGCTTTTGCCGTATTATTTGTAAAATATGCGTCTCGAACAGGGTAAAATCGGATAGATATTCCGTTTTATGCGATTGCAGATTTTCCCTTTTGGGGAAATTTGGGGAAAGAATAAACTAATATTTTAGTTTTTCAATTTCTGAAAGCTGAAACTCTTCGGAAAAATGTGTATAAACGTTTGTTGTCATGGTGTTATCTGCTTTATGACCTGCCCAGATAGATGTTAGCTCACGGCTTATTCCGCATTCCTGGCAACGAGTGATAAACGTATGGCGCAATTCGTGCAAGTGATGTCCTTCGATAATTTTTGAAATTCCGTGAGTAAGCGTTTGAGGACTGACAGTGAGATTTTCTTTTGTCATGAGCGGCAAAAACGGGCGCAGCATAGGCGAAACGGGGATTTTCCGTGTTTTCTGTGCTTCGCCTTTTCTTGTTTTCGCCGATATGACGGTGATCCATTTTTCGCTGATGACCGCAGTGGGCAGTTCGGCGCGGCGGATTCCCGTGTAAAGCATGAGAATATAAGCATATCGGCAAACGGATTCGCTTGTTAAGCAGGCTTTTACAAATTCGGATTCTTCTTGTGCCGAGAGGGGGATTCCTTGCTTTTTTTCATACTTTGGTTTGCGGATCAATGTCATCGGTGATTTTGTGATGACGTCTTCGGCGACGGCAAAATCAAAAATCGGTTTCAAGATGATATAGACGTTTTCCGCACCGCGCTGTATTCCCTTTTCGGACAGGTGATTTAATAGCTTTTGGACGTCGATCGGCTTTATATCACGCATTCGCATTTTTCCGAATTTTGGTAAAACGTATGTTTTCAATGTCCAAAGATAATTATTCCATGTATTTTCTTTGATTTGCGGCTTTTTTACGACAGTCATCCATTGTATGGCATATTCTTCAAAAAAAGAGTCGCCGTTCATTGAGTCTGCTTTTGCATGACAAAGAGCGGTGATAAAACGTTCTTTTGCGTCTGCGAGATTTTTTGCGCTGACGGAAATGTTTAATCCGTCTCTTCGGTATCGGATTTCATATGTTCCGTTTGGTTTCCTTCGAATGTGTGCAGCGGTACCTCCTTTCAGTTTATAGGTTTCTTTGAAAAATTTAGGCATTTTGGAAATCTCCTTTTTGGTAAATTCCAAAATATCCATTTTCGCCGGTGGTTGGTGTTCCGTTGTCGGAAACTGTAATAACTTAAATTCTTCGCGTTTTGCGGCGTAAGAATCGGCTCGTCCCTGCGCACGGCTGATTGTGGCGTAAATCAGATCGGCAGCATGGAGAATGCTGCCGACATCTTCTTGAGTTAAAAATATATCCATGACATCCCCCTTGCAAATAATGTAAGGGGGATATTATATCATGAAACTTTCGTAATTTCTCAATATCTGTCAATTACGGGCGGAGGAGGGGGCAGCGCCTACAAGTCCTTCGCCGTATGCAACGAGACGGATTTTTTGAGGATGCGACATTGCCCGATAGAGTTTTAGAAGTTCTTTTTCGTCATCGGTCAGATCAAGACGCGGCGCGTTGGAGATCAGCGCTCCGCCCAGTTCGTCAGTACGCCCGAGAAGGTAATCAGCGGATACATTGAAAAAAATAGATAATTTTATAATAGCATCTGCTGTAGGTTGTACAATGCCTTTTTCCCATTTAGCTATATTTGATTGAGTCCCGCCAATAGCCTGGGCTATTTGTTGTTGGGTGAAATTTCGTTCTTCTCTTAATTCTTTAATTCTTATCATAGTTTTCCTCTTTACAACAATTTTAGTTATTTTTGAATAAAAGTGTTGACAAAGTTAAAAATGAATATTATAATAACAACAAATAGTCAAAAATGACTAAAATGCCGATAACCGCATAGGTCGGTGTTGGAAGGTCGTTCCTTCTTATCGGCTAAATCTCCTTTATTTTTGGCTGCGGCGGGAAAGCCGCAGCCACAACGGAGGAGGGATTCCCCGAAAGCGGGGATTGAAGGGGAAAATAATGAAAAAGCAGACACAGGAAAAGCGATTGAGAGAAGAGCAGTCAAAAGACGAGATCCGAGAGTCGGAAGAAAGCGACGATACTTCATCTTTTTGGGTAGTCATTTTTGCAGGATTTTCCCTGGCATTTTCAATTTTGAGATTTGTAATTCAGTTAATATAATTCCCCGAAAGCGGGGATTTTTTCAGGCTCGAAGCCGTGGATCTGAAAGGAAACAATCCCCGAAAGCGGGGAACAAAAATAAAGGAGAGGAACAATGGAACAATTTAGAGTAAAGGGTAAGATCAGAAAGAACGCGATCAAACGTTATGAAATCGTTGAAATTGACGAAAAGAGCTTGATAAGCATCCGAACGCAGATGAAGCTTATTCAGGCAGAGCTCGAGAAGCTCGCGGAAACAGTCCTGAAAGCATTTAGCAAAAACGAAGCGGCGGGAGCAGATCTTCCGATCGTTCCCTCGGTGGTGATCGCGGATCCCAAAGCGGCAGCGGAAGCGCTTGCGCTTGCCCGCTCCGCGCTGATCTGAAGGAGGGGAGAACATGGAAATATCCGGCAAGATCTTTTTCCCAGGGTTCATCCGAACTTATCTCGGCGATCAGGCGGACGGCGCCGTGTTCATCCGATACCAAGAACAGAAAGACGAACGAACGGCGAGCGTCGAGCAAAAT
>CASGEQ010000061.1 GCA_949300535.1 uncultured Bacillota bacterium
ACCCGTCGTGTCTTTTCCTGCCTCGTAGAGATCTTCATAGACGAGCCAGGTAGACGTGAGGGAAGTCATGAAGTAATTGATATCAATATAAGTCTGGTTGACGTAACGGATGGTATAATCGTCGACCTTATAGCAACCGACCGAGTCATAGGTCACCTCGGGGAACTGGTACTGATAAAGCATGTAATTTACCACCTCGGCTTCCGTTTCTCCCCAATCGGGCGACGCCGTGATAACGTCTTCCAGCAGAGCAAGGGACTCGTCCGTCACTTCAACGCGACCGTTTTCATCAGCCTTCGCCAAAAGTGAATTATAAGCATCCACGTCAAAATACTCAGGCATTTGAGTCACGTAATTATCCAAAGTCTCGCCGCCGAGCCAGCTAAGACTTTCTTTCAGCGCGATAACCAGAGCTTCACCTGCAGAAGTCGTATATTTCCCGTCGCTTCCTTTCACAAGGCTATCACGCGTGTATGCCGCATTTCCGGCATTATCAAGCCAGGTCAGCTCGCCGTTATAATAGTAACCGTTTGCGCCTGCCAGAGCGGATTCACCCGCAATGTACAGATTCGCACGGTAGTTCTTCATGTCAGGATTGAGAAGCTGCTGCATGGAATAAATGTAATCGTCCGCAGTGATCGCTTCGCCGTTCTCCCACTTCGCATCGGGATTGAGCTTGATCTCAAAGACGAAGCCGGATTCGGTCGTCTCAGGCGTCTTGCCCGCCTGCAGCGTTGCGCCGTACTTGGTAAGATCGGACTGGTGCCCTTTCGTCACGTCGGTGACGCTCGTAGCCATCTCGTAGACCCACTGATATTCGCTCTTCGTGCTGTCCTTGATGGACATATCGACAAACGGCTGAGACAAATACAACAAAATCGCTTGATCAGCATTGGTATCCCAGGTATGAGGGTTCCAGTTGGTGCCGAGAGCCGTGGTCGCCGTTCTGTAAGTATACTGTCCGGGCTGCGCATTGGGATCGTTTGCACAGCTTGCGGCAACAACAGCGACAGAGGCGGTCATGGCAAGCGCAAGCGCCGTGGTTCCCACTCTCTTCATCTTTTTGCTCATTGCAAAACCTCCAAAAAATTTGTTCCGCTACACGTTATTACGCATAACGTTTCAGTCAAACTCGGAATATCTCCCTCCGATCTCCCCCGATCGGATTCCGCAAGCGGAAGTCTGTTAATTATTTTTATGGTGTATAAATTAACCATTTATACACCATAACGGGGGTACCCCCGTTCGCATTCAGTGCTTCCGCCCCCATCCGAATATTTACGGAATCCCAGGCTATAGAAGGAATTGTGATATTTCCTCGCATTGATTCTATAAGAATTTTACCTTGTTTTTATATCTTTGTCAATAAATTCGCCGCGAACATTTAAAATTTTCATTTACTTTTTTCTAAAAAATTATTTATAAAGGGTATTATAATATATGATAAATTGATTTTTAAATCCAAATATATCGTATTTATGCATGATTTATAACAAAACGGACCCCTTAAGGAGTCCGTTTGAACATTTTTATGAAAAAATGATTCATTTCTTGACTTTTAACGTCAGATATGCCAGATAAGGCGGGAATAATCGCTTACCGAGCGGTCAGCCGAGAATTTTCCGCTGTGCGCGAGGTTTTTAAGGCTCTTGAAATAAAATTCATCCGTGCCGTAATCGCGCAGGAGCTGCTCTTTCACGCGGACGTAATCGGCGAAATCATACAGGACGAGATAATGATCGGGATCGTATCCTTCCACAATGCTTTCATACAATTTGCGGAGAACGCCCGTCCCCTCGTCGTCGAACGTACCGTCTATCATCGTCTCGACGGCGCGTTTGAGCTCGGGATTTTCCGCAAGAATCTGCCTCGGCGAATAGAATTTCTTGATGTCGGGGACGTCTTCCACGCGCGCTCCGAAGATATAGTTGTTCTCGATCCCCGCTTCTTCGCAGATCTCAACATTGGCGCCGTCCATCGTGCCGAGGGTCACCGTGCCGTTGAGCATGAACTTCATGTTGCCTGTCCCCGAAGCCTCCATGCCCGCCATGGAGATCTGTTCGGAAATATCCGCCGCGCAGACGATCTTTTCCGCATACGATACATTGTAATTCTGCACGAACACGACCTTCATATAGCGCGAAACCTGTTCGTCTCCGTTCACGAGCTTTGCGATCTCGTTGATAAATTTGATGATCGCCTTCGCGTTGTAATAGCCGGGCGCCGCCTTCGCGCCGAAAATGAACGCCGTCGGCGTGAAATCGGTCATCCGTCCTTCCTTGATCTCATAATAGAAATAAAGACTGGACAGCGCGTTCAGAAGCTGACGTTTGTACTCATGCAGGCGCTTGACCTGTACGTCGAAGACGAAATCGGGCGAGATTTTCACCCCTTCCGCCTTTTCGATATATGCCGCGAGCTTCTCTTTGTTCTTCTTTTTGATCGAGCGGAATGCGGGAAGCATATCCTTAAGGAACGGATCGAGTTTGCTCAGCTGAGAAAGGTCGGTATGCCATTCCGTTCCGATCCGCTTGTCGATCTCCTGCGCCATTTCGGGATTGTTCAAAAGCAGCCAGCGGCGGGGCGTGATGCCGTTGGTGATATTCACGAACTTGTCGGGATACTTTTCGTACCAATCGCGGAAGGTCTCCCTCTTCAGAATATCGGTGTGAATCTGCGCAACTCCGTTCACCCTTGCGGAGACGTAAATCGCAAGATTTGCCATGTGAACGATTCCGTCTTTCACGATATAATAGCGGTTGGAATCTCCCCCTTCCCGTTCCAGCCTCTGCTGGCAGATGAGAATCTGCGCATAGACGTCGGGAAGCAGATCTTTGAGCGCAAGCGCGTCCCATTTTTCCAGCGCTTCCGCCATGATCGTGTGGTTGGTGAAGTTGAACGCGCGGGAGCAGATATCAAACGCTTCTTCAAAGGACAGCCCTTCCAGGCGAAGAAGACGGAGCATTTCGGGAATTGCAAGCACGGGATGCGTGTCGTTGAGCTGGAACACATAGTGTTCGGGCAGTTCGGAAAGCGGCTTTCCCGTCTTTTTGTACTTGCGGAGGATATCCTGCAAAGACGCGCTCACCATGAAATACTGCTGACGCAGGCGCAGAATCTTTCCCACCATCGTATTGTCGTTGGGATACAGGACGTCGGTGATCTTGGTCGCGTTGAAGTTTTCTTCCGCAATCCGTTCCCCCTTCATCTCGTTGAAACTTGCAAAATCGAACGGGCGCAAGGGCTCGCTCTGCCACAGGCGCAGCGTGTTCACCACATCGTTGTGATAGCCGAAGATCGGCATGTCGTACGGAACCGCCAATACCGTCTGATCGGCAAAGACGACTTTGACCGCTTCGCGCTCTACGCGCACGCTCCAGGGATCCCCCCATCTGAGCCAGTCGTCGCCCTCCTCGTGCTGGAATCCGTCGAGAAAACTCTGACGGAACAGCCCGTAACGGTAGCGGATTCCGTATCCGTCCATGGGAAGATCTTTGCTCGCCGCGCATTCCAGATAGCATGCCGCAAGCCGACCGAGGCCGCCGTTGCCGAGCGCAGCGTCTTCCACTTCCTCGAATTCACGGATATCCACCCCTACCGAAGACATGATCTTTTCCGCTTCTTCCAGAATGCCCAGATTGAGCAGGTTGGAAAAAATCGATCTTCCCATCAGGAACTCTGCGGAGAAATATGCGCAGCGTTTTTTTTCAGAATTGACAGACTTTTTCCAGTCGTCATACGCCCTCATCATGACTGCCTTGGACAGGGCGTTATACATTTCTTTTTTGTCGGCGGAAGCGAGGTCGCACGCATAATCGGCGCGCAAAATCTCGCTGACATCCGCAAGGAACTCCTCTCTTTTCAGTTTCATTTTTCTTCCTCCCGCCGCGGGAAAGCATCCCGCGGTTCATTATCTGCCCGACTGACGCAATCCCGCATCGCTGTCGGGGAATTTTTACAATCTTTCCTTATATTAGCACAATATGCGCGGGAAGTCAACCTGTTTCGACATGATTCGCCCTTTCCGCGAGGTATCCTGCCCCAAAACGCCCTCAATCGCAGGCGGACTCTTCCTGCGGCAAGCGGCGTGATTTTAAGTTCCCGCGTATCAACATATACAGTCCCATCCCCACGATAAACAAGCAGACCGCCGCGCCCGTGACCGCGTTCATGACAAACTCCTCCCGCTGTCCCGAGCCGAACGCCGCAAACATCGCCGTCTGCAATGCGAGCAGAGAAACGGCCGCGTCCGCAAGGTTGATATTGCGGAGCGCCTGCACGCTCTCGTCGCGGTAACGGTGCGCTTTGACCGCATTGACGACAGAAAGCGCCACTTTATAGGTCGTATATGCCGCAACCGCATAAATCATGAGCCCCGCGTAACGGAATTCGTTCTTCATGACGACCATCTGTACGATCGCGCCCGAAAGCGCAAGCGTCAGGAGAATGATCATGACCCCGCATTTTGCGTACATCTTCGCACGGCCGCGCTCCCGCTCAAGCGGCGGAGCTTCCGACTTGCTTTCCCGCCGCACGAAATCCAGAATAAAAAAACGCATTATGCTCAAAAGCAGATGATAGGCGGACAATGCGCCGTACCAGACGGACAGCGCGATCGCCGCAAGCACCCCCTCGAACAGCGCATATGCAATATTGATCGTCATTTTTACGCCCGAATATACCTGCGTACGGAAGCCGTAATCATGGACAAACCTGCCTGGAACGCGATATTTTTCCGCGCCTTCGACAATGCGTTTTCTGACGCGCGGAAAAAAAATCACCGCAAGATAAATGCAATAGACGAGAGAAAGAAAGGCAACGGCAAAACAGACATAAGAAAAAGCGCCGAACTCGATCTTTCCGATGACGGCGAGCAAAGACAGAACAAACGAAAAGAGAAAAACGGCGAGCCCGCAAAGAGCGCCGCCGAGCCCGGGATTCAAGATTTTTTTCCAGAGTCCGCGCAAAAAATTCATTTTTTCTCCCTCGCTGCGCCCGATACGGGCGTCCTTGATTATAATATTATAATCAATTTGCGTTTACTTGTCAAATCTTTCTTATTTTGTTGTTTTTTATCCAATTTCTTGGCAAAAACGCACAGAAAACGTTTGATTTGCTTGATATTTTCTTTTTGCTATGATAAAATAAACGAGGTGTGTTTTTACTGGACGCGCCTGCAATTCCGAGCCTTGAGCCGCGGAATTGCGGCCTATACGACAAGGAGGTTTTTATGGACAAACAAACCGCATTCCACGGAACTGCCGAACAGGAAGCGAAGCTGAGAGCCGTCATAGACGAATCGCGCTCGACGCCCGGCTGCCTGATGCACGTTTTGCAGGAAGCACAAGGCATCTACGGGTATCTGCCCATAGAAGTCCAGACAATGATTGCCGAAGGACTCGGGATCTCTCTGTCCGAAGTATTCGGAGTTGCGACGTTTTACTCACAATTTTCCCTTAAACCCAAGGGAAAACACCGCATCAGCGTATGTCTGGGCACCGCTTGCTATGTCAAAGGTTCGGATAAAATTCTTGCGGAACTGGAAAAGCAGCTCGGGATCAAATGCGGAGAATGTACGGAAGACGGATTGTTTTCCATCGACAGCTGCCGCTGCGTCGGGGCCTGCGGGCTTGCTCCCGTCATGATGATCGGAGAAGAGGTTTACGGAAAGCTTACCCCCGAAATGGTCAAGGGAATCCTCGACAAGTACAAGGAGGCAGATCATGACAATCAATGAACTCGACGCAATCCGCAAGTGTAAAGAAGATCTGATCAGGGTCCGCCGCGTCGTCAGGGAAGAAGGAGAAAAACTCGCCGCAAAGACGGGATACAGAAAACAGGTCCTCGTCTGCGGAGGCACGGGGTGCACTTCCTCCCATTCCATGCAGGTCATCGAGCAACTGGAAAAATCCCTCAAAGAACTCAAAATCAAAGATATCCTCGTCGTCAAGACGGGCTGTTTCGGGCTCTGCGCGCTCGGCCCCATCATGATCGTATACCCCGAGGGCGCGTTCTATGCTCAGATGACGCCCGAGCACGTCAAAACGGTCGCGGAAAAACACCTCGTCAAGGGCGGCGAGATCGTCAAGGAACTGCTCTATCAGGGAACGGTCACCAAATCGGGCGAGATCATCCCCTTTGCGCAGACTCCTTTCTATAAAAAACAGATGCGTATCGCGCTGCGCAACTGCGGCGTGGTCGCACCCGAAGACATTGAAGAGGCGATCGCGGCAGGCGACTACGCGGCGCTGGAAAAAGTGCTTACGTCGATGACGCCCGACGACGTCGTCAACGAAATGCTCGCCTCGGGCTTACGCGGCAGAGGCGGCGCGGGATTCCCGACGGGCAGAAAATGGGCGTTCGCA
Source organism: uncultured Bacillota bacterium (assembly GCA_949300535.1). Taxonomy (GTDB): domain Bacteria; phylum Bacillota; class Clostridia; order Christensenellales; family Borkfalkiaceae; genus Gallimonas. The sequence continues at coordinate 6,366 of CASGEQ010000061.1, forward strand.
AAGGCGTCGCAGGGCGATGAGAAATACGTCTGCTGTAACGCCGACGAAGGCGATCCCGGCGCGTTCATGGACCGTTCCGTCCTGGAAGGCGATCCTCATTGCGTTCTCGAAGCGATGACCATCGCGGGATTTGCAATCGGCTCTCATCACGGATTTATTTATGTCCGCGCGGAATACCCTATCGCCGTACAGAGACTGCGCATTGCGATCGCACAGGCGCGCGAATACGGACTGCTCGGCAAAAACATTCTCGGCTCGGGCTTTGACTTCGACATCGAGATCCGCCTCGGCGCAGGCGCATTCGTCTGCGGAGAAGAGACGGCGCTCATGACGAGCATCGAAGGTCACCGCGGTGAACCCCGCCCCCGCCCTCCTTTCCCCGCCGTCAAGGGTCTGTTCGGCAAGCCCACCATTCTGAACAACGTGGAAACCTGGGCGAACGTCAACCCCATCATCATGAACGGCGCGGCATGGTTCTCCTCCATCGGCACCTCCACTTCCTCGGGCACGAAGGTATTCGCGCTCGGCGGGAAGATCACCAACGTCGGTCTCGTGGAAGTCCCCATGGGCACCACCCTGCGCGAGATCGTGGAAGAGATCGGCGGCGGCATCCCAAACGGCAAGAAATTCAAAGCCGCGCAGACGGGCGGGCCTTCGGGCGGATGTATTCCCGCCGAGTGCATCGACACCCCGATCGACTATGACAGCCTGCTCGCCATCGGTTCGATGATGGGAAGCGGCGGCATGATCATCCTGGACGAAGACACCTGTATGGTGGATATCTCCAAATTCTACCTCGAATTCACAGCGGACGAATCGTGCGGGAAATGCACCCCCTGCCGTATCGGCACCAAGCGCCTTTTGCAGCTTCTGACCAAGATCACCGAGGGCAAGGGCGAAATGGAAGATCTCGTCAAGATCGAGGAACTCGCCAACCACATGAAGCAATCCTCGCTGTGCGCGCTCGGCCAGTCCGCACCCAATCCCGTCCTTTCGACCATGCGCTATTTCAAAGACGAATATGTCGCGCATATCAGGAAAAAGACGTGCCCCGCAGGCGTATGTAAGGCGCTTTTGAGCTATTACATAGATCCCGACAAGTGCAAAGGCTGTACCCTGTGCGCGAGAAACTGCCCCGTCAAGGCGATCAGCGGCTCGATCAAGACGCCGCACATCATCGACAAGACCAAGTGCGTCAAGTGCGGACTGTGTATCGCGAACTGCAAGTTCAACGCGGTCGTGAGAAAGTGAGGTGAGCGGAATGAGTACGAAACTGATCAACGTAAAAATCAACGGAATCAACGTGACCGTCCCCGAAGGCACGACCATTCTGCAAGCGGCGCGGAAAGCTCATATCGAGATCCCCACCCTCTGCTATCTCAAAGACGTCAACTGCGTCGGTTCCTGCCGTATGTGCGTCGTGGAAGCGACGGGCGCGCGCGGGCTGGTCGCGGCGTGCGTCTATCCCGTGGCGGAAGGCATGGAGGTGCGCACCAACACCGAAAAGTGCCGCCAGTCGCGCAAGATGACGCTCGAACTTATCTTAAGCAAACACAAGAAAAAATGTCTCTCCTGCGAGAGAAACCATAACTGCGAACTGCAGAAACTCTCTTTGGGCTACAGCGTGGACGAAGACCGCTTCAAGGGCGAGGATTTCGTCCTTCCCATCGACAACTCCACCCCTTACGTCGTGCGGGACAACGACAAATGCATCAACTGCATGCGCTGCGTCGCGGCTTGCCGCAAACAGCATGTGGACGCGATCGGGCCTATCGGAAGAGGCTTCCACGTCCATATCGGCAGCGCGTTTGACCGTCCTCTTTCCGAATCCCCCTGCGTAGGGTGCGGTCAGTGTATCGTGGCCTGCCCCGTCGGCGCGCTTTCCGAGCGCAGCAGCATCGACGACGTGTGGAAAGCGCTCTCCGACAACACGAAAAAGGTCGTGTTCTTTACCGCGCCTTCCATCCGCGCAACGCTGGGCGAAGCGTTCGATCTGCCCGTCGGAACCAACGTGGAAGGCAAAATGGTCGCGGCGATCCGCCGCCTCGGCCCCCACGCCGTATTCAACATGGACGTGACCGCCGACCTGACCATCATGGAAGAGGCAAGCGAACTCATCAACCGAATCAAGACCAATAAACCCCTTCCCATGTTCACTTCCTGCTGTCCCGGCTGGATCAAGTTCGTGGAACAGACATATCCCGAACTCATTCCCAACCTTTCCACCTGCAAATCCCCTCAGCAGATGTTCGGCGCGCTTCTCAAGAGCTATTGGTGTGAAAAGCACGATATCTCGCCCGAAAATCTGTATGTGGTCAGCGTCATTCCCTGCACCGCGAAAAAATACGAATGCGAACGCGAACAGATGCCGAACGACGTGGACGCGGCGATCACGACCCGCGAACTGGCACGCATGATCAAGACGGCGGGCATCAAGTTCACCGAGCTCCCCGACGAAGAGTTCGACAACCCCTTCGCGACGGCAACGGGCGCGGGAAGCATCTTCGGCGCGACGGGCGGCGTCATGGAAGCGGCGCTCAGAACGGCGGCTAAAATGCTGGACGGAAACTTTGAAGCGCTCGATTTCTTTGCCGTGCGCGGTTCGCAGGGCATCAAGGAAGCGACTTATCTCGTCGCGGGGCATACCCTGCGCGTGGCGGTCGCTTCGGGGCTGGATAACGCGCGCATCATTGCGGAACAGGTGCGCTCGGGCGAAAAGAAATACGACTTCGTCGAGATCATGGCATGCCCCGGCGGGTGCGTGAACGGCGGCGGTCAGCCCACCCTTTCGGACAGCGTGCGCAATACCGTCGAACTCAAAGAAGCGCGCGCTCGAGCGCTGTATGCCTGCGACAACAAGAACGATCTTCGCCGTTCGGCGGACTCGCCCGTTATGGATGTGCTCTATGAGGATTACCTCGGATTCCCGAACAGCCGCAAGGCTCACGAAATCCTGCATACTTCTTATCGGGCAAACAAACGCATTTGACTAAACCGTTTTCTCTCCCCGCAGTTTCTGCGGGGAGATTTTTTCATGAAAAACAAATTTGTTGAGAAGAACGGACGCGCCGCGTTTGACTTTTTTCCCGCTGCGGCATATAATGTTCCGTATGCATGTTACCGTCAGACAACGGAGCCTCGGGGTCCTGTATATTCTCGGCGCGGCGCTGTGCTTTGCGCTCATGAACCTGTTCGTCCGTACGGCAGGCGAACTTCCCGTCATGCAGAAAGTATTTTTCCGCAACCTCGTCGCGACCTTTGCCGCCTTTTTTATGCTCCTTTTTCAAAAGGAGAAATTTCATATCAAAAAAGGCTGTTTCAAATATCTGTTTGCCCGCGCGAGCCTCGGATTCCTCGGCGTCATCCTCAACTTCTACGCGATCGACCGTCTGAATATTTCGGACGCTTCCATCCTCAACAAACTTTCCCCCTTCTTCGCCATTCTCTTTTCGGCGTTTCTGCTCAAAGAACGCCCGACGAAAACGGATATCCTGTTCGTGCTGATCACCTTCGGCGGCGCGATGTTCGTCATCAAGCCCACGTTCGGTTGGGAAGTCGTCCCCGCGCTCGCAGGATTTGCAAGCGGAATGTGCGCGGGTTTTGCCTATACTTTTGTGCGGATTCTCGGAAAACACGGCGAACGCGGTGACATGACCATCTTCTTTTTCTCCGCCTTTTCCACGCTCTGTTCCCTTCCCTTCGTCATTGCGTTCTACGTTCCCATGAGCGCATGGCAATGGTGTTCGCTGCTGCTTGCGGGCGTATCGGCGACGGGCGGACAATTTTTCATCACCGCCGCCTACCGCAAAGCCCCCGCAAAAGAACTTGCCGTCTTCGACTATTCGCAGGTCATCTTTGCCGCCCTGCTCGGATTTTTCTTCCTCGATCAGATTCCCGACTGGATGAGCGCGATCGGATATGTCATCATCATCGGGACCGCAGTCGCAAAATGGCTTTACCATATCCGCAGAGACGCTCACCCATCCGTAAAAGCACAGGAATCCGCAGCGGCGGAAACGGAAGAAACGCAGAATGACCGCGCGGAAGATGCGCCCGCGGCTTCCGAAAGCGCAACGGACGAAACGATCTCGCCCTCCGAAAGCGCAACAGACGAAGCGGTCTCGCCCTCCTCCGAAAGCGCGGCGGACGAAGCATCTCCGTACGGCGTATCGCCCGAAGCCCCTTCCGAAAAGGAAGCGGAAGAAAAAAAGGACGGTCAATGACAAATTATCCCCGAATTCCCTGCTTTTAGGGTATTCGGTTTTTCGATTACATGAGTTTTCATATTGCTTTTTATCGGTAAGTATGTTATACTGTTTGCGTATCGCTTACCAAACCCGAACTACGGAGAACGATCATGACAGAAAAAGACACGCGAAACGTCATCGGCGGTAATGAAGAACCCGAACAGGAATCTGTTCTTCCCCCTTCCGCAGATGAGGTTTCTTCCCCCGAATCCGACGAACCTGTCTGCGGACAGGAGGAAACGGAAGCGTCCCCTGAGCAACAGGATAAGGAAACAGGGAAACGCAGGGATAAATCGGAATCCGCCGCAGAGCGAAAGACCTTTGAGGCGGAATATCAGCTTAAAAAAGAAAAAGAGCTGGAAAAACTCAGCCGTGAAATCGAAGGACGGCACCGCAATTCTTCCAAAGCGCAAAAGCGCAAGTGGTGGATCAAGACGGTGCTTCTTTTGCTGCTCTGCGCCGTTTCCTTCGGCATTATGCTCACGCTCGGCAACTACATTACCGACGGAAAGCAGGTGGGCTTTGTCGAAATGGTGCAGAATATCAACGTCGGTTATTTTCTGGCGCTTCTTCTCATTCTCGTCCTGCAAATGATCTTCGAAAGCGCGAAATATTCCTATCTTTTAAAGATCTCAACGGGAAAATTCCGTATCCGCAACGCGATCAAGACGATGTTCGTCGGAAGATATTACGACGGCATTACGCCCTTTTCCACGGGCGGTCAGCCCTTTCAGATCTATTATCTTCACAAAAAAGATATCCCCGCGGGCGCAGCGACTTCCATTCCCCTCGCGCGGTTCATAGTCAGCACAATTCTCTGGTGCCTGATGAGCGTATGCCTGATGGCGATTGCGCCCTATTTCCTGCGCGAATCGGCAAATGTCACCATCACGACGAGTATCTACGTCATCGCCTGGGTAAGCCTCGCCGTCAATCTGATCGTCCCGCTCGTCGTCGTATTCGTATCCGTCTTCCCGAAAGGCGGCAAAAAACTGCTTATCTTTGTCATCGGGATACTCAAAAAACTGCATATCGTCAAAGACAAGTACCGTCTGAGCAAAAAATACCTCTTTGAAGTGCAGGAGTATTCGCAGTCCATCAAATTGCTGATCCGCAAGTGGTGGCTGCTCATCCCCCTCGTCATCCTCAGCATCGGGGAATCGCTCATTTCGTTTTCCATTCCCTTCTTTGTGGTCATCTCGATCGCCAATATCCACCCGACGTGGGAACTGCTCCTTCAGATCATGTGCCTTTGCTGCATTTCGCAGTTTTCCGCCTCTCTCATCCCCACGCCCGGCACCAGCGGCGCGGTGGAAACGACGGCGTCGCTCGTGTTCGTGACCATTTCGGGCATCGATCCCGTCATCGGCTGGGTCATCTTTGCATGGCGATTCTTCACTTATTATCTGTATATCCTCTCGGGGATCGGAATCAATATCTTCGAGATCATCCGCAGCGCGATACGCAATAAGCGCGCAAGCAAAGCGGAACGATAATCAAATACGAATAGCCCGCCCGTTCCGATCGGAACGGGCGGGCTTTTTGTTTCCTGTTTTGGCGTTTATTTACCGTTTTTACTCTGTATCCATCGCGCAATCACGTCATGGGATAATCGGCGCTGTTTCCTCTTTCCCGTTTTCCTCCATATTTTCCGTGCAATCACGCTAATGGAACGATGGTCGGAGTCGCCTTTCCCTTATGCAGAACGAGATAGCAATAGCTTGCGTCCGCAAAACTCCCGATCGCCCCGGGATTGATGCAGAGCACGCCGTCCACAAGATCGACCGCCGCGCGGTGGGTATGTCCGTACAGCGCGATTTCGCATCCGTGCTCTTTCGCTTCCTGCGCCAGCCGTTCCAGCCCGTGTTTGACCCCGAGCCGATGTCCGTGGCAGCAGTAGATACGGCATCCGTCCTCTTCGATCACCCACTCATACGCCCCGCCCGAAAAATCGTTGTTGCCGCGGCAGAGATAGGTCTTTTCGGGATATTGCGTCTGCGCCGCATAGAGGTCGCCCACGCCGTCGCCCAAAAAGATGATGAGGTCGTTCTCCTCGAACAGCGGCGCAATGCGAGCGACGGCGGAACGGTGTCCGTGCGAATCGGACAGCACCACGGCGGTCGTCATAACTGCGCCTCCAATGCGCGGAGGGCGCGCCCGCGGTGTGATACCGAATTTTTTTCCTCTTCCGTCGCTTCCCCGAAACTCTTTTTGAGATCGTCGCTCAAAAACAGACAGTCATACCCGAATCCGTGTTCGCCGCGCTCCTCAGGCAGAATCTCGCCGTAAGTTTTCCCTTCCGCACGGATGATCTTGCCGTCGGGAAAGACAAATGCGATCGCGCTGACAAAGCAGGCTCGGCGATCCTTGACCCCTTCCATGTTTTTGAGGAGCAGGGCGCGGTTTTCCCGATCGCCGCCGCCCGAATAACGCGCGCTGTATACCCCCGGCGCCCCGCCGAGCGCGTCCACGCACAGTCCGCTGTCGTCTGCGATCGCGGGCACGCCAAGCGCCTTGCAGACGGCGCGCGCCTTGATCTCCGCGTTTTCCGCGAACGTCCTGCCCGTCTCTTCCACTTCGTCCGTAAAGCCCGCTTCCGAAGCGAATACCACATCCCAGCCGCGCAAAATCGCGCGGAACTCCTCCAGCTTATGCCGATTGGAGGAAGCGAGAACAACCTTTTTCGTCATTTCAACACCTTTTCGTATGCGACGCGCTCTTCCGTGCCGCCGTTGATGCGGACGACGCCGCATTCTTCGAATCCGTTTTTTAAAAATACGCCGCGCATGGGCGCATTGTCTTTATGCGTATCCGCGCGCACGGACTTTACCCCTCTCTCTCGCGCGAGCTCTTCCGCACCGCCGTAGATGATACCTGTGACGCCGCGGCGGCGAAAAGCAGCGGCGGTCGCCACCCGATGCACGGCAAGATACGCCCCGTCCTGTTTCCAGCTCCCCGCAATGACGTCATAATCGGGTTCATACGGAATGATCGTGCATACTCCCGCAATTTCTCCGCCGTCCGTCCGAACGAGATACTGTTCGCCGCGGGCAATCGCCTCTTTGGTCTCTTCCAACGAGGGCGCGCCGGACGTCTGCCATTGATCGACGCTCTGTTCTTTTAAGAACTTGCGCCCCTCTTGCAGGACGCGGAAAATTCCTTCCGCATCCGTCTGTTCCGCCCGTTCCAGCTTCATGCGTCAATCTCCGTCAGTCGGAAATTCACCACGTCGAACAGCCCCTTATCCGTGAGTTTGAGTTCGGGAATAACGGGAAGCGCCAGGAACGCGAGAGACATGAACGGCTCGTACCCGTCGCGCACGCCCATCTCTTTGGCGCGGCGGGAGATTTCGGCGGTCTTTTCGCTGATCACCTCGGCAGAAGCGGAACTCATCAGCCCCGCGATATCCAGCGGGAATACCTTCTCTTCGCCGCCGCAGACGAGCGCCATGCCGCCTCCCACCCGTTCGAGGAGCGCGGCAACGCGAGCCATGTCCGCGTTATCGTCCCCCAGGATGACCAGATTATGGCTGTCATGCGCGACGGAGATGCCGATCGCGCCGCCGTGAAGCCCGTATCCCGCGACCAGTCCGAGTCCGATATTGCCGCTCGCGAAATGCCGTTCCACGACCGCAAGTTTCAAAAGATCGGTCCCCTTGACGACGACGTCGTCCGCCGTGCGTTGCACGGATACGATCTCATTCTTCGTGATGAGATTGTGCGGGAGCATCCGCATTGCGTGCGCTCTGTCCCCTTTGAGCCGAAGACGAAAATCCTCCGCGCGGCAGGGTTTGATCTTCACCGTGTCGCGTACCGTATCGGGCAGATATTTCTTTTCGCAGGAAAAGAGCGCTTTCCCGTCACGGGCGATCTCCTCGCCCGCCTTGAACACCGCGCGCACGCGGAAGGAAACGAGATCTTCCGCCAGAACGATATCCGCATCATAAGAAGGCGCCAGCGCGCCCTTTCCCTTTAATCCGTAACATTCGGCGGGATTGAGCGTCGCCGCCGCGACCGCCTCCGCTGCGGGCACGCCGCAGGCAACCAGTTTTCGGAGCGCGTCGTCCATGTGTCCGCAAACGGACAGATCGTGCGCGTTCTTGTCATCCGAGCAAAGCAGGAATCGGCGGTAATTATAAGCGTTGATCGCCTTGGAATTTTCCTCCACATTGTGCGCGGAAGAGCCATTGCGGAGCATGACGTACATCCCGCGCGCCAGCTTTTCTCTGCATTCCTGCGCATTCAGACATTCGTGGTCCGTTTTGATGCCGCCGCAGGCATAGGCGTTGAGCGCGTCGCCCGTGACCCCGGGAGCGTGTCCGTCCGTCACCTTTTTCAGCTTTTCGGCGCCTTCCAGTTTCCTCAGGCAATCTTCCTCTCCCGCAATGACGGCGGGATAATTCATCATTTCGCCCAGCCCGTGGAAGCAGTCGCGTTCCAGTTCCCGCGCCGTTTCCCTGCCGTCGATGACCGCGCCGCTCGTCTCGAAGGGCGTAGCGGGCACACAGGAAGGAAGCTGCAACCACACGTCCAGAGGAGATATTTCCCCTTTCCGTATGCGGGCAAACGCCTCGGCAAGATATTCCGCGCCCGCGATGCCGCACACGTTGGTCAGCTCGTGCGGATCGGCGACGATCCCCGTCGTGCCGTGCGCGCAGGCAAGGAGCGCGAACTCCTCGGGCGAGAGCATGGTGCTCTCCACGTGGATATGCGAATCGATAAAGCCGGGCAGGGCATACGCGCCGTGCGCGTCGATCTCCTTCTTCGCGGGATAATCCTTCCCCAGCCCGACGATCTTCCCGTCGGCAATAGCGAGATCCCCTTCTTCCGTATCCCCCGTAAACAGATTGAGCAGGCGGACGTTGCGAATGACGAGATCGCATTCTTCCTGTTTCATAGCGCAAGCGATCAAACGTTTCATGATTTCACCTCGCACTCATTATAGCACAAAAGCGGCTCCCCGCGCAATCGTTTGCGGGAAGCCGCCGCTCTTATTTTATTGACTGTTATCTGCCGATGCGCACCCGCATGGAATTGAGCACGGCGAGAAGCATGACGCCGACGTCGCCGAACACGGCGAGCCACAGCGGAATCACGCCGAACAGGGACGCGATCATCAGTCCGATTTTGACTCCCAGAGATAATATGATATTCTGTAAGACGATACGGCGCGTCTTTTTCGCAATGTTCATTGCCTTGGGAAGTGCGGACAGCGAATCGGACACAAGCACGAGATCGCTCGCCTCGATCGCCGCGTCGCTGCCGAGCGCGCCCATTGCGACCGCAAGATCGCTCTCCGCCATGACGGGGGTATCGTTGATACCGTCGCCGACGTACAAAAGCGTTCCTTCTTTGCGCAGTTCCCGCGCGCATTCGAGTTTTTGCTCGGGCAGAAGTTCCGCGCGGACCTCGTCCACGGGCAGTCCCTTGACCGCCTCTTCCGCCCTGGCACGGGCGTCCCCCGTAAGCATGACCGTATGCGCGACGCCCGCTTTTTTCAGATCGGACAGCGCCTGCGCCGCTTCGGGGCGCACCATGTCTTCGATCAGCACGCAGCCGACATATTTCCCTTCCTCCGCCACATAGATCGCAGACGCAAGCGTCTGAACGGGCGGGCAGGTTATGCCGTTTTCTTCCATCATGCGCAGATTTCCGACCAGAACGCGCTTTCCGCTCACCGTTGCTTCCAGCCCTCTTCCGGGAATCTCCCTGCATTCCTCCGCAGTAAGATCGGTTTCCGTGTTTACAAACGCCTGAGCGAGCGGATGCGAAGAATATTTTTCCGCCGCCGCCGCGAGGGACAGCGCACGCGGGTCTCCGAGCGTTTCCGCAACGGAAAATTTGCCCTCGGTGAGCGTGCCCGTCTTGTCGAACGCCGCGACCCGTACCTTTGCGAGCACGTCGAGATAGGTTGCGCCTTTTGCGAGAACGCCCTTGCGCGCGAGCGCTCCGACGCCCGAAAAGTAGGTAAGCGGCACCGAAATGATGAGCGCGCACGGACAGGAAATGACGAGCAGATTGAGCGCGGAAGCGATCCAGCGCGAGAAGTTGAACGAATCGAACAGCGGCGGAACCACTGCGACAAGAACGGCGATGAGGACCACGATGGGCGTATAATACCGCGCAAAACGGCTGATGAATTTTTCGGGTTTCGCCTTCTTCGCGGAAGAATTTTCCACGAGATCAAGAATCTTTGCGACCGCGCTTTCCGAATAAGGGCGCACGACGCGCGCCCGCACCGCCACGCCTTCGTTCACGCAGCCTGCAAGGAGTTCGTCGCCCGCGCGGACATCCTTAAGGAGCGATTCGCCCGTTAAAGATTTCACGTCCAGCTGCGTTTCCCCTTCCGTAAGCACGCAATCGGCAGGAATCTTATCCCCCGTGCGGATAAGAATGGTATCGCCCTCCGCAAGCTCCTCGGGCGCAACTTCCCGTACATCGTCCCCGTCGCACAAAAGAGCCGTATCGCTCTTTAACTGCATGAGGCGCGTGATCGCCTTTCTCGAAGAGCCGACCGCAAGCGTCTGAAGATATTCGCCGATCTGATAGAGCAGCATGACGATCGCGCCTTCCGAATTCTGACCGAGCGCAAACGCGCCGACCGCCGCGATAAGCATTAAAAGATTTTCATCCAGCAGTATGCCGCCGTGAAATCCGCCTTTGAATGCCTTGGGGATATTCTTGCATACCTCCCAAAAAACCGACCAGCCCGCCGCCGCAAATGCGGCAAGATACAATCCGAAAGAAATCCAATTCGATAAATCGAACGCGAGATCGATGATAAGCGCTGCAACGAAAAATACTGCTGAAACGCCGATAGATATGAGCTCTTTGGCATGACTTTCCTTTTTTACGGGCGCATTTTCGTCGATGATCTCCACCTCTTCAAAGGAAGAAATGGTATCGATCGCAGCAGAAAACGCTTCCTGCGTGAGATAAGTAAGGGCGACGCGCTGATTGATAAAATCGACTGCCGCTTCCTCTATCCCCTCGATCGCCTGCAATTCTTCGCCCAACTCCGCGGCGCAAGCGGCGCAATCGAGATTCCTGATTTTAATCACCTTATGCATAATGACTACCTGCCTCTCAGACTTCACAGTTTATATGTTCGAGCGACGTGCGGATGAGCCGCACGACATGCTCGTCGGCAAGCGAATAGACGATATTCTGTCCGTCTCTCCTTGCCCGAATGATGCGGTTATCGCGCAGAATCCTGAGCTGATGACTGACGGCGCTCTGCGTTCCGCCCACCGCTGCAACGATATGATAAACGCACAATTCCCCCTGCGTGAGCGCGAGAAGGATTTTCATGCGGCTGGGTTCGGACAGCGCCTTGAACGCTCCGCACAGCTTAGAAATATCTTCGTCGGCGGGAATCGTTTTCTTTGCGATTTCCACCGCACGCTCATGCTCGGCTTCATGATTGCAATTTTCCATGTCTTTACTCCTGAATTTGTTGTCTTCATATTTCAATATATGAATAACTATTCATATCTTAACACAAATAAAACGCGCCGTCAAGTATTCAGCGCAATTTTTTTTAATTTTTATTTAGGTCCCATTCGTTTTGAATCATTATGCGCAAACAATAACTGTCTGACGTAAAACTTTCCCCTTCCTTTTATTGTGCGCTCAAAATTTATCTGCTTATATATCTCTGCGGCGAACCTGTCAGAACCGCAGGACTTAAAATCAGACGAAAGAAAAACGCGGGATTTGCCGCGTTTTTCGGAATAATACCCGTGATAAACAAAATTCGCCTCCCGTTATGAAACGACAATGCTCACAAACGGTGCAACCCTATGCAAATTCAGCCGAAAAGTTATGCGTCAATCCCTGCCTGCTTCATGGGATGAGGTAAAAGTCAGCCCCGCCAGATAAGCGAGCGCACCCTCGCCGATGATACGCAAACTCTTTGCGACCAGCCGCTGACGGGTCATGTTATGCGCACGATTGAACGCACGGTCACCGTATTTGGTATCGCCCGCAACGGGATACCCCAAAAATGCCATATGGGCGCGAATCTGATGCGTTTTCCCCGTGTGCAAGGTAATTTTTAACAATGTAGTGTCACCGTAACGGGCGAGAACTTCGTACTCCGTTATTATTTTCTCCCCGATCGGAGAACGGGAAATGCGCACGAGCGACAAGTCGGCGTTTTTGGAAAGATACGCCTCCGCACATTCCCGATCGCGCACGACGTTCCCGACAACCAGCGCATGATATATCTTTTCCGTCCTGTGTTCGCGGAAGGCGCGAAGCAGTTCCTCTTCCGCCCGCGCATTGCGCGCAAAGACCAGAACCCCCGCCGTATTGCGGTCGAGACGGTGGATGAATCGGTAATCGCCCCTTTCCTTCAAGGCGGAAAAGACGGCTTCCGAATTAACCCCGCTCTCCTTATCAACGGCGGCAATATTTTCATCCTCGTAAATGACGGAAAACGCAGACTTTTTCTCCTGAGCGGGCGTAAGGTAATAACATACCTCGTCCCCGACGGAAATCGGGATGTTTTCCCCTACTTTTTTGCCGTTCACGCGGATTTCCCTCTCCTTTAACAAGCGCGGAAAGCAGAAAGAAGCCTGCGCACAGACGTTATCGGTGAACTCTCTTAATGTTGTGTTTTCCTCGGCGACGTACCGTTTCAACTTGTTTTTTCCCCAAAAGCGAAATTGCAGCGATGAGCGCAAGCGCGCAGAACAGATAGATCGCGCCGCCGCAGAGCGCGAAATAAACGAGATAGGAAAAAATCAGCGCGCTGCCCGTCTGCACAAGCGCATAGAGGAGCGCACGGCGCATCCCCACTTCCCGCGCCGCCGCGCTGATGGCGGAAACGCAGGGCGAACAGGTCAGCACGAACGCCGCAAAGGCGAACGCGCTTGCCGCACCGAAGGGAAATTCTCCGTAAAACACGGCGAGCATCCCCGCAATATTTTCCTTGGCGACAAGCCCGGAAAGGGCGGCGTATGCCATTTTCCAGTCCCCGCATCCGATGGGCGCAAATAAAAATTTCAGACCGCCGCAGAAAGATGCGAGCATGCTCCCCTCTACGTCCGTAAACTCGAAGCGGAAGTTAAAGAATGAGAGCAGCCACGAAACGAGAAAGAACGCCAGAATGATCGTCGCTGTCTTTATTATAAACTGTTTTATCTGAAAGAGCAACGATTTCAGGACAAAAAGCGGACGCGGAATCTGAAGGGGCGCTACTTCCAGGATAAAGGCAGGCTCTTCCTTTCCTTTGAGGAGTAGGGCAACGACAAACGAAATGCCCGCGCCCATCGCATATAAAAGCACCACCGCGGCGAACGGATTGGAAAAAAATCCCGCCGAGAGCGCGAGATAGACGGGCAGTTTTGCGCTGCACGAGATATACGGCAGGCACAGAATGACCCGCCGCTGAATCTTTTTGTCGTCCAGCCCGCGCGTGGTAAGAATGGCGGCGGCGGTACAGCCGAACCCCATGAGCAGGGAAAACACGGCTCGCCCGTTGAGTCCGACTTTCGCAAAGATACCGTCCGCAGCGACCGCCAGCCGCGACATCAGTCCGCTTTCTTCGAGCAGGATGAGCGCGGCGAACAGCAGGGCGATCTGCGGCAGAAAACACAGCACGCTTCCCAGGCTCGCGAGAAGCCCCTGCTGAACAAAACTGCGCAGAACGGGGGAAGAAATTGCTTCTGCCATTCCCGAAAGCGTTTCGGAGAAAAATCTGTCCACCGCCTGCTTCATGATATCCCCCGCCCAGCCGGGCGCAAACGTCACATAAAACACCGCGAGGAAGAGCAGAAAGAAAGCGGGAATGCAGAAAAACGGATTGCACAGCAGAGAATCTATGCGCGAGAGCTTGTTCTCGCCGGCGCGGTATATCCCTTCCAGCGAAACATCATCGGCGGGCGTTGCCGACGGCAATTCAAGAAAGCGGAAAAGGCGCTTTTTCAGCGCCGCTTTGCTCTGCCCGTCCGCCGAATAAACGGGGATATGCAGCCGTTCGGACAGCGCGTCCGTGCGGATTTCTCCCCCCTCCTTGCGAAACATTCTCTCTTTGGTCAGGACAAGCGCAATTTTTCTTCCTTCCTTCGCCAAAGACAGCAAAAAAGGAAGCGACCGCTCCAGCGAAGCGCATTCGCTGACAAATACGACCGCGCCGTCGGGATGCGAGAGCAGAAAATCGCGCGTAAACCCCTCTTCCATGCTCATGCTGTCCGTGGAATAAATTCCGGGGAGATCGAAAACGCGAATGCGGCGCTCTCCTTCCTTCATTTCGCCCGCCAACGCTCCGACCGTCACGCCGTGCCAGTTTCCCACCTTGGCGTGTCCGCCCGTCAGACAGTTGAACAGCGTGCTTTTCCCCGCATTGGGATTTCCCACCAGATACAATTCCTTCATCGGCGGAACACCTGCACTTTTTTTGCGATTTCCCTGCGGATAGCGACCTTGGAATGTCCAGCCCCTAAAAGATAGGTCGCCCGAAAGGGTGAAATGCGAAACACGACGATTTCCGCGCCGGGACGAATATCGAGCACGCGAAGCCGCTCCTTGACCGCATCGGACAACTCGACCCGCAAAATCACCGCGCGGTCTCCTTTTTTCAGATCACTGACAACCATACCATTATCAATGCTCTATCTCCGCCGATTATACCTGTCACCCTCTTGACAGATACCTCGTTTCAATCCCTGTAAACAACGCTTGCATGCGCATCTCCAACCACAAAATTACTGATCAATAATTCTTTGGATTTTGAAAGCACGCCGCACAGCGGCCAGGCTATGAGTTAGCGTCAGCGCCGAAAGAGTTTCTGTCCGATCAATGCAACGGTATCGCCACAAGAAAAAACGACCCGCATAAACTGCGGATCGTTTTTTACGGGAAACGGTCAGGCGACTTCTCTTACTTCGCGGTTCCCCTGTAATTTCAGCATGCCGTTGGTGATGATCGGCGAAACGATCAGCCACAGCGCCGCAAGCGCAATCAGCGAATAGACTACGATCGCGCCCGTACTGCGCGCGCCGCCGAAAATTGCGGATACGAGATTGAAGTTGAAAATCCCGTACATCCCCCAGTTCAGCGCACCCGTCAGGACGAGAATATAGGAAATAATATTTGCGATAACCATAACATCCTCCTGTCAGCAGTTTGCGCCGCGCCCAAAAGATTATGCGTCGTCGGCGTTTTTTACAGGCACATTTGCCCGCCTGCTCCCAAAAAAGCGGACGAAAACGGGTTTTCTTTCGGGCAAATCTTATGTTACGATCCCACCCAAAACATTGGCAAATAAATTTTCATATGCCGCTGTGGCGAAACCGGCAGACGCAAGGGACTTAAAATCAGACGGGAAGCGGATAACCGAGCGACTTCTCTTCCCCGACTCAAAAAATATCTCAACCGATTTTTTTGCCGCACTTATCGCAAAACCTGCTGTCCGAAGCGATCGCCGCTCCGCAATGCGGGCAGACTCTTTTCAGCGGCGCACCGCACTTTTTGCAGAATTTGCTCTCTTCGCGGTTGATCTCTCCGCATACGGGGCAGACGTGCGCCTTCTCTTCAAATCCCTCCCGCACGGCGGATGCGATGCTCTGTACGCCGGGCGCGATCTCCTTCCCCGCTTCATTGAACACGGGAACCGACTCATTCTTCATATACGTCGCCATTTCCCTGCGGAATCCTAAGCCGAGCAGCATACACCCGACCGCAAGCAGGGGCAAACCGACCATGAGCATCCAAAATCGCTTGGGATACCCCGTTCCTCCCATGGCGGAAAAGAAATCGACCATGCCTGTCACGATCAGGACGAGCGCAACGCAGAGCAACGCAATCCCCGTCACCTTGAATATCGTCTTGTTTCTCTTATGCCGTTTCTGCCGATCGGTACTATCTTTCATATTCCTCACTCCTTCCGTCTGCGGATATGCCCCTATCGGGCAAAGCCATTATACCACATCTTTCCCGAAATAACAAGCCCGAAACAACAAATACGGAAGGTCGAGCCGTAAACAAACGGCGTCGCGGGGTTGCCCGCGGCGCCGTCTGTTTATGAAGCATTATTTCTTATCCGTATTTTTCTTCTTGCCTTTGAGCTTGGAAAGATCCACTTCTTCCACATTCTTTTCGGAAGGCTTGATCAGGAAGAGCACGACAATCGCGATTGCCAGCGCTACGCTGATGCCGAGAAGAACGACGGAAACGATATTGTTTTCCAGCCAGTACGTTTCGCCCTGAATCTCGTCGATCGGGTTGCTGACCTCAATCACCTGATATGCGATCGCATGGTCCTCGTCTTTCCAGTAATTCGCATCAGTCACTTCCGCTTTTACGAAATAGAAGCCCGCTTCCTGGGGGCGGAAACTCAACGACGAAGGACTCCATTCATATGCGTTATCCGTTCTGTCCCATGCAGCGTCGTTCTCGCTGACGGAATCGTCATATTCCTGAATCGCTTTCAGATATTTTTCAAGCGCATATGTCTCAGGAGAATCCACCAATTCGGAATAGGAAGGATATTTGTTGTTATCCGCGAAATACGCTTCCATATCGAAATAATAAAGCGAATAGTCTACCTGATATCCCGAAAGGGCAATGATCTCAAAATCCTCAATGCTGTAAGTGCTGTCGAGATAGCCGAGCGCCTGTTCTTCGGGTTTTTCGATGGTAGCGCCCTTGCTATACACTTCGAAACTGAACTGCGGGATTGCGTCAATATCCCAGATGTTGGAAGAAGTGACTGTCACGAGCCTGCCGTCCTGATAAGCTTGTAGGCCGTTGCCCAGCTTGTCCGTCACGAGGACGCGGAAGGAATAGGAACCCTCTTCATCGATCTCGAATTTCAAAGAATTGTATTTAAGAGACGTTGCCGACTGCGAAGCCGAGGAGGACTGCTTTTTATAATAGATACTGAACGTAAGATTTCTGTAATCGGTATCGTTATCCGAAAGCAGCTCGCGCAGGGAAGGAAGATAGAAATATGCGCCTTCGCCCGCATTCAGTCCCTCTGCCGCCGCCGCGACAGCTTCCGCATAGTCGAGATACGCCTGATTGCTTTCATCCAGCGTGCTTGTCTTGGTCGCGTCGTCGTTGACCGAGCACAGATACACGGGGCCGTCCGAATCGCGCACGACGGGAATGTAATCCACTTCGGCTTCCGTCGTCACATTTGCCGCATACCATGCAAGATAAACGTAATCGTCGCTGCCGTTGCTGCCGTCGTCGGTAAGTCTGAACCGGATGGAAACTTTCTCCTCCGCGCTCCCCTCCGTCAGCGGAAGGAAATAGGTCGAAGTGGAAAGGGAGCGATAGGAGATCTCCTCCGTCTCCGTCTCCTTCTCTTCCTCCTCTGCGGGCATCCCGAACATATAATACTGACGGGTCACGCTGACCGATTCGTCGCAGACGTCGATCGCCTCGTACGAAAGGCTGAATTTATAGCCGAGCTGGAAGGACTTGACCGCCTCGTTCACGACGAGCACGGGCGCCGTATCGTCCTTGACCTTGCCGTCTTCCAGCAGGAAGGACTGATTGTTGAGCGATTTGACGAGGACCGCCTGCTCTTCCGTTCCCTCTTTGAGCTCCGCCGTAAAGGAAATGGGGATTCTCGGCGTGGAGGAAGAAGAAGAGAGATATTCCATGAAATATCCGCCGATGTTGGTGAACGTGCCGATTTTTGTTCCGTTCACGAACACGTCGAAATCGCCGTTCGAATCGTTGCCGAACGAGACGACGACGTCGCCCGTCGCGTCGATCGCGACCGCTTGGCTCGTCTCCTCTTCCGCATTTTTGACCGCCGCGGTCACCGCATTGTCCGTACCCGCGGTAAAGATCAGGGAGTTGGAAGTCGTCCCGTCCTTGCTGACGCTCTCCTGCGCGCTCTCGAATCTGAGCGTAAATTCAGAGAATCCGATCTCGGGGAAAGAAAGCCCGATCGAGAAATAGGACGCGGCGCCCTTCTGTTCATACCATTTCAGGGCGAGATCCTGACGGTAATAAACGGAACCGCCGTCTTTGAACGTGAACTGCACATAGGAATTCCCGTCCGTCGCTTCGGACGCCGTAACCGTTCCGTCCGTGCCCGCAGAGAAAATGCTCTCAGGCGTATAGGTCTCTTCCGCGTTCGCTCCTACCGAATAAAAGAAGGAGCCGACCGCCGCACTCATCGTTACGGCGAACAGCGCGACCAGGGTGATTAAGCGAGATTTGAATCTTTTCATGTAATACTGCTCCATTCGGATAAAAACATTACCCGATAATCCTTTTTATTTTACACGAAAATCCCACTTCCGTCAAGCGGTAATGCCCGCCTTTCGGGAGAAAATGAGATTTTGGACGATTTATTGAGGCCGAAGGACGGACGCGACGTCGAATCGGTTCCAGGGCGTTTCGTCTTCGGGCGGTTCACAGATGAACTTCATCCGCTCTTTTGTCACGGGATGCGTGAACGTGAGCGAATATGCCCACAGCGCCAGCTTGCCCTTCTGCGCGCGCTCGCCGCCGTAACGCATATCCCCGTAAACGGGATGCGCGATCCCTGCCATCTGCACGCGGATCTGGTGACTTCTGCCCGTATGCAGGCGCACTTCCACGAGGGAAAGCCGCTCGTCCTTTTGCAGGACGCGATAATCGAGCGACGCCATCTTCGCGCCGTCCGTCGCCTGCGTGCACAGATACACCATGTTGTTGACCGTGTTCTTTTTGAGATAGTTGACGAGCGTTCCGCTCTCGGGATTGGGCGTTCCGTTGAGAATCGTCAGGTATTTCTTCTCGAAATCCCCCGTCTTCATCTGCTCGCCCAGCCGTCCCGCCGCCTTGCTCGTCTTGGCAAACACCATCACGCCGCCCGTGGGACGGTCGAGGCGGTGGACAAGTCCGATATAGACGTTACCCGGCTTTTTATACGTCGTTTTGACGTATTCGCGCACGCGGTCGAGCAGGTTGTCGTCCCCGCTCTCGTCGGGACAGGAAGCCAGATTCTGCGGCTTCATCACCACGATGATGTGATTGTCCTCGTGAAGTATGACCAATTTATCCTCGTTTTGCTGCGTCATCGATAAATATTCCTCCCGCGCCGCAGGGAAGGCAGATCCCCTCCTGTGTGGGCAGTCCCACCTCGTACGCGTCGATTTTCCCTTTGTGTCCTCTGAGGCAAAGCGTCAGAATGTTGCTCAGTACGGCGGGCTGAAGCCCCGTCGTGTAACTGTTGATGAGAAAGAAAAGCGGCCTTTCGGACAGCACCTGCGTGCACAGCTGAACAAACGGGTAAAGCTCGCTCTCGATCTTCCACATTTCCCCGTTGGGTCCGCGCCCGTAGGACGGCGGATCCATCACGATCGCGTCGTAACGGTTGCCGCGGCGGATTTCCCGCTGGACAAATTTTTTGCAGTCGTCAACGATATAGCGGATTCCGCGGTCAATACCCGAAAGCCGCGCGTTTTCGCCCGCGCGTTCGACCATGCCCTTCGCCGCGTCCACGTGCGTGACTTCCGCGCCCGCTTTGGCGCACGCGACCGTCGCGCCGCCCGTATAGGCAAACAGATTGAGCACGCGCACGGGGCGTTCCGCGCCGCGGATGAGCGACGCCATCACTTCCCAATTGACCGCCTGTTCGGGAAATAAACCCGTATGCTTGAAGCCCATCGGCTTTATCTTAAAGGTGAGATCGCGGTAAGAAATCGTCCATTCCTGCGGAATGGGTCTGCGGTATTCCCATCCGCCGCCGCCCTTGTCGCTCCGATGATAGACCGCGTCGATGCCCGGATAGGAAAAGAGATCTCTCTGCGCCTTCCAGATCACCTGCGGGTCGGGACGGAGCAGGCAGACGTCTTTCCAGCGCTCCAGCTTATAGCCGTCGCCCGTCGCGATCACCTGATAATCTTTCCATGCGTCTGCAATGTGAATCATGAAAAAATTATAGTAAATTTTGCGCGTTTTGTAAAGTGAATTTCCGTGAAAGTTGAATGCTTTTCGCGCAATTTCGCAATTTATG
>CASGEQ010000062.1 GCA_949300535.1 uncultured Bacillota bacterium
AAAATGGAGGATTATTATGGCAAAGAAAATTACCGCGGTAGTCAAATTGCAGTTGCCCGCAGGTAAAGCCACCCCGGGCCCTCCCGTCGGTTCTACCTTGGGCCCTCACGGAATCAACATTCCCGGCTTTACGAAAGAATTCAACGCGAAGACGGCTCACGAAGCCGGGCTCATTATTCCCGTCGTGATCACCATTTATCAGGACCGTTCCTTTACGTTCGTCCTGAAGACGCCTCCCGCACCCGTTCTCATCAAGAAGGCTTGCGGAATCGAGACGGCGAGCGCTACGCCTAACAAGACGAAGGTCGCCAAGCTCACCAAGGCGCAGGTGGAAGAGATCGCGAAGACGAAGATGCCCGATCTGAACTGCACGTCGCTGGAAAGCGCAATGAGCATGATCGCGGGTACGGCGCGCAGTATGGGAATTACTGTCGAGGACTAATTTATATAAGGAATGTGGGAGAGAGGGATTCCTTCTCGCGAAGACCACAAGGAGGTTAAATCATGAAATACGGTAAGAAATATGCCGATAGCATCAAGGCTTACGACCGCTCCAAGCAGTACGAGCTCGGCGAGGCGGTAGGACTTGTTCTCGATCACGCAAAGGCGAAATTCGATGAGACGATCGAACTTCACGTCCGTCTCGGTATCGATCCCCGTCAGGCAGACCAGCAGGTCCGCGGCGTGCTCGTCCTTCCTCACGGAACGGGTAAAGTCAAGAAAGTCCTCGTCATCGCAAAGGGCGCAAGAGCGGATGCGGCGAAGGAAGCAGGCGCGGATTACGTCGGCGCGGAAGAGATGATCCAGAAGATCCAGACGGAGAACTGGTTCGATTTCGACGTCATGATCACGACTCCCGACATGATGGGCGTCGTCGGACGTATCGGTCGTATCCTCGGTCCTAAGGGACTCATGCCCAACCCCAAGTCCGGCACGGTCACGATGGACGTAGCGAAGGCGGTCGCGGAAGTCAAAGCAGGTAAGGTCGAATATCGTCTGGACAAGACGGCGATCATCCACTGCCCGATCGGAAAGAAGAGCTTCGGCGCCGAGAAGATCTCGGAGAACTTCACCGCGCTGATGGACGCGATCGTGAAGGCGAAGCCCGCTGCTGCGAAGGGACAGTACATCAAGAGCGTTTCGCTCACGAGCACGATGGGTCCCGGCGTAAAAGTAAGCTACAACAGAGGTTAAGTCCTGAAAATCGCTTGACAATTTTCGGGCGGTCTGTTATAATCATCAGGTAAAATTTCATTGCCGCAGAAGGCAGGCGCCGCAAGGCTTAATATTCGCCCGCTCAGGTATCAGAAAATTATCGTTTCAAACGAGATTACGGCTCTGTACCCGTCTGCGGTATGGAGCTTTTTTATACGGGGTGCGCAAGCACTCAGAGGAGGTAATTCATGTCGGCTAATCTGGAAGCAAAAAAGGCGATTGTGGAGGAGATCAAGGGAAAGATCTCTGCGAGCAAGTCCGTCGTTCTGGCAACCTACAACAAGCTGACCGTGAGTGAAGTGACCGAACTTCGCAACCGTTTCAGAGCGGCTTCGAGCGAGTACAAGGTGTACAAAAACACCCTCGTGAGAAAGGCGTTCGACGAACTGGGCGTGAAGGATTTCGATGCGGATCTCAACGGCACCACGGCGATTGTATTCTGCCCCGACGAAACGACCGCATGTTCGATTTTCGCAAAAGCCGTTAAGGAAAACCCCGCGCTGGAGGAAAAAATTGTTCCGAAGAGCGCATACGTCAGCGGCGCATACGTTGACGCGGCGGGGATCAAGAAGCTCGCGGCAATTCCTTCGAGAGAGGTATTGATCGCAAAAATGTTGGGCTGCCTGCAGGCTCCCATCGCAAATCTCGCGTATGTATTGAACAGCATCGCGCAGAACAAGTAATCATTTCAAATTTTATCGGAGGAAAAATAAAATGGATGTTCAGAAGTTGATTGAAGAAGTAAAAGCGATGACCGTCGTCGAACTGAACGACCTTGTCAAAGCTCTTGAAGCAGAATTCGGCGTCAGCGCAGCGGCTCCCGTTGCAACGGCAGGTGCGGTTGCAGGTGCAGAAGCGGCTCCCGCAGAAGAGGAAAAGACGGAGTTCAACATCGTTCTCAAAGAGATCGGTCCCAACAAGATCGCCGTCATCAAGGCAGTCCGCGAATTTACGGGTCTTGGCCTTGCAGAGGCAAAGAAAGCCGTCGAGACGATGGGCGTTCTCAAGGAAGCAGTTCCCAAGGCAGACGCGGAAGCTGCTCTTACCAAGCTCAAGGATGCAGGCGCTACGGCTGTTCTCGAGTAATCGGAAAAGTGAAAAAGTCCCGCTTTTACAGCGGGACTTTTTTATGTAGAATCAAGGCAAAGCGTGAGTGAGCCTGTTTTTTCGCTTTTGCGGCGGGGCTTTTATTATGCCGAATTTGGGCGAAACGTGACAAGCCTGCTTTCCCGCTTTTAAAGAGGGAGTTTTTTGTTTCGGGCTTTGCCTAAGGTAGGGGGGGGGAGTATGTCTTTTCCCGCCTTTACGGGGAAAGACGAGTTTTTCGCGCGGATGGTTATTCTGCCGAATTTTGCGGCATTTTCTACATGATTCGTGTGATATTCGGCGTAATTTGTCAAAAGGCGGCGGCAAAGCGCAAAGGCAAAAGGCGAAGTCGTGCGCTTTGATTTTTATCGGCAAAGGGTGAAAATCGCGTGAGAAATCAACAAATTTTGCCCCAATGCGCAAAAGCACTTGACGGAACGCGAAAATACGGGTAAAATAAGGTGTAACAAATCGGAGGTTTTCAAGTGAACTCGAAAAAACTCATTCGTCGCGCGCTTTGTCTGGCGTCGGCGGCGGTTCTTTCCGTCGGTGCGGTCGCGATGTTCGCGGGCTGCACGACCGATCGTCCCGAAATTACCATCACTTATACGTTCAACGGAAAAGATTACGAAGTCGATTATACACTTTCGCGCAAATCCGCGCCTCAGACCGTACAGCATTTCATCGAACTTGCGGATGCAGGATATTACGACGGGCTTTGCATTCATGATTATTCGTCCTCTTATCTCTATACGGGCGGCTATACGTATGAAGACGGCGAACTCGTCGAGAAGGATTATTTCTCTGCGGTGGCGGATCTCAAACTCACGCAGTCCGTCTATAACGTGAACGACGAAGATAATCCCGTTCCGCTCAGCACCGTTTACGGCGAATTCAAGGCAAACGGCGTTTCCGTTTCGGGAAGCCGCTATACGCACAGCGCGGGCGCGCTCGTCATGTATTATACGGACAAGGGCAACGACGCGACGCGCGTTGCGACCATCCGCAGCGGCAACGGCGAGATGCAGTATAACTGCGAATACAAGTACAACAGCGCGACGTCTCTGTTCTATACCTTCACGGGCACGCAGAACACCGAACGCGATTCCACCTATTGCGTGTTCGGGATGGCGTCCGATTACAACAATCAGATGAAGGGCGACGACGGGCTGCTGACCGCGATCGAGGAATATACTTCCGGTCTGGGCGAAGATCAGTCGTTCACCGAAGACGTGACGATGACCATCAATCGCTATGACCCGTTCGATTCCGTGCGCAACGCGAAATTGTCCGAAACGTTTGAAGTTCCCATCGAGCCGATCGTCATCAAGTCGGTCGTAGTCAACAAATATTGATCAGAATAAAAAAATACGGGTACCCGACGGGTATCCGTTTTTTTATGCCGAAAGTGCGGCAGAGCGCCGTGTCCGCCATTGCCCGCAAAAAGGCGTGTAAAGGGCCTGTTTGCGGGATAAATCGTCGCGGCAGGGCGGGTCATGCGGGCAGGATATTGGAAATAAGTCCGTCTTCCGTTTCCACGCGGAAATGCCTTACTTCAAAGACGCGTTCGCGGACAGGAAAGACCAGTCCGACTTCATCCGTCTTGTCGGTGAGGACGACGGAGAGAAAGTCGCCCAGGAAAGCGCGCAGATCGCCCGCCTTTTCCCGCAGAGAGGGGTGCAGGAAGGGGGCGCAGTCAGCGCCGATGAGCGCGCTTTCAAAGAGGGCGAGCGCCCTCGTCGCAGCCGTCGGTTCGCGCGCCGAGCGGACGGAACAGGCGGCAAGGCGGAAGGGAATCTCCCATTCGCAGACGGCGGTGTGACCCATACAGTCGTGAAAGGGGATTTCCGCTTTGAGCGTTTCTTCCGCCGAGAGGACGCGCCCTTCCGAAGAAAGGAGCAGATTCCCGTCACGGTCGACGAGCGCGAACGCATTGTCCGATTGCAGGAGCAGACACCCGCGGAAGCCCTTTACCGAGCTTTTTTCCAGCGCGTCGGGGAGATCGGTGATGTGATATCCCCGTTCGTTTTCCGTATTCAGCTGCAATTTTCCTTGCAGACAGAGGGTGTACAGCGTGTTCTCTTCCCGTCCTTGAGAAAGGACGCGGAGGGAGCAGTCGGAGCGGATAAATCCGCCCGTGCGCACGACGAGTTTTCCGCGGTCGAAATACAGCCGCACCTGTTCGGGCGGATGAAGCAGAAAGTTTTCGTCGAAACGGAAACGGATCGGCAGAAAACCGTCCGCGGGATTGATTTCCGCCCAGATCCGGTCGGCGGGATCCATGTCCGTCGCCCGCTCGAACAGGTCGATCATTCCCAGATAAATGCCGTTGAGAAAGAGCGCGGAAGTCTTTTCCGCCAAAAAATATACCCGCATATTATTATTGGATGAATAAAGGGACAAAATTATGTCAACAATTTATCCGAGGTGATATGATGAATAAGATCAACGGCTATACGGAAGAAGAGGCAACGGGACTCATCGAGTATATTTACACGGGCAAAAACGCAGGAAAGACGCTTTCCTATCTCTTTGAGACGTACGGCCGCGAGCACGGCAGGGCGAAGGGAAGCGTGCGCAATTATTACTATACGCTTTTGAAGAGCACGGACGACGAGCGCGTCAGCCGCCTGCTCGAGGGGAAAAATCTGAGCGCGGGGTGTATCCGTCCGTTCACCGAAGAGGAAACGGACGAAGCGCTGCGCGCCATCCTCGCGGAAAAGAGCAAGGGGATGTCGGTGCGCAAGGCGATCATGACGGTTGCGGCGGGCGACGAAAAACTCATGCTCAGATTGCAGAACAAGTACCGCAATCTCTTGAAAAAGCAGCCCGAACGGGTTGCGAAGGCGGCGCGGGAAGCGGGGATCCCCGAGGAGAAGAGCTTTTTGCAGCGCAAGCTGGAGCGGGAAATCGACGCGCTCTATGCCCGACTTGCGTCCGATCTGCGCAAAGAAAACGCGCGGCTGAGGGCGGAATTGGCAAAATTGCGCAGCGGCGACGCGGAATAATCGGCGCATCTTTTCACAAACTATGTTCGGACGGAAAATCCGTCCGGAGGATACTATGGAAAAGATGTTTTGTCTCGGACTGATGTTCGGCGCCATCGGCGGCGCATTGCTCGTGGCGAACAGCTATAAGGCGCGTTCGCTCGTGAAAAAGAGCCAGGATGAATTCATGAAGAAGGTAGACGACATGATGGACGAACGGCTCAAAGCGATGCAGCAGAAACAGGAAGACTGAGAAGGGTGCGGCCGCGGTGCGGCCGCGTTCTTTTCTCCTGTCTGCGTTCTTTTCCCGTCTGCGCAAACGGTAGACAACCGCGCGAAACTGTGGTACAATATCCGCATGGAAAAACGCATTGCCGCTTTCGATATCGGAGACAAACGCATCGGGGTCGCGTTCAGCGATCCCTTCAACGAATACGCCATGCCGGGCGATACCTATTTCCGCACGGGCAAATTTTCGGAGGACGTAAAGGCGATCGCGCGCATCGCGGAAGAGCGCGGCGCGGGAACCATCGTCTGCGGCCTGCCCGTCAATTTCGACGGGTCGGAGAGCATACAGACGGAGAAGACGCTGCGTTTTATCGAGGCGCTGAAGTCGGAAACCTCCCTTCCCGTCGTGACGGAGGACGAGCGTTTTACCACCATGCAGGCGACGCAGGTGCTCATAGAGGGCGGCGTCAGAAGGGAAAAGAGAAAAAAGAGCGTGGATTCCATCGCCGCGGCTTACATCCTCGACGGGTATCTCGCAAAGATAAAAAAGGAGAAAAGATCATGAGCATGAAGGAAGAATCTTACGATTACGACGACGAGAACAATTTTGTCGAACTGGTCGACGAGAACGGGGACAGCCATCGCTACGAGCACGTCGGGACGATCGAGTACCGCGGCGAATGGTATTGCTTTTTCACCAATCCCGAAGACGCGGAAGAGGTCTACGAGGACGAAGAGGACGCGGGCGAGGAAGTCGTCGTGTTCCGCTTGGTCGGCGATGAAGACAATGAAACGCTGGAAATCGTGACGGACGATAAATTGCTCGACGAGGTGTTTGCCGAGTTCTGCAACCAGTACGGCAACAGCGAGGACGCCGACGAGGCGGCGGCTCTCGAACCGGACGAGGAGTAAAAAGAAAACTTTCGCCAAAACCGTTGACAGCGCCCGAAAAATATGCTATTATCTTATTGAGAATAAATCTTAATAATAAAGGAAAAGCATGGCAGATACGGGCATAAGGAATACAAAACAGAAACAGGCGATCTATGAAGCGCTCTGCGCGCTCGATCATCCGTCGGCGACGGAAGTATACGATCGGTTACATACGGAGTACCCCACAATCAGCCGCGGGACGGTTTTCCGCGTGCTCGGCGGGTTTGCGGAGAGCGGGAAGGTGAGAAAGCTTCAGCTTTCCGACAGCGACGACCGTTACGATCCCACGCTGGCTCCGCATTATCATGCCAGATGCCGCGTCTGCGGGAGGGTAGAAGACGTGTTTCTGCCCGAGGCGGACGCACTTCTGGGCGCGATAAAGGAGACGGAACACTTTACCATCAACGGATATGACGTCGAATTTTTCGGCGCATGTAAAGATTGCAGAAATCAAGGAGGCGAAACATGAAACAACTCAAAGGCTCGAAGACGGAACAGAACCTGATGGCGGCATACTCGGGAGAGAGCCGCGCGACCAACAAGTACGCTTATTATGCGTCCCGTGCGAGAAAGGACGGATATCAGCAGATCGCGGATATCTTTGAGGAGACCTCCCGCAACGAGCGCGAGCATGCGAAGATGTGGTTCAAGCTGTTTGCGGGGATTCATTCCACGGAAGAGAACCTGCGCGACGCGGCGGCGGGCGAGAACGACGAATGGACGGATATGTATCCCGAATTTGCGCGCGTTGCACGCGAAGAGGGGTTCGAAGAGATCGCGAGGATGTTCGAAGCGGTCGCAGGCGTGGAAAAGGAACACGAAGAGCGCTACCGCAAGCTCATTTCCAACATGGAAGAGGGAAGGGTGTTCGTCCGCGACGGCGAAGTGTATTGGCAGTGTCTCAACTGCGGCGCGATCGTCAAGGCGAGCGAAGCGCCCGAAATCTGCCCCGTCTGCTCGCATCCGAGGGCATATTTCCAGCTTAAAGAGGAAAATTATTGATCGGGTCGGGCACATTCGGAGAGGGGCTCAGGAAGCCCGCCCCGGCCGCATGACAAACAAAACGACAATATGACATTTTTTACCCGCACGCATTGCGTGCGGGTATTTTTCTGCCCTTTTGAAGCCTATATCTTGTGGTTCAAAGTAAATTAAAGCACAATTTTCTGAAAATATTTGCATTTCGCCAAAAAATTTGTCATAGAAAAGCATTACAGAATTGACATTTCGTCATAGATATACTATACTGATACATGACAAAATACAGACAATGTCATTATTTTCGGTGAAAGAAGATCATGAAAAAGAGATATAAAATCGCAATCCTGGCACTGACCGCCGCCGTCGCAACGACGTCGGTGGTTTCCGTTGTCTCCTGTGGTAAAAAGAACGTTCCCCTCAATACGGATTTTGCGGGCAAGACGGTCTGCTATGAGCTGCCGACGGACGGCAGCACGCCCGATCAGCATACGGGGATCGAAAATATCGGATACATGGTGTACCGTTTGCAGAATCAGCCGAGCTACTATTCCGAGATGCACGGCAAAGTCAGCACGATGATCGAGCAGACGGTCGAAACATATAAGCAGTACAACGACGGCGTGATGATCGCCGCCGATATTTCCGTCAGCTCCATGGTCAAGACGGCGCAGCAGACCTGCTTTGTCGGAGATTATGTTCTCTGGCGCGGTCCCGCGACGGGAGCCGCGGAGTGGAACGGGCTGGATACGGAGTGGGTCACAAAAGATCCCACCAAAATCACGTTGGAGGATTATAAGGCGAATTACGGACTCCCCGGGACGGATTTTTCCGTCTATATTCTCAACGAGGATACCGTTCTTTCCGCTTCCGACGTCACCGTAAACGGGGACGGGACTTATTCGCAGACATTCGAACTCAATCCCGAAACGGACGCCGCGCCGTATTATTACCGTCAGAAAATGCTCACGACGGGCGGATTGGACGAGTGGCCGACCTTTTCTTCCATTACCGTGACCTATACGTTCGATTCGACCTGGCAGATTCTCTCTTCCGTGATCGACGAGAGTTACAGCGCGAAGATGATCGTCTCCGTCGGATGCACGGCGCACTATGTGACGACGTACGAATACGATACCGACAAAGCGGTATCGGACGATTACGAACAGTATTACAGCAATTATGCGGATAAACCCGTCAGCGAGCTCCCTTCGGGCGGTGAGATCACGTCGGTCGGATGCCTGACGCAGGCGTTCGGGGACGTTCTGACAGGACCTGCAACCTTCAACGTCACGCTCGATATCAACGGCAATCCCCTGGAAGGGGCCGTCTATGTGGATATCAACAAAATGGATATCCGCGCCGCATTCGGCGATCTTCGCCTGTGGTATGCAGGCAATGAAGTCTGTCTTGCGCTGGGCGATCTCAAAGCAAAGGTTTCCGTGGAAGAATTCGCCGCGCTTCTCGGCGGAATGCTTCCCGAAGGCAGTTCGGATTTTTCCGAAGCGATCGACGTCAACGCCATCCTGGAACAGCTCGGGAACGGCGCATTTGTCGTGGGGGATACGCAGGCGACGCTGGATACCACGCTCAGCCTGTTCGGCATGGATCTTCCCGTATGTTTCTCGTTCAATCTGGGCGATACGATCACGCTCGGTTCGGTCAAAGCGGATCTCGCTTTCGGGGATTTCTCGCTCGGGATCGCCGTTACTTCCGGAACGCAGGTTCCCGAAGGACTTCCCGCATCCGACAAGGATTCCTATATTCCGCTCATGCCCTATGTGAATGCGCTCGTTGATCTGTTCACGAACGACGTGCTTTCTGCGGATATTTCCTATGCAAACGGCGGGCTGTCTCTTGACGGTCAGATTTCCGTCAACGTAAAAGATTTTGCGGCGGCGGGAGAATTTTCCGTCGGATACGGAAAAATCAGCAAACGGCTGTCGTTCTCCTTTGACGGCGAAAGCGTATATCTCAACCTCGACGGCGTAAAACTTCGCGCCAATGCGGAAGAGGCGGTCGCGCTCATCGGGAAATATGTCGATCTTCCCGAGCTAAAAGGGGCGATCGATATTGGTTCAATCGTCGGCGCAGTGCTCTCTCTCGACGTGGATTCCCTCGTTCAGATGAGCGAATCGGACAATACGCTGCAGATCGCGGTCAAGGGCACGCAACTCCTGAAGGCATTCGGCGTGGAGTTCGAGCTCGGAGACGTGGCGCTGAACGTGACGGAGAGCGGGCTTACCGCATCCGCACTCGGCGCAGAGATCTCTGTCACAGCGGGCGAGCCGTTCACCGCGGACACGGAAGGGTATGCGGATATCGTCAGATATGCGGGATACCTCATCGACCTGTTCTCCAACGAGAACCTCAAAGCGAGCGTTTCTTATGCAAACGGCGATATCGCGGTCAAGGGTACGGTTGCGCTCAATCTCAACACGCTTCTCGTCAAGGGCGAGTTTGTTGTCTCCTACAAGGGTATTGAGAAAGATATCAAAGTCATCTACGGCGGGAATGTTATCTATCTCGAACTGGACGGACTCAAAGTCAAGGCGAGCGCGGAAGAAGCGCTTGCGCTGGTCAAAGAGTTTGTCGCAATTCCCGAAACGGATACAAACGCAGAGGATATTCTCCTCAAAGTGCTGTCCCTGAACTTCGGCGAGGTCATCGGCATTTCGGAAGACGGCACGTCTTTGTCCGTCATCGTAAAGGGCACGGAGCTTCTGAAAGCGCTCGGCGTGGAGTTCGAACTCGGAGACGTGGCGCTGAATGTGACGGAAAGCGGACTTACCGCGTCCGCACTCGGCGCTGAGATCGCTATCACCGCGGGCGAGCCGTTCACCGCGGACACGGAAGGGTATGTCGACGCGATCGGCACGATCAGGGCGATTCTTTCCATTATCAAGCAGGAAGC
The DNA here is from genome assembly GCA_949300535.1 of uncultured Bacillota bacterium. Classification (GTDB taxonomy): domain Bacteria; phylum Bacillota; class Clostridia; order Christensenellales; family Borkfalkiaceae; genus Gallimonas. The sequence continues at coordinate 10,342 of CASGEQ010000062.1, forward strand.
AGTGACGATCGGCGGAGCGATCGATCTTACGATCGGCACGACGCAGGTCAACCTCATTCTCAACAAAGCGGCGATCTCGTGGAAGGACGGCTTCAAGCTTTATGCGGAAATGACCGTATATGTCGCGGGAACGCAGCACGATATCACGTTGCAGACGGACGGAACGAGCGTTCAGCTCGCATACGGGGCGATAGGGGCGACGGTTGCAAAAGAAGAGCTTCCCACGCTGGAAGAGGCGATCGTCAGCCTGTATAACCGCATCAAGTCAGTGGTGGACGAAGTCGTTACGGCGGCGGAGAGCCCGCTTCCCGCAATTTCCGGTTGGGAAGATCTGCTCGCGCTGCTCGGATTCGGCGGACAGGTGAGCGAACTCATGAATTCTGCACAGATGCCTGCGGGCGATACGATTGCGGAACTTCTTAAAAACATCGAATTCTGCGCGCCGACACAGCCGAACGGAATTTTCGTTTTGAAGATGGGCGCGCTGACGGCGGAGCTTTTGCAGAATCCTGCCGATCGGAAGCTGATTTTCCAGATCGACTATGCGGGCGAAGGGTTTGCGGTGAGCGCGGAAGTTCATGCGGAAGCGCTGGCGGGCGCGTTCCCTGCGATTCCCGAAAGCGTACATCTTCTGACGGCGGACGATTTCGCGGTGCTGTGCGATTATGTGGGCGCGGCGGCGGAGAGCGTTCTGCTAAATGAGGTGACCGTCAGCCTTGACGGAACGGTATGGAATGCGGCGGAAGAATATGCGCCGTTCGGCGGCGTGAAATATGCGATCGACGCGCAGATCGAGTACCGCTCGGGCGGAAAATTCCCCGTATCCCTCGATCTTGACGGGCAAAAGATCACCGTAAGTCCCGACGTATACGCGCATATCAGCCTTGACATGACGGCGTCGCTTGCGAGCGATCAGAGCCTGTATCTTGAATTTTACCTTCTGGACGCAAATCCGGACGGCACCACGGACGGAAAACTCGACCTGTATCTGAGCGTTTCCCGATTTGCGGAAGGCGCGGCGGAATATGCGCCGCTCAACCTCTATCTGCCCGCGGACGACCTGATGACGGCAGTATCCGCCGTCCTGTCGATGGCGGGACTCGAATCCGATTTCCTCAACGAGGCGATCATCTCCGAGTGGCTGGACGTCGAAACGGCGGAACAGCTTCGCGCGTTGGGCGACAGCCTCAAGGGAACGCTCGGGCTTGATGAACTTCTGGGCGCGCTCGGGGTTTCCGCGATGAGCGAAACGGACGCGTTTGTCGTGTCCGACCTCATCCGCGAATTTACGGTGACGGACGAGAGACTTTCCCTCGTGCTGGAATCGGATACCGTGTACGGCGCATCCATGCCCGACGATATCACCCTGTCCCTTTCCAAGGGCACATATACGGCAGGGGAGAGCTCCGCTCCGCGCGGATATCTCTCTGCGTTCGGCTTGGAAAACGTGTATACGGACGAAACGGCGGCGGAAAAGATCTCCCTCGCGCTTTCGCTTGCGCCTTCCTGCGCGGCGAGCGGCGTTTCCATCGGAAGCTACTATAACTTTATGGGCGCAGGACAGCTTTTAAAGACGATCGCGGCGTCCGCAACGCACCCCGCGGAAAGCGGATATGCCGTCAACGATTACTTCTTCTTAAGCGGTACGGTCAACCTCAACGCGCTTTCGCTTCTGAAAGTGACCGTGAATATCGAGGGGATTTCAGTATACCTCGACGAGGATTTCAACGTCGCGGTGGATATGCGCATCAGCTATCCCGGCGTGCAGGAACTCAATCAGGTGCTCATCAACGGCGATTCGGCGGTGGACGTTTCCATCCGCGGCGGCATGGTGTACATGAAGCGCGTGCAGACGAGCGAGTGGTACTGGAACACGCTCATCAGTATGAAGGAACGCGAGATCGCGCCCGTTACGCTTTACCGCGTGATGCCGCTGGAACGCTTTATGGACGATATCCTCAATCAGCTTATCTTCCTCTTTAACTTCGGCGACGTGATTGCCGATCAGATCGCAGGCGGCGGAGATCCAGCGCCTGCGGAAACGACGCCCGTCGATTACGGTTCGCAGGTCGCTTCCTATCTCACCTCTTATTCGTATGCGGCGGGGACTTCCCCTGCATGGACGGTCGTGCTCAACGGCACGAGCCTGACGGACGACGTGATGGAAGATATTAATATCACCCTTAAAACGGATGCGGACGGCATTTTAAGCGGACTGACCGCGACGACTTCCGTGTATTCGCTTTTGAATATCTCCGCGGATCTTGTATACCGCAATCCCTGCGGACAAATGCAGGAGGGGATTACCGATCCCACAGTTAATATCGGCGAATATCTCGACCGCGAAATGAGCAAGGGGCTTGCAGAAACCGATTGGGAGAATACGCTCTATCTCGAAGCGGCGCCCAAGAGCGCGAACTTCATCGCGGTCGGAGAGCTTTTGAAAACGCAGACGGTGCTCTGTGATACGACGAGCAACGCAATTTATACGCAGCTTTCCTATCCCGATCTGAGCTCGTATCCCGAACTGACGGGATACCGCCTCGGCTGGAAGGAGACGGATATCCTCCCCGCGGACGGCAATCTCTATGCGAATTATGTCGCGAAGGTCTACACGGTAACCGTTTTAAGCGAACGCGAAGCGGAAGGCATGATCTACGACGAAGCGCTCGGAATGTGGAAAGCGGAACTTTCCTATACGTATGGCACGAAGCTGGAGCTTCCCGCAGGGCTTTTCTCGGATAAATCCATGCAGACGGTATCGTATACGGACGCGGAAGGGACGGAGTATTCCTTTGTGGAGAACATTCTTTCCGATCTCACGCTGACCGCGCATTGGGATTATATCGAATATACCGTGCAGTTCGTCGCGGACGGAGAGACCGTCGGAACGCAGACGGCGCATTACGGCGATGCGATCGACTATCCCGAAATTCCCGAAAAGGCGGGATACGACATCGTCGGATGGAATACCTCCGCTCTGACGGCGAAAGGGGATATGGTCATCGAGGCGGTCTATGCCGCAAAGACGTTCACCGTTACCCTTTTCAGCGAATTTGAGCTGGAAGGGTTCACGGCTTGCGAGGGCGGCTATACGCTTGCGCTTGACTATATCTACGGGGAAACGCTCGCGCTTCCCGTCGGCGTGGAAAAAGAACATCACTTCCTCAACGTATTCGAGGATTCGGACGGCAATACGTATACGGTCGTTGAAAACATCCTTTCCGACCTCACGCTCACGGCGCGCTGGGAAGAGTTGGGATATAAAGTGGATTTCGTGGCGGACGGCGTGACGATCGCGACGCATAATTACTATGAGGGCGATACGCTCAATCCTCCCGCAGTGCCCGAAAAGGCGGGGTATGTCGGAAGCTGGGATATCCCCGAAGGCTATACGGTAAGCTGCGACGATACCGTGTATGCGGTCTATACGCCCGCGACGTATACGGTCACCGTGTACAGCGCATATGCGGCGGACGGATTCGCAGAAACGGCGGACGGATTGTATTCTTACTCTTTCGACTACACTTACGGGGATGCGGCAATCGTGCTCGATACGTCGCTGAAGATTCCCTGCTATGATTTCGGCGGCTATACGCTATCTGACGGCACGCCCGTTTCGCAGGTAGAAAATATCGTCTCCGATCTTGCGGTGTATGTGGTCTGGGTTGACAACACCGTCACCGTGCGGCTGAGCAGCGACGTGCAATTTGACGGATACGAAGGATATAACGCCGCAGACGGGTATTATCTCACGGCGAAGTTCAACGACGTGTACGATCTCACGCAGGCGCTCACGGCGGCGGGATACAAGCAGTTCGGCTGGTGGACGGAAGCAAACGGAAGCTGGGAACGCGTGACTTCGGTCGCGGAGCTGGACGGCGCGGCCGTATGGGCGGCGTGGATCGCGGACGATCTGAACGTCACGGTCACGGAAGCTTCCACTTCCCTCGGAAGCTGGGGCGGTACCTGGACGATCGGCGGCACCTATCAGGGCGGCGAAGTTTACGGCGATCACAGCAGAGAGATTTTTTCCGCAGTCGGCGTATCCCGCAGCGACGGGGTATACTACCGCGCATCCAAAGACGGCGCGAATATCGGCGATACGCTGAGTAGCGGCGATCTGGTCGGGGTTTCGGGCGGAACGTTCCATAAATCGGGCATGCCTTCCGCAAAGGGTTCGCTTTGGAAGTACGGCGGCGCCGACGCGCATATCACCTATTCATACGGAGATCTCTCCGTCACGTTGGACAGCGCGACGGTATTCCGCAAGAAGTAAAGGAAGCGCGATTGC
>CASGEQ010000063.1 GCA_949300535.1 uncultured Bacillota bacterium
ATCACGGGGCTCGGATACGATCCCGACGGCAAGAGCGGGGAACTTTACGAAAAATACTGGAAGAACGCGGAAACGCTCCACGTCATCGGCAAGGACATCGCGCGCTTCCATACCATCTACTGGCCTATCTTCCTGATGGCGCTGGGCGAGAAACTGCCCGATCACGTCTTTGCGCACCCCTGGTTGCTGCAGGGCGGCGAGAAGATGAGCAAATCGCGCGGGAACGTCATCTATGCGGACGATCTTGCGTCCCTCTTCGGCGTGGACGCGGTGCGTTATTTCGTTCTGCACGAAATGCCATACGAAGGGGACGGCACGATCACCTGGGAGCTCGTCGTCGAGCGCAACAATTCCGATCTTGCCAACGTTTTGGGCAACCTCGTGCGCCGCACGCTGGCGATGAGCCGCAAGTATTTCGGCGGCGTCGTCGCGGATAAGGGCGCCGCGGAAGAGGTGGATAACGATTTAAAAGCGGTTGCAACGGGCGCGCGCGCCAAGGTGGAAGCGCGCATGGAAGAGTTCCGCATTGCGGACGCACTCAATGAGATCTTCACCGTGTTCCGCCGCGCGAACAAGTATATCGACGAGACCATGCCCTGGGCGCTCGCCAAGGACGAAACGAAATCCGACCGCCTTGCGACGGTGCTGTATAACCTGACCGAGAGCATCATGATCGGCGCGAGCCTGCTCGCTCCCTTCCTGCCCGAGACGGCGGGAAAAATCGCGAAATACTGCAACGCGCCCCTGCGCGGTCTGGACGATACGGAAAAATTCGGACTTTATGTCAGCGGGACCAAGGTCGCGGACGAGGACGAAGCGCTCTTTGCCCGTTACGACTGGAAGGAGATTGCGCCCAAAGTGGAAGCCATCCGCGAAGCGCAGCGCGCCGAATATGAGCGGGAGAATCCTCCCGCAAAGGAGAAAGCCGCGGAAGGGAAACCCGCCGCAAAGGAGAACGCTGTGGAAGAAAAAACCGAGGCTGTACAGCCCGAGTATATCACGATCGACGATTTTGCCCGCGTGCAGATCAGGATCGGCGAAGTCATCGCCTGCGAAAAGGTGAAAAAATCGGAAAAACTGCTTCACGAAACGGTGAAGGTGGGGGACGAGGTGCGTTCCGTCGTATCGGGCATCGCCAAGTTCTATACGCCCGAAGAGATGGTCGGCAAGAAGGTGGTGCTCGTCACCAATCTCAAACCCGTCAAGCTGTGCGGCGTGCTCTCCGAGGGCATGATCCTCTGCTCGGAGGATAAGGACGGCAATCTGAGCCTGCTCACGCCCGAAAAGGCGACGGAAAGCGGCGCGGAAGTGCGCTGATGTACCTGGACGTACACGCGCATTTCGCGGACGAGGGATACGATATCCCCGAAGAGCGCAAAAAAATTGCGACGGCGGGCGTGAAGCGCGTCATTCTCGCGGGCGATACCGTTCCGCATTCCGCTTCCCACTGCGAAACGGCGAGAATTTGTCCCGAGATCTATTTCACGGCGGGCGTTCATCCGTCCGAAACGGCGGGATTTGACGAAGGGACGCTCCGCGCGATCGAGGAAATGGGCAAAGAGGAAAAGTGCGTGGCGATCGGGGAGATCGGGCTGGATTATCATTATCCCGATACCGACAAGGCGGCGCAGAGAAGGGCGTTTTCGGCGCAGCTCGAACTCGCGCACAAGCTCCGCCTGCCCGTGCAGATTCACTCGCGCGACTGCGCGGAAGATATGCTTGCCATGCTCACCGAATACAGAGAATTGCTCAAAGACGGCTTTTTGCTGCACTGCTATTCGCATTCGGAAGAGATGATGGACTCCTTCGCGGCGCTGGGCGGATATTTCTCCTTCGGCGGAGTTGTGACCTTCCGCAACGCGAAAAAGGCGGTCGCCTGTGCGGCGCATTGTCCGCCCGACAGAATTCTGACGGAAACGGACAGCCCGTATCTTTCGCCCTTCCGCGGGGAGAAGAACACGCCCGCGAATATCCCCGTCATTCTCGAGCGGCTTGCTCAGATCAGGGGCGAGAGGGAAGAAACTTTGCAAGAAAGGATATGGAACAACGCGTTTGCGCTGTTCGGAAAACTCAGATGAAAGACACTTACACCTATCAGATCGGAAACAACTTATATGTAAACCTCACCAACCGCTGTTCCAATGCGTGCACGTTCTGCGTGCGCAACGGGAAAGAGGACTATTTCGGGCATAAGCTTTGGCTCAAAGGGGGAGAACCGACGGCGGAGCAGGTGATCGCGGAGATTCCCGATCCCAAAGCATATTCGGAGATCGTGTTCTGCGGATTCGGCGAGCCGACCTACCGTATGGACGCAATGGAAAAGATATGCGCGTATGTGCACGAAAAGGGCGGCAAGACCCGCCTTAACACCAACGGACACGGGAGCATGATCAACGGCAGGGATATCGCGCCCGACTTAAAGCGCATGATGGACGGCGTGAACATCTCCCTGAACGCGCCCGACGCGCGCAGATACGAAAAACTGTGCCGTCCCAAGTATAAGACGATGGCGTTCGACGGGCTTCTCTTTTTCGCCCGCGCCTGCCGCGATGCGGGCGTCAACTGCTGGTTCTCGGTGGTGGACTGCATCGGGGAAGATCAGATCGCGGAATGCCGCGCGCTTGCGGACGAGATCGGCATCCCCCTGCGCGTGCGGGAGATGATCGAGTGATCTCAGCCGCGGCGGATAACTTCGGGAAAAGTCGAAAAGCCGAAAGAAACTCCTTCGGCTTTTTTGTTCTTTTGTGTCAAAGGCAGTCGTGCCTTATCGAAAACAGTATGTGCGGAAACGCCTTCCGCATGTGAGGGAATTTATGGAAGAGTTGCGCGATATCCTCGCCCGTCACGGGTTCTCCTTCAAGAAACAGTTCGGGCAGAATTTCATCAGCGATACCAACCTTTTGCGCTCTATCGTCGCGGCGGCGGGCGTGACGGGGGAGAGCACGGTCGTGGAGATCGGTCCCGGCGCGGGCACGCTCACGCGCGCCCTTTCCGAGGCGGCAAAGCGGGTCGTGGCGTTCGAGATCGACGTCAAATTGCAGCCCGTGCTCGCGGAAACGCTCGCGGGACGGGATAACGTGGAAGTGGTGTTCCGCGATTTTGCCAAGGTCAATCTTCCCGCGCTCGAGCGCGAGATCGGAAATTATACGGTCGTCGCCAATCTTCCGTACTATGTCACCACGCCCGTGGTGATGCGCTTCGTGGAAGAGGCGGAAAAGTGCGACAGCCTTACCGTCATGGTGCAGGAAGAGGTCGCCGACCGCTTCTGCGCGCAGGCGGGAACGCCCGAATACGGCGCGGTGACCGCGGCGATCGCGCGGCGCGGAACGTGCAGGATCGTCAAACGGGTATCCAGAAATCTCTTTTACCCGCGCCCCAACGTGGATTCCGCCGTCGTGCGCGTGGACTTTACGGGCGAAGGGATTGCGGTGCGGAGCGCGAAGGCATACCGCGAAACGGTGCGCTGCGCCTTTCTCAACCGCAGAAAAACATTGGAAAACAACCTCATGCAGTCCTTCCGTATCGGGCGGGACGCGGCGGCTGAAATCCTGCGCGAAGCGGGCGTGGAAGAAAAGGCGCGCGGCGAAACGCTCTCTCCCGAACGGCTCGCGCAGCTGTCCGATCTGCTCCTTGCGCGCGGGCTGATCGCGGATGAGAAATAAAGGGAATGATTTCGGAGAGCGGATATCGCGCAAACCGAATTTTCGGAACGGAATATCTCCGAATTGTCGGAAAAGAATATTTCCCAAAAGGGCGGCGCCCCGCAAATTCTTGCGGGGCGCCGCCCGTGTCATAAAATACATATTTTACGGGGCGGAATTGAGTTTTTCGCCGTCCGTCATTGCCCTTCCTGCTTTGACGATTGCTTTTCCGTTTGTTCCCGCTCCGATTGTCTCTGTTCTGTTTGCTGTCCCGATTTGCTGCGCGCGGCGGAATCATACTCCACGCGCGCCGTCTGTTCCCATTTGAGGTTGGTGCGCGCATACACGCGGCTCTGGATGAAGATGGGGAAATATTCGAGCATGAAAAGGGGAGCGATCAGCAGGGTGAGC
>CASGEQ010000064.1 GCA_949300535.1 uncultured Bacillota bacterium
CCCGAACGCGCCGTGAAAGAAACGTCGTCGAGCACCTTTCTGCCCTCGCGGTCGGTGCAGTCGATATGCGACACGACAAGGCGGTCGCAGGTGTTCCTGGGTTCGGAACGGTCGATATTGAGGGAGATCTTCTTTCCCACCATAAGTTCGGTAAGGATGGATTCGTTCGCCTCCGCCGTTTCGACCGTCGCGATGTGTTCTCCCTTGCGGAGCACGGCAACGCGATCGGAGATGGCGAGCACTTCGTGCAGTTTGTGCGTGATGATGATGATCGCTTTCCCGTCGTCGCGCATACGGCGCAGGACGGCAAACAGCTTCTCCGTTTCCTGCGGGGTAAGCACTGCAGTCGGCTCGTCCAAAATGAGAATCTCCGCGCCCCGGTAGAGCACTTTGATGATTTCTACCGTCTGCTTTTCGGAAACGGACATTTCATAGATCTTCTTCTTTACGTCCACGCGGAACCCGTACTTTTCGGCAATTTCCGCGACGCGGGCATTGACCTCTTTGAGACGGTATTTTTTGTCCTTGATGCCGAGCGCGATGTTTTCGCCCGCCGTAAAGACGTCGACCAGCTTGAAATGCTGGTGAATCATGCCGATGCCATAGCCGAATGCGTCCTTGGGAGAGCGGATAACGGCGGGCTGTCCGTTGACGGAAATATGCCCTTCGTCGGGGAAATAAATGCCAGAGATCATGTTCATCAGCGTCGTTTTTCCGCTTCCGTTTTCTCCCAGAATCGCGAGAATCTCCCCTTTATAGACGGTGAGATCGACGTCCTTGTTCGCCACGACTTCCCCGAAATATTTGGAAATGTGATTAAGTTGAAGCGCAACTGTCTTTTCCAAACCCTACCTCCGTATGTCTTTTTCTTCCCCCTGCGGGGCTTCATAACGGAATGAGGCGGAGCATAACTCCGCCTTTCCGATGATTTCAATCAATTCTTCGCGCGCCGCACCGATCAGGATTCGGACGTGATGCTCGTGATACCGTCGATGATGATATCGAAATAAGGAGCGGAACGGTATTCGGATTCATGGAAATATCCGTCCGAAATCGCTTCCGTGTCGGGGACATAGTCGCCCTCGTCATCCACGTCTGCAAGATAAGAAGTAAGCGTCTCGCCGTCAACCGTGAACTTGCTCGTATCAAAGACATGAAGGGTTCCCGCTTTCAGTTCCGCCATAACTTCGTCCAGTTTCTCCTGCGTACCTGCCGCCGCGACGTCCGTGTTGAGCTCGAGGATCTGCACGGAATCGGTTTCCAGCGTGCCGACCCAGTCGGCCACGATCGTTTCTTCGTTTTTAGCGCATTCGATCATATACTCGAAATAAGGAGTCCAGTTGATACGGGAAGAGACGATATAGGTGTTAGGGCCGGTCGACTTGGTGCTTCCGTTATAGGAAACGTTGGGAACTCCCTTCTCTTCGCAAGCGCTGGGAGCGCCGAGGGAGTCCGCATGCTGGCTGATGAGCTTGCAGCCTTCGTTGATGAGCGCGGTTGCCGTGTTCTTCTCTGCGACTTCGTCATACCAGCTGCTGGTGTAACGGACGGTCATCGTAACTTCGGGAACGATGGACTTCGCGCCGAGATAGAAGGAGGTGAATCCGGAGATAACTTCCGCATAGGGGAACGCGCCGACATAACCCATCTTCGCTTCGGAAGCGGTAAATTCTCCGTCTTCGATCATCTCTGCGAGCTTCATGCCTGCCGCTACGCCAGCAAGATATCTGCCTTCATAGATTTCAGCAAATGCGTTGTGATAGTTGTCCAATCCCGCCGTGTGCGCCTGGGTGCCCGTCGCATGGCAGAACTCAACTTCAGGATATTTCTTCGCCGCTTTGATCATATAAGACTCGTGACCGAAGCTGTCTGCAAAAATGACGTCGCATCCGGACTCTGCAAGGTCCACTGCCGCTTCATAGCATTCATCCCCCTCGGGAACGTTCGTGCGGAGAATAAGCGTATTGTCATCCTGAGAAAGCCCGAACTTTTCCGCAGCTTCCAATGCGGAATCGATGAAGTTCTTGTCATAGGTGGAGGTCTCATCGTGCAAGAAGATGAAGCCGACTCTGAAGACACCGTCGTCTACATATCCGCCGCAGGACGCAAGGCTGAACGCCATGGAAGCCGCGAGGACCGCAGATGCTGCAACTGCCAAAATCTTTTTCATGTTTTCTCCTTTTGCCGCGCTGGCGGCATTCTGAAATTTATTTGTAATAAATTACAACCAAAATAAGAAAAACCGCGCAATTTTCCCTTTATGCGCGGAACGTAACGCTCTCGTCCGTCATGCTGTCCACGATGGCAAGAGACTCTATGCGGATTCCCTGCGCGCGCAGTTCGTCCCCTGCGCCCTGGAATCCCTTTTCGATCGCGATCGCGCAGCCGCACAGGCCCGCTCCCGCTTCCTCGACGATCTTCATCAGCCCGCGCACGGCATTGCCGTTTGCGAGGAAGTCGTCTACAATGAGGACGACGTCGTCCTTCTCGAGATATTCTTTCGCGACCGCGATCTCATACGTTTCCTTATGCGTATAAGAATACACCGCCGCCGTATACACTTCTTTGGACATGTTTGCGCTCTTGTGTTTTTTGGCGAACACCGAAGGTACGTGCAGCGCGATTCCCGCCGCCACCGCGAGCGCGATTCCCGACGATTCGACCGTCAGAACCTTTGTGATCTTCTCTCCGGCGAACAGGCGCGCGATCTCGTTTCCGATTTCCATGATAAAATCGGAATCCATCTGCTGATTGAGAAAACTGCCCACTTTGAGCACGTTTCCGGGGAGCACTTTCCCCTCTTTCAGAATTTTCTCTTCCAGAGCTTTCATTCGTGACCTTCCATCGCCTTTTGCCTTTGCAAGCGCATTAAAAATAAATTTAACAGTGTGCCGACAAAACACACTGGTAAATGCTTTTTTGTTTGTAAATAATACTTAATACGAATATATCACATTCCGCCCGTGAAGTCAAACGGAATGTGACATTTTTTCAATTTTCCTGTTTTGATCGAAAAAAACAAAATTTTCCGACAAAATTTTCACGCCGATCTCAATCGTCCTTTCGGAACACGATCACGCAGAAACTGTGCGGCGGCAGCGTGAACGTGCGGGGCGCGGTCGGCGCGATCTCCTGCGGCGCGATCTTATCCGGCTCTTCCATCGTATTGTAGTCGGAAAGTTCTCCCGTCATGCAGACGATACGCGTGAGCGAACCGAAATCGAAATCCCCGTCCGCTTCCGCCTTGATCTCCTCTTCTCCAGCATTGACCGCTTTGAGGCAGACGTATTTGTCGCGCTGCACGGCCGAAGCATATACGGGAAGCCCGTCGGCGTTTTCCAGGCGAAGGTTCAGCGCAAAGTCGCCCGCATACAGGCTGTAAAGCTGCTGAACGTAATAGTTCGCCGTCACATAGGCGCTCTTTCCGTCAAACCAGATCATGTCGGGGCTCCACTGCGTATATCCCAGGCGGGCAAACAACGGAGCATAAGAACCCATGATCACGACGTCGGGATTGCGCTCCATTCCCGTCATGAACGCCGCCTCCGCGAGCGCGCTCTCCCACGCGTTCGCCTGCGGCGAATTCATGGTGCAGCTGAGTCCGGGAATATGCGCCGCATATTCGCCCGCATAGACGTAAGCCCCGCGGGGATAGTGATCGTAAATATCGGTATTTTCGTACATCCACTTGACGGGCATATAGAAATGTTCGTCCACCGCATAGACGAAAGAGGGATTCTCTTCCAGTTTCTTGCGGATCCACGCCCACGCGCTCTCGTGAGACGGCGTCCCTACCGTCGGACCCGCCGTACCGATGATCTTGAGCTCGGGATATTTCTCGTGAATGCGCTTTTCAAAACGCTCGAATCTCTCGTAAAAACGGTTATCTTCCGTCTCCCACTGCTCGTTTCCGACAGCAAGAAATTCCAGCCCGAAAGGATGAGGGTGCCCCATCTCGATACGCACCTTGCCCCATACCGTGTCCGAACCGCCGTTGGCAAATTCGACGATATCGAGCGCGTCCTGAATATACTGATCGAACTCGGGGGAATCGACGGGAACGGTTTCCGTCGATTCATACTGGCAGGCAAGTCCGACGTTCACCACGGGGAGCGGCTTTGCTCCCAGATATTCGCACAGGCGGAAATATTCGAAGTATCCCACGCCCAGGGTCTGTCCGTAATGGGAATATTGCGTATGATACCCGTTCTCCTCGTTTGCGCCGAAGCATGCCCAACGATTCCAGTTATGGCGGCGGCGCTCCTTCTGCCCGATGGAATTTTTCCACTGATAGCGGTTGGAAAGCGCGTTCCCCTCCACGACGCAGCCGCCGGGAAAGCGCAGGAACCCGGGCTTGATCGCCTTGATGAGCTCGGCGAGATCGCGGCGGAAGATGCCGAAGATCGCATTATCCGGCATCATGGAAAAACAGTCGACGTGGATGGCGCCCGGCTTTAAGAGCGTGAATGCAAAATCTGCGTCGTCCGCGTCGCGGCGGCTCTTGACGTGGACGGAATAAAAATGCCACTTTCCGTCCGCGCGCAGGCGGATTTTCTTTTCCACTGCGGGAACGCCGTTCACATAGACGCCTACCGCCGCTTTACCTTTATAATCGTACGAGCGGGCATAGAAAGAAATCTTATACCCCTCTCCCTTTTTCAGATAAATCCCGTCGTATGCCTTATTTCGGATCCCCCATCCGCCGCGCGGCACGCTCAGCATCATATAATGCGGGTTTTCGGCGAACAGCGGACGGTCCGTCTTGATCTTGCGCTTTACTTCCGCGCCGAGAGGATACGGCTCCCAGGCATATCCCCCGTCGTGTACGGCGACATATGCGTCCTTCTTCCCGCTGACGTCCTTCGCCTCGAAATTGCGGTTTTCCAGCATTTCCGCATACAGTCCCCCGTCGAGCGAATAATTGAGATCTTCAAAAAACAGCCCGACTCCGCCGCTTTTGATGGCTTTTTTCCCATCTTCGGAAAAGTAAACTTTCATATAACGCACCTCTCTCTTTCTGCAATGACAAATTATATCACATTGTCCGCCGGGCGACAACTGATTTCAGGAATTTTTTCACTCAGCGGCGGAAAAACGGACGCAAAATGTCGTGCCGCGGCCGAGCTCGCTCTTCACCGAGAGCTGCCACCCGGATTTTTTACAGAGCTTCTTTACGACGGCAAGCCCGAGCCCGAACCCGCCGTTCTTTCCGTTATGCGCCTTATCCACCGTAAAGAACCGCTCGAATATACGGTCGAGATTTTCGGGCGCGATCCCGATCCCCGTATCCGATACGGTAAATTCATCTTTATTGAGCAGGACGGAAATGCTGCCCCCGTCGCGGTTATATTGGATGGCGTTACGGATGAGGTTGCCGAAAATCTCCGTGACCCGCTCGTAACGGCTCACGAGCACGACGTCGGGCTGAATCTCGGAAAGCAGTACGATATGCCGTTCCGCCATGGCGGGTTCCAGATTTTCCAGCATCTCCTGCGCAATGCGCGAAGCGTTGACTTCGTAAAGTTGCATATCCTCGCTGTCGATCTCGTTGTAATTGATGATGCAGGAAATGAGATTGGTCAGACGTTCGCTCTGCGTGAGGATCGTCTGCGCCGCTTTCTTCGCCTTCTCCCCTTCCAGCGCGCCCGTCGAAAGCAATTCCGCAAAGCCTCGGATGGACGTGAGCGGAGTGTTCATCTCATGCGTGATATTGGAGATAAACTCATTTTTGGACTGCTGCGCTTTCAGAACGAGATTTTTCTCCTCGTCGATCTCTTTGACGCGCGCCGCCACGTCGTCGTTCATGCGGTTCATGAGTTCCGCGATGGGTTGCAATTCGGGATAAGGCGTTTCGATATGCTTTTTGAGCGCGGCTTCCTTGGTGATTTTTTCCATCGGCCGCAGTATGTATCCCGTCGCAAAATAGGTGAACAGGAGACAGAGCAGGGCGTCAAGGACGAGGAAGAGAAGCACCGTGGGCATGGATTGCAGATACACGCTCCAGAACGAACCCGTCGGAATCGCGACGCGTACCAGATACGACCCCAGATCCTTGCAGAAATATGCCATGTCCACGCCGATGGTGGAAGACGCGCGGACGGAAAACCCTTCGCCGTCCGCCATAGCCGAGATCACTTCGGGTCGGTCGGAGCGGTCGGATTCGTCCTTGTCCTCAGAATCGGAAAGAAACTTTCCGTCCTTAGTCAGAAACGTGACGCGCGCCCCGCCCAGGCGGGAGGAATATTCCTGCGCGAGTTCTTTTGTCAGCTGCTCCTCGGATAAATCCTTATCGAAAATATTGGCGTAAACGCGCAAAAACTCCCCCGAGTTCTCCACGCTCGCCCGATAAAACACCTCTGCGGAGACAAAGGAAAACACGATCATGCCGATCGCCATGATCAGAAATCCCACCCACATAATGCGTTTTTTCATGTTTCCTCCGAAAAAAGGCGCGCCGAAGCGCGCCTTAATTATTCTTCTTTCCCGTCCGCGACGAATTTATACCCGACGCCGAACACCGTTTCAAAATTGAGCCCGAGCTTGCGGAGCCGCGCGATGTGGTTGTCCAGCGTGCGAGTTTCCCCGTAGTCATACCCCCACACGTCCGTGAGGAGCGCTTCACGCGTCATGACCTTGCCCTCGTTGGCAATGCAGTAACGGAGGAGCTGAAACTCCTTGTTGTTGAGAGAAAGCTCTTTTCCGTTCAGCGTGACCGACATGTTTTCGGTATTCATCTCCAAAGTTCCCGCTTTGAGGACGGTCGCCTTTGCGGAACGGCGGAGCGCGGCGTTCACCCGCGCGGTGAGTTCGAGAACGCCGAACGGTTTGGAGATATAGTCGTCCGCGCCGAGATTGAGCCCCTTCACCTTGTCCGTTTCCTTTCCGAGCGCGCTGAGCATGATGACGCTCACGCCCGAATAACGCGCCTTGATATGTTTGAGCACATCCAGCCCGTCCCCGTCGGAAAGCATGATATCGAGAAGCGCGACTTCGGGCACATGCCGCTCCATCGCCGCATAAAATTCCTTGACCGTGGTGAAATAATCGCAGTCGATGCTGTTCATGTCCAGCGTGCATTTCACCAATTCGCAGATACTGACGTCGTCTTCCAAAAGATAAACTTTTTTGCTCACGGTATCACCTCAACGGCATTATAACACATCGGCCAAAAAAGTCAATTGTTTGGCTGCTCGATCGAATGAGCGATATAGGTAATATGGTCTGCGGCGCGCTCGAGATTGCCGACCAGGTTGATGAACACGCTGGAATTCTGAGGCTGACACTTGCCCTCGTTCAGCCGCTCGATATGCGTCGCGACCAGTCTGCGCCTGTCTTTGTCGATCTCGTCTTCCAGCCTGTCCACGTCGGCGAGGCGGGATACGTCCTTGCCGAGAAACGCCGAAAGCGAATAGTCGTACAGCTGTTCGATCTTGCCGTACATCTGTTTGAGCATCTCGATGACTTCGCCCGAAAAGATGAGCTCGTCGTTGACGTAATGGGCGGTATATTTGGTGACGTTGTCCGCAAGTTCGCCGATACGCACGATATCGTTTAGCACGTAATGTAGCGAGGAAATTGTCTTTTCGTCCTCCATGACGAGGCTGGACGCGGACAATTTCACGAGATAGGCGACCATGTTCTTGTTGACCTGCGCAAGCTCTTCGTTGTTGTCCAGAACCTTCTTTTTCGCCGACACGTCTTTCGCGAGGAATGCGTCGAAAGATTCGGTCAGCGTGTTCATCGCAAAGGTGAATACCTTGCCCGTTTCCTGATAGAGATATCCGAGCGCGACGGAAGGAGAGCGAAGGAGGCGCTGATCCATCTCCGCCGTGAGCGTCCCCTCTTCCGTGGGCTGTACTTTGACTTTCTTTTCGCGCACGATATAATTGGAGAGCTTGACAAACCCGTTGACAAACGGCAGGAACAGAATGGTGCACACCACATTGAAGAAGGTATGGAACATCGCGATCTGCGTTTCGGGATGTCCGGGGAAGAGTTTTACGAATACCATGTCCGCAAACGAAGGCCAGCAGAGCAGGAAGATCGTGAAGATGATCGCGCCGAAGAAGTTGAACATGAAGTGAATGCTCGCCGCGCGCTTTGCGTTGGCGCTCGCGCCGATCGAAGAAAGAAGCGCGGTCACGCACGTTCCGATGTTGGACCCCACCACGACGAAATAAACCGCGTTTCCGCCGCCGCCGATGATAAGCCCCGTACTCGCCATGGTGATGATGATCGCCGTCACCGCCGAGGAAGACTGCACGATCGCCGTCACGACGATACCGATGAGAAGCAATAAAATGGGATTGTTCACGCTGGACAAAACGTTCGTGATCGCGTTGTATGCGGGCGTGCCGGGATCGAAATCCATTGCGCTTGACATGAAGTCAAGTCCGACAAAGATAAGGCCGAGGCCCGCAAGAGCGGAACCGATGGACTTTACCTTTTCCTTTTTGGAGAACATTGCGATAAACACGCCGATCGTGGTCAGCGAAAGCGCGAACGTCGCAACGTCAAAGCTGTTGAGCGCAACGATCTGCGCGGTGATCGTGGTACCGATATTCGCGCCCATAATGACCGCAGCCGCCTGGAACAGCGTCATCACGCCCGCATTGACGAGGCCGACGACCATAACGGTCGTCAGCGACGAACTCTGGGCGATCATCGTGACGGCGGTCCCGATCCCCACGCCCGCCAGCCTGCTCTTCGACGTCTTATTGAGCATCTGCTGCAATCTTCCGTGCGCAAGACGGCTCATATTGTCGGAAAGACTGGTCATACCCATCAGAAATGCACCGAGACCGCCAAGAATCTTCATGATGATCTCAATGTAGTCCATCACACTCATAACATATCCTCTCAACCGTAATCGTCCGTAAAACAACAAATGGACGAATCAATTATATCAAGGCCATGTAATACAGTTGTCACGAAGTTGTAAAAAAAATGTAAAAAGGGAATAAGAGGAAGGATATTCTTCATCTCTTCCCCGTTTCCTGTGGGTTTTATTTTTTTCGGCGCCTCAGCCGCGTCTTTATTGATCGCGCGTCTGTCCGCCGCTTTGTTTAAAATCTGACCGACTTATGTCAATAACCGACCGACACGGAATGATCAATCCGAAGCGGTGCGCTTACGGCTTTATCCGCGCGGCGGGTCCTGTTTACTGATATTCCTTATGCTCGCCCGTGACGAGGTATTTTGCCCATTCGCTCACGTTGACCGCATAGTCGCCGATCTTTTCGAGATACTTTGCGATCATCAGCAGCATGACTGCCTGATCGGCTTTCGCGACGTCCTTTCCGATGATGTCGATGAGGTCCTGTTTGACTTCCAGGAAAAGATTGTCCATCTCGTCATCTGCGCGTATGACCATATCCGCGCCGCCCGCGCTCTCGTTGAGGAACGCTTCCACGCTCTGATGCACCATTGCGACCGCAAGGTCCCCCATCCGCTGTATGTGCGTAGGCTCTTTGATCAGGTGCTGATCGGGAAACTGCCGCACGATCTCCCCGATATCCGAAGCCTGATCGCCGATCCGCTCGATATCGGTTATGACTTTCAGCGCGGTCGTCACCTTGATGAGGTCTTTTGCGACGGGCTGCTGTTTCAGAAGCAGTCGCATACATCTTTTCTCGATGGTAAGCTCGAGATCGTCCACATTCTTGTCCGTTTCCGAAACGGACGCGCCCAGTTCGCGGTCCAGCTGTTTGAGCGAAAGAATGGAATCGTTGATCATGGACTCGGTGATCGAACACATTTTTGTCAGTTCTTCGTGAAGGTTCAGAAGTTCTTCATCGAAAATCTTTCTCGTCGTCATAATTACTCCTTAACCGAATCTGCCGGTAATGTATCGCTCCGTCTCGGGATTTTTGGGCGAAGTGAAGATGTCGTCCGTATTGCCGAATTCGATGAGCTCTCCCAAAAGGAAGAATCCCGTCTTATCCGAAATACGCGCCGCCTGCTGCATGTTGTGCGTGACGATCACGATCGTGACCTGTTCTTTGAGTTCGGAACACAGCTCCTCGATCTTGCCCGTGGAGATGGGGTCGAGCGCGGAAGTGGGTTCGTCCATGAGAAGCACCTGCGGCTGAACGGAGAGAGCGCGCGCAATGCAGAGGCGCTGCTGCTGTCCGCCCGAAAGCCCGAGCGCGGACTT
>CASGEQ010000065.1 GCA_949300535.1 uncultured Bacillota bacterium
AGGGCATTCGACGAGCTGGGGAGCCGTCGCCTTGTAGTTCGCGAATCTCTTGTTCGTTCTGCTCTTCGACTGTTTGGACTTGGGTACCGCCATTTCTATCCACCTCTTTTTAACGTATTTTTACTGCTCTTTCCATTCCGACCCGACGCAATCGTCCCCGCAGACGAGTCTCGAAGGGAGCGCGAGCATAATCGCATCGTTGAGACAATCCGAAAGATCAATTTTCCCGCCCGTATAGCGGTAATCGTCGCTTTCGCCGCCGTCCGGCACGAAGTAAGCGTCCACTTCACCCGAGAAAGTCTGCTGCGCGTCTTTGAGACAGCGCGAACATTTGCCTTTCAGGACAAAGGAAACCGTTCCCATCACTTCGACCGAATCGTCTTCCAGAATCTCGTAATGCAGGCGAACGTCCACGGGACCGCCGAAGCTTACGAACGGAATATCGATGAGCTCCGACGGAGCTTCGTATCCGAACGCCAGGTCTCCCGCATATTTCTTCTGAACATTGAGTTTCCGAACGTCGATTGTCAGCATAATTGACCTTAAAAGTATATTATTTTTGCGGATATTTGTCAATCTTTTTTCACGCAAATTTATAAAATTTACGAAAAATCAGAGAAGCGCCGCCGTTTCACGCGCAATGACGAGTTCCTCGTTGGTAGGAATGACGAGCACTTTGACCTTGGAATCCTTCGCGGAAATTTCATGAATCTTGCCGTCGTTCTTCTGCGCGTTCTTTTCGTCGTCGAGAATAATCCCGAACGCTTCCATATTCGAAAGGACGGCCTTGCGGACGGTAGGCGTATTCTCGCCGACGCCCGCCGTGAAGACGATACAGTCGAGCCCGCCGAGCGCCGCCATATAGGCGCCCACATACTTCTTGCAGGAGTACGCGAACATATTGAGGGCAAGAGTCGCGCGGTAATCGCCCTTCTCGCTCGCCGCAGTCAGATCGCGGAAATCGGAGGAAATGCCCGATACGCCGAACATGCCGCACTTCTTGTTGAGGTAGTTGAGCCCCTCGTCCATCGTCATTCCCTTCTTGTGGCAGAGGAAGTCGATCGCCGCGACGTCGATGTCGCCGCTTCTCGTCCCCATGGGAACGCCCGCGAGCGGCGTGAAGCCCATGGACGTGTCGATGCACTTTCCGCCGTCCACCGCGGAGATGGAAGAACCGTTCCCGAGATGGCAGGTGATGATTTTAAGATCTTTGATATCCTTGCCGAGATATTCCGCCGCCGCGCCCGAAACGAATTTATGAGAGGTGCCGTGCGCGCCGTATCTTCTCACTTTATACTTCTTATAATCGTCGTAATCGATCGCGTACAGGTGCGCGTAGTCGGGCATCGTCGCATGGAAGGAAGTATCGAAGACGAACGCCATTTTCTTGCCGGGCATGACCGCCTGGCACGCCTTGATCCCGAGGATCGCCGCGGGGTTATGAAGGGGCGCAAGCTCGGAGACCGTTTCCAGCGTTGCAAGCGTTTCTTCGGTGATGAGCGTCGTCTTGGTGAACGCCTCGCCCGAAGCGACGATACGGTGACCGACGGCGTCGATCTCGTCCATCGAGCTTATCACGCCCGCGTCTTTGTCCACGAGTTCTTTTAACACGAGCGCGATCGCTTC
The DNA here is from genome assembly GCA_949300535.1 of uncultured Bacillota bacterium. Taxonomy (GTDB): domain Bacteria; phylum Bacillota; class Clostridia; order Christensenellales; family Borkfalkiaceae; genus Gallimonas. The sequence continues at coordinate 1,627 of CASGEQ010000065.1, forward strand.
CGTATGGTTGGGAAGTTCCTGTTCGATGACCGTTTCCTTTCCGTTTGCCTTGTGCGTGAGCTTACCGCCCTTGATTCCGATTCTCTCGCACGTGCCCTTTGCGACGACCTCTTCCGTCTCCATGTTGATGAGCTGATATTTAAGGGAAGAGCTTCCTGCGTTGATAACTAAAATTTTCATACTCTGTTCTCTCCGTGATTGATTGCTCAGCGGGTGACCGTCTGAAGCGCGGTGATCGCGACAGCGCAGACGATATCGTCCGACTTGCAGCCGCGGGACAGGTCGTTGAGCGGTTTCGCAAAACCCTGGCAGATGGGTCCGATCGCCTGGAATCCGCCGAGGCGCTCCGCGATCTTATAGCCGATGTTGCCCGCCTGAAGGTCGGGGAAGATGAACACGTTCGCGTGTCCCGCAACGGGAGAACCGGGCGCCTTGAACTCGCCGACGGAAGGAACGATCGCCGCGTCGAACTGCAATTCGCCGTCCAGTTTGAGCTCGGGCGCCTTTTCCTTCGCGATCGCCGCTGCCTGTGCGACCATCGTCACGTTGTCGTGCTTCGCGCTTCCCATCGTCGAGAAGGAGAGCATTGCCACCTTCGGATCGAGCCCCGCAATTTCCTTTGCGCTCTTTGCGGTAGCGATCGCGCAGTCTGCAAGGCCTTCGCTCGTATAAGTGGGATTGAGTCCGCAGTCCGCGAACACGAGCATCCCGTCGGGAACATACTGATTGCCGCCTTCGGGAGCGATCATCAGGTTAAAGCTGGAAACGGAGGAAACGCCGGGCGCCGTCTTGATGATCTGAAGTCCGGGGCGCAGGGTGTTTGCCGTGGAATGGCACGCGCCGGATACAAGCCCGTCCACGTCGCCCGCTTTGAGCATGAGCGCGCCGAAGAAGGTCGCGTCCTTTGCCTGCTCTCTCGCCTGCTCTTCCGTCATCCCCTTTGCCTTTCTCAGGCTATACAGAAGCTGAGCGTATTCTTCCGCCTTGGGGGAGGTGAGGGGATCGACGATCTCCACGCCGCTCAAATCCACGTCGGGGTTTGCCTTTCTGATCTCCGCTTCGTTGCCGAGCAGGACGATACGGGCGATCTTCTCTTTGACGATATCGGACGCCGCCTTGACGACGCGCTTGTCCTCACCTTCGCACAGCACGATCTTCTTGTTGAGCGCGGCCGCTTTTTCCTTGATGATCTGCACAATGTTCTTCTGTTCTTTCATGACCCAATGCTTTCGGATCCTCCCCCTTTCAGGCTGATCCGAACCTCCTTTCCTGATAAAATTTTCCGGATTATTCCGGTAAGTTCCTTTTTTAAAATGCCCGCAACGCAAACGAAAACGGGACAAATTTCGCTCTGCCCCTTTCTTTTTGCGAAAAAATGCGGTATAATAAGTCTGTAAGAACGAAAAGCGGCGTTTTGCGTCCGCAATCGTTCCTACATATTATATAGTATCGTTCGCGAAAAGTAAAGTTTTTAGGAGAACAAAATGAAAATTTGTGCGGTAATTTGCGAATACAACCCCTTTCACAACGGGCATAAATACCAACTTGAGCGCATCCGCGCGGAGAGCGGATGCGACGCGATCCTGTGCCTGATGAGCGGTAATTTCACCCAGCGCGGGGATGCGGCGGTATTCGGAAAATTCCGCCGCGCGGCGCATGCGATTTCAGGCGGCGCGGACGCCGTTTTGGAGCTGCCCGCCGATTTTGCCGTCGCGCCCGCGGAGATCTTTGCGCAGGGCGCAGTGCGCATTCTTGCATCCGTCCCCGACGTGACGACGCTCGCCTTCGGCTGTGAAAGCGGAACGAAAGAAGAGTTCCTCGCCGCGGCGAAAGCCACCCTTTCCGAGGATAAACAGTTCAAAGCGGCGCTCAAAGAAAATCTCAAAGGCGGCGTATCCTATGCCCAGGCAAGGACGCGCACCGCGCTTCAGTTCAATCAGGAGATCGACGAGGCGCTCCTCACCTCTCCCAACAACATTCTCGGCGTGGAATATTGCCGCGCCCTTCTTGCCTGCGGAAGCACAATACAGCCCATGCCCCTCCTTCGCAAGGGCGGCGGATATTCGGATACGTCCGTGCTCAACAACTTTTCTTCGGCAACCGCGCTCCGCGCATGCATGAAGGAGAAGACGAGAAAATCCAAAAAAGCGCTCAAAAACAATCTTCCGCCCGACGTTTACCGCGACGCGCTCGCCTTTGCGCCCAACGCGTACGAACAGGCGGCGATGTGCGCGCTCGCCCGCGTTTCCGCAGATACGCTTTCCCGCACGCTCGACTGCACGGAAGGCCTGGAAAACCGCTTCAAGGCAATGTCGAAAAGCAATCCCGAATACGGCGCAATGCTCGCGAAAATGGTCTCCAAGCGATATACCCTTTCCCGCTTAAAGCGCATCGTGGCGGCGAATTTTCTCGGTATCCGCGAAAGAGAAGTACGCGACTCGCTCGCCGCCCCTCTCTACTACAAAGTGCTTGCCGTGAAAAAATCCCGCGCGGAAGAGATCTTCGCTTCCCTCAATGCGGGCGCGTTTCCCCTGCTGGTACGCAAAAGCGACGCCGCTTCGCTGCGGAAAGAAACGCTCGTCTGTTTCGAACGAGATGTTCTCGCCAACGACCTTTACAACATTCTGACGGGAGAACAAGTCAACGAATATCAGACGGTATTCGTCGAATAAACAGCATTCCGCTCAAAACGCATAAACGGTAAAGTTCCCGTTGCCCCCCGCATTCCCCCGAATTTCCCTTTGTCGACCCTCATTCCGTAAAAGCAAGCGCCGCCCGCACGAATCGTGCGGGCGGCGCGTATTTCATCTCCTTAAAATTCCTTCAAACCCAGCAAATAATCGACGGACACATCGAAAAATTTCGCGACCGCCACCAGCGCGTCCAGATCGGGCTCGCGCCGTCCGCTTTCCCAGAAACTGACCGTCTGATTGCAGTACCCCAGTTTTTCCCCGAGTTCCCGCTGCGTCAAACCGTTTTCCGTCCGCAGATCTTTCAATTTTTTTCCGAAATCATTGTTGTTCATAAAAAAATTGTAACAATTTTCCTACAATATGTTGACAATCCTACAAATTGTAGGATATAATGGTGACTATCAAATATTCAACTTATGTGAGGAGATTTTTATGAGTATCGGAGAACTGAAACGCAAATCCAAGCAGGACATGAAGAACAACTACGGCTTTGCCATTCTGACCATGATCCTGTTAAACCTCGTTATTTTCGGTGCAATGACCGTAGGGCTGTTTATCGGGCTTATTCTCGTTCTCGGCGCCGTCAGGTGCTGTTTTGCCGCCTTTTACGTGGACGTTGCCAACCATACGCAACAGGGCGTCGATTCCACTTACCGCGGATTCCGTCAGTTTGCGCGGGCGCTTTGGGCAGGCGTTATCCTGTTCCTCATCGCGCTTGCGGTCCTGATCGTCATGGCGATCGTCAGCGTGATCATTCTCGGCGCGTCCCATGCGGATTTCAGCGCGACCGCGCCCGTGATGTCGATCTGCGCGATTATAGGTATCGTAATCATCTTTCTCATCTTTGTCCGTCTCTCCTTCGTGTTCTATATCATGAATCACGAGGTCGATCTCAGCGCAGTGCAGTGCATCAGACGTTCCTGGGCGCTGAGCAAGGGAATGTTCTTTAAGATCGTCCTTTTAAATCTCAGCTTCATCGGCTGGTGGCTGCTTGTCGCGATCACGCTCGGCGCAATGTATCTCTATGTCGGGCCCTACTATGAAACGACCAGAGCGAATCTGTATCTTTCCGCAGCGGGCGCCGTCGGTAACAAATAAGCAAAAAAACGCAAAGACCTCCGCAGGTGCGGAGGTCTTATTTTATGGGTATGCCGTCATGCATACGGGAAGAAA
>CASGEQ010000066.1 GCA_949300535.1 uncultured Bacillota bacterium
GCTTTCATCAGATCGCCACCGGTATTTTTTCTTCCAACGGGGTGTATTCATAGTCTTCCAGACGGAAGCTGTCCACCGTAAAATCGTAAAAGTTCTTCACCGACTCGTCCACGACGAGGCGCGGCGCCTTTTTGGGCGTGCGGGTCATGAGCTCCTTTACGATGGGAATATGCCTGTCGTAAAGATGCGCGTCCGCGATGACGTGCACCAGCTCCCCCGCTTTCAGACCGCTCACCTGCGCGAACATGATGAGCAGGACGGCGTACTGCACGACGTTGAAATTGTTCGCCGTCAGCATATCGTTGGAGCGCTGATTCAATATGCCGTTCAAGGTATCACCCGATACGTTGAAGGTCATCGAATAGGCGCACGGATAAAGATTCATCTCGTGCAGGTCCTGAAAATTATAGATATTCGTCATGATCCTACGGGAAGCGGGATTGTGCTTCAAATCGTACAGCACCCTGTCCACCTGATCGAATTCCCCTTCCTTATAGATCGCCTTCTGCGCGAGCTGATAGCCGTATGCCTTGCCGATCGAGCCGTTCTCGTCCGCCCAGCTGTCCCAGATATGCGAATGCAGATCGTGCACGTTGTTGCTCTTTTTCTGCCAGATCCAGAGGATTTCGTCCACGCAGGTGCGGAAAGCGCAGCGGCGGATGGTCTGAACGGGAAATTCTTCCTGTAAGTTATAACGGTTGACGATGCCGAATTTTTTGACGGTATGGGCGGGCGTGCCGTCCTCCCAATGCGGGCGCACGGTAAGGTTGGTATCCCACACGCCGTTTTCGAGAATATCCTTGCAGTTTGCGATGAAGATCTCATCCGCTTTGCTCATAATGTCCTCCTTATTCCGCCGCGCAAAGGCGCTCGCGGGTGCGTTTTTCGCCCAGAATCTGCATGATCGTCCAAAGATCGGGCGTGTTCGCCTTGCCCGTCACCGCGATGCGGAGCACCTCCGCCACGTCGGAAACACTGCCCTTGTACGCTTCGGGATTTTGCTTATAGTCCTTCATTTCCGCGGCAAAGCCAAGCTCCGCCGCCACCTGCTTGACCTTTGCGAACCAGACTTGCGAATCATCCGCATAATCGTACGTTTTTTCAAAGGCGTGAAGGATTGCGTCCTTCGTGTCTTTGTCCACGCGGTATTCGTCCTCGCAGACGGGCGCAAGGAAGAAATAGGAAATAAGTTCCACCGCCTGTTTCGCCGTGACGAAGTCCTTTCTGCGTTTCTTGCCCGACGTCCCCATGCAGAGATTGAGCACGCGGAGCATATACTCTCGGTCGGCAAAATACCCTTTCTGTTCGTCGGTTCCGTATTCCTCCGCCCATGTCTGAAGAAAATCGAACATTTGCTCCGCGGAAAGGCGCGCAAGCTCGTTCTTGGAGATATCGTTGAGCTTCGCGAGATCGAACAGCGCGCCGCTCTTGCCCATCTTCCCGACGGAAAAACGGAATTCCTCGATGTCTTTGTCGGGGAATCTGAGATACCACTCCTCGAAGTTGGAATTGAGCAAAGTCATCATATAGACTTTGACCGCGCGGGCGAAATACCCCTCCTGACGGTAAAATTCGAGGGAAAGTTCGGGGTCCTTGCGCTTGGAGAGCTTGCGGCGGGTATCGCCGTCCATCTTCTGCAGCGAGCAGTTGTGTCCGTATGCGGGGCGGCGGAATCCCAGAACGTCAAACAGTTCGATATGGATGGGCAGAGAGGCGAGCCACTCTTCGCCGCGGATGACGAGCGTCGTGCGCATGAAGTGATCGTCGATCGCGTGCGCGAAGTGATAGGTCGGAATGCCGTCCGATTTTAAGATGACGACGTCCTGGTCGTTCTCGGTGACCGTGATGTCCCCTTTGATCTCGTCGTGGAAGGCGATCTTATGCTCGGGATTGCCCTGGGATTTCAAACGGATGACGTAAGGTTTGCCTGCGTCGAGGTTTGCATAGATCTGCTCCTCGGTCAGATTGCGGCAGACGGCGTATTCGCCGTAATAGCCGGTGATCTTCTTTTCCGCCGTCTGTTTTTCGCGGAGCGCGGTAAGCTCCTCTTCCGTGCAGAAGCAGGGATACGCAAGCCCGCGCTCGACGAGATCGCGCGCGAACGCGCGGTAGATTTCCGCGCGCTGACGCTGATAATAGGGCCCGTAGGCATTTTCCGCGCCCTCGATCTCCGCGCCTTCGTCAAAGCGGATGTCAAAATAGCGGAGCGCGTTCTTGACCGCCTCCACCGCGCCCTCCACTTTGCGCTTTTCGTCCGTATCCTCGATACGGAGATACATGATGCCGCCGCTCTGATGAGCGACTCTCTCATTCGCGATCGCCACAAACAGATTGCCGAGATGAATGAACCCCGTCGGCGACGGCGCAAGGCGGGTCACCTGCGCGCCCTTGGGAAGGTTGCGCGGAGGATAGATCTCCTCGTACTCGGAAAGCGGACGGTATTCGCCCGGGATAAGCCTTTCGGCAAGTTTTTTTAAGTCCATATTCACTCCTTGTCCGCATTTGCGCGCGGAACGTAAATTCTTTTCAGTCAAACAGTTCGACCGTGTCGTAAGACAGTTCGGCAAAACCGTTTTCGATATCGTGCACGAGCGCGACCGCGCGTTCCTGCACGGGAACGGGCACGCCCAGCCGCTTCCCTTCGCGGACGACTGCGCCCGAGATCTCGTCGATCTCGCACCGCCTGCCCTGTTCGAGCGCGACGAGCATACCCGAAACGAGATTTTTATGTTTTTTCATCGCGATCGGCAGCAAAAGCCTTGTGCGCAGCTTTCCCGCCGCCGAGCGGTAATCGAGCAGGCGCAAAAGGTCGTGTCCCTGTACGGGAAGCGCCGTGCAGCCCGCCGCCTTCGCGACGGAAAACACCTCTTTCATCAGTTCCGCGGCGAGTTTCGACGTCTTGCGCTTGCGCGCGATCTCCCCGAACGTCATTCCCGTCAGCGCGGAAAGCGTGGAAAAGGAAGCGTTGATCGCGAGCTTTGCAAACCGCGCCTCTTTCAGGTTCTCCGTCAGGCTGATCTTCATCGCTGCGGACAGAATGCGCGCAATCTCTTCCGCGCGCCTGCCGCCGCCGTAGGCGCCGAGAATCCCGCGCATTGCGGAAAGATCGCTCGTCAGACGGGATACCGCCTTCCCTTCCGCCGTCGCGCCCCAGGAGAGCACACAGCCGTAAATACGGTCTTTGCCCAGCTGCTCCGCAAGGACGCGTTCGGGTAGTCCGTTCTGCATGCACACGAGCGCGCCGTCCGCCGCGAGATATCCGCCGAGAAACCTCGCCGTCTCCGCGTTCCCCTTCTGTTTGGTAAGGAGAATGACGACGTCGTATTTTCCCGTCATCTCCCCGGGCGTATATGCCTGTACGGGAACGCAGAAATTCGCGCCGCCCACCACGCGCGCGCCCGAACGGTTGAGCGCGTCCACGCGCGGCTTGTCGCGGGTAATGAGATCGGCGGGGATGCCCGCCTTATTCAGAAATGCGCCGAGGACGATCCCCATCGCCCCTGCGCCGTAGATGCAGATTCTCATCGCACCGCCCCGACCGCCGCAACGAGAGCCGCTACCGTCTCGTCAATCGTCTGATGATCGCAGTTGATCGTGACGTCCGCGTATTTTTCATAGAGCGGCGCGCGTTCTGCGTAAAGCTCGTCGAGCGTGGTAACGTTCCCCTTCATCACGACACCGCGAAGGGACAGGTTCGTAATCCTGCGCGCGACTTCCCCTTCGCTCAGATGAAGATAGACGATTTTCCCCATTTCTTTGAGGTGTTTCATGGCCTTTTCGCCGTAAATGACGCTTCCGCCCGTCGCGATGACGCAGTGTTCCGCCCATAGTTCCGAATTGATGCGTTCCTCGATGGCGATAAATCCTTCCGCGCCCTCCCGTCCGATGATGTCGCGCAGGAGCGCTTTCTGCTCGTTCTGAATGAGAAGATCGCAGTCGATGAAGCCGTATCCGATTGTCTTTGCGAGGAGTACCCCCGCCGTACTCTTCCCTGACGAAGGCATCCCGATCAAAACGATATTGTCCATACTGTTTTATTATAGAACAAAAGCGCAGAATTGTCAATCGTCGCCCGCATGACTTTCACCGAAATCTCGCAAGAAAAAATGTTTACCGCTTGACTTTATGGTAAAAATATATTATAATTTTTTATGACTTCAAAAAAAGGAGTATTGATTATGAAGAAAAGAAGTTTATCGGCAATCCTGCTCGCACTGATCGCCGCCCTGGCGATCACCCTGCTCTGCGGCTGCAGCAGCTATTCCAAAATCCGCCGCGCATACGAAGCGGAAGGATATACGGAAAGCGAGAACGTGGAGTCATATCAGGCTCAGATCGTCGAAGCGCTCGGCGAAGACTTTGAAAGCGTCTGCTCCGTACACCTGATGGCAGACGGACTCAAAGTCGCGCTCATCCTCGAATTCAGCTCCACGCAGGAGATGGAAGACGCGATCAACGACAGCGAATCGCTCAAAGGGCTTATCTCCGACATTCAGAAATCCGACTTTGTCAGCGGAAACTGCGTGCTGCTCTTTTATACCCCGCTTACCGACGCGGCGGATATCTTCAAGAGCACGAAATAATTTCATCCCTCCCCTCGGCGGGAGGGAATTTTTTTTGTTTTTGAGAAAAAACGCTCAAAAAAAGTTGTCATTTCGCTGCGGATATGCTATACTCTCTTTTGTATTTTGAATAATAAATTCGGAAAAGGATAAAAACATGGAATTATTCACCAATCTGCTTGTCCCTACCGCGGACGCCGCACATTATTATACGTACCTCGTCACCAGCATCGTGCTCGTCGTTCTGATGTTTGTCGCCGCGCTGGCAGCAATCATTCTCGTGTTCATTCAGCCGGGCAACTCGGAAGGCATTGACGCTCTGGGCGGTTCGAGCGAGACGTTCTTCGGCAAAAACAAGGGCAGATCGACCGAAGCCACGCTGAAGAAATGGACGATCGTCTGTCTCGTCGTTCTGGCGGTTCTTGCAATCGTCTTCTACATTCTGCAATACGAAGGATTCTGGTCCTGATCGGAACTCAGGCGGATGCGGGCGGCTCAGAGGATGAGCTGCCCTTTTGTTTACCTTTCCTCTTTCGGCAATAAGGAGTTACACTTGAACGCAAAACAATCCATTCTCAATAAAATACAAAGCGGCGATTTTGCCCTGAAAACGGACGAACAGATTGCCGCCGCGCTGCGCCTGAATAAAAAAGAGAGTTATGCGCTGCGCGATCTTCTCCATGAGCTCGTGCGCGAAGGCGCAATTCTGACCGATTCCCGCCACCGCTACGGCACCGCGGAACAGTTCGGCGCGCTCAAAGGCAAAATTTCGGGCAACGAACGCGGATTCGGGTTCTTTATGCCCGAAGATAAAACGCTTTCCGATCTCTTTATCCCCCACCGCGCCCTGCACGGCGCCCTGCACGGCGATACCGTTTACTGTATCCACGTCAAAGGCAGGATGTCGGACGACGAAGGCGAAGTGCTCTCCGTTCTCGAACGCGGATACCGCGAGATCGTCGGTACCTTCCGCCGCGAGAAAAAGGCGGGGTATCTGCACCCCGACGAGCGCAAATACGCGGAGGAGATCTATATCCCCCTTTCCAAGACCAAGAACTGTCCCGACGGCGCGAAGGCTGTCGCGACCGTTCTCCGCTACCCCGACGGGCGTTCGCCCGAGGGCGAAATTTCCGAAATTCTGGGCGAAGGCGGGGACTTTTTCGTGGAAGAACTCTCCCTCATCCGCGCCCATAACCTGCGCGAAGAGTTTCCCGACGACGTCGCCGCCGAAGCGGACCGACAGGCGGCAAGGCCCATCACGGAAAAAGATCTCAAAAACCGAGTCGATCTGCGCGATGAGCTCATCATCACCGTGGACGGAGAGGATACGCGCGACATCGACGACGCGATCTCCATCGAGAAAAAAGACGGGCTCTACTATCTCGGCGTGCATATCGCCGACGTGAGTCATTACGTCTGGCGGGGCGAGATCATCGACAAGGAAGCGTACCGCCGCGGAACGAGCGTGTATTTTCCCGACCGCGTGCTGCCCATGCTTCCCAAGGCGCTCTCCAATAATATCTGCTCGCTGAACGAGGGCGTGGACAGACTGACTCTTTCCTGCTTTATGACCGTCGATCCGAGCGGAAAGGTGATAAGCCGCAAGATCTCCCCTTCCGTCATCCGTTCGAGGCACCGCATGACATATACCGCGGTGACCGCCATTTACGAGGGCGACCGAGAAACGCGGGAACGCTATCCCGATCTCATCGGGTTTGTGGATACGGCGGTCGAGCTGACCAATATCCTCAAAGCGGCGAGAACGGCGAAAGGCGGCGTCGCGATGGATATCAAGGAAGCGAAAATCCTCTACGTCGACGGCGAGATCGTCATTCCCGATTATAACCGCACCATCTCGCACGAGATGATCGAGCAGTTCATGGTGCTTGCCAACGAGAGCGTCGCGAGCATCATGAGCGAAATGCAGATGCCCTTTGTCTACCGTGTTCACGAGCGTCCCGCCGAAGAAAAGGCGCGCGGCTTCGCCGAATTTTTGCAGGAAGCGGGCGTCGCAGTGAAATTCGATCCCGAAAAGGTCTCCCCGCGCGATTATCAGGACGTGCTGGAAGGGTTAAAAGATTCCCCCATTTATTCAGTCGTCAACCGCGTGATGCTGCGCTCCATGCAGAAAGCAAAATATTCCCCGATCAACCTCGGGCATTTCGGGCTTGCGTCCGACTGCTATTGCCATTTCACTTCCCCCATCCGCCGCTATCCCGACCTGTGCATTCACCGAATCATCAAGGAAGCGCTCGCGCATCCCGAAGAGACGGTCCGCCGCTATGAGGATTTCGTACAGCAGGCGTCCGTGCAGTCCTCCGAATGCGAGAAAAACGCGACGGAAGCGGAACGGGACGTGGACGCGCTCTACATGGTCGCGTATATGCAGAACAAGATCGGGGAAGAATATGATGCGGTGATCTCGGGCGTGACCTCATTCGGATTGTTTGCGGAACTCAAAAACACGATCGAAGGATTTCTCCCCCTGGAAACGCTCCCCGAAGACAGCTACGACTATGTGGAAGAACGGTTCCTCCTGCGCGGGACGAAAAATTCCTTCCGCCTCGGCGAGCCGATACGCGTGAAGGTGGTCGGCGTTGACTGGGGTTCGCGCAGAACTCAGTTCCTTTTTCTCAGTAAAATCATGTAATCCGTTCCGTTTTTGGTGGAATTGTGGTATAATAAGCGTATGAAAGTCATTGCCGTCAACAAATCGGCTTCGTTCGAGTATTTCATCGAGGATAAATTCGAAGCGGGCGTCGTGCTGGAAGGCAGCGAGGTAAAGTCGCTGCGCGCGGGACACGCGTCTTTAAGCGAGAGTTTCTGCGAAATCCGCCGCGGGGAAGTATTCCTCAAAAACATGCACATCGCCCTCTACGACAAGAGCGGCGCATTTTCCACGCGCGATTCGCGCAGGGACCGCAAACTGCTTCTGCACAAGCGCGAAATTTCAAAGATCGTCGGCAAGGTCAACGAAAAGGGATATACGCTCGTGCCTTTGAAGCTGTATTTCAAAGACGCGCTCGTCAAAGCGGAAATCGCCCTCTGCAAGGGCAAGCACACCTATGACAAAAAGCGCTCGATCGCCGAACGCGACGTCAAACGCGCGACCGACCGCGCCGTCAAGGAAATTTTCAGATAATATCATTTTCGAGGTTAAGATTATGGAAGAGTATAAGTTGGATACCCTTTGCGTACAGGCGGGCTATCGCCCCGAAACGGGCGAGAGCCGCATTCCGCAGATCTGCCAGAGCACGACCTTTTTCTACGGCGATACGCAGAAAATGGCGGACTTGTTCGATCTGAAAGCGGAAGGCTTCTTTTACAGCCGCCTTGCAAACCCCACCGTCGACGCGCTGGAAAAACGCGTTGCCGCGCTGGAAGGCGGCGTAGGCGGAATCGGCTGCGCCTCGGGAATGTCCGCGATTTTGCTCACCGCGATGACCCTGTGCAGCGCGGGCGACAATATCGTCTGCGCGAGCGAGGTATACGGCGGAACGTATAATCTGTTCGGCACCACCCTTCCCAAACTCGGCATCGAATGCCGCTTCTTCGACGCGGACTGCGAGAAAGAGGAGCTGGAAAAGCTCATCGACGAAAAGACGCGCTTCGTCTTCGCGGAGACGGTCGCAAACCCCGCGATCGTCGTGCTCGATTTCGACAAAGTCGCGTCCGTCTGCAAAAAGAAGGGCGTCCTCTTCGTCGTGGACAATACCCTCGCGACGCCCGTCCTCTGCCGTCCGTTATCGCTCGGAGCAAACATCGTCGTGCATTCCACGTCCAAATATATGGACGGGCATGCGGCAGCGCTCGGCGGCATGATCGTGGACGGCGGAAACTTTGCCTATAAGGGAAATCCCCGCTATCCCGCCTTCAACGAGCCCGACGAGAGCTATCACGGACTGGTCTATGCCGATCTCGCAGTCCCCTTCGGGACAAAGTGCCGCGCACAGATGATCCGCGACACGGGCGCGATCATGAACCCGCAGAACGCATTTTTGACCTATCTCGGAAGCGATACCCTCTCCGTCCGCATGGAAAAGCACTGCTCCAACGCGGCGAAAGTGGCGGCATATCTCGCAAAACACCCCAAGGTAGAATGGGTCAAGCACTCCTCTCTGCCGACCGATAAATATTACGAACGCGCGAAGAAGTATCTTCCCGACGGCACGGGCGGCATGATGAGTTTCGGCATCCGCGGCGACGCGAAGACGTGCGCGCGCTTCATGGAACACCTGAAACTCATCTCGCAGGAAACGCACGTCGCGGACGTAAGAAGCTGTATCCTGCACCCCGCTTCCACCACCCACCGTCAGCTCTCCGAACAGGGACTCATCGACGCGGGTATTTCCGCAAACCTCGTGCGTCTCTCCGTCGGAATCGAGAATCCCGACGATATCATCGCCGATCTCGATCAGGCGTTCGCGCAGATCTGATCTTTTCCCGCGCCCGCGGCGCGTCAATCATTTCCGATCTCCCCGCGGCGTATTCGTTTTTGTCTGTCCGCTCCCTGCGGAGCACCGATTTTTTGTCTGCCCGCGCCCCGCGGCGCACCGATCACTTTTTTACGGAAGGAAACACCATGCCCATCGTCATTGACCGCAACATTCCCGCCTATTCCATTTTAAGCAACGAGCGAATCTTCGTGATGACGCAGGAACGGGCGAAAATGCAGGACATCCGTCCCATCGAGATCGCCCTGCTCAATCTCATGCCCACAAAGGTGGAAACGGAAACGCAGTTTATGCGCCTTCTTTCCAATTCTCCCCTTCAGGTGAATATCACGCTCATCCACACGGAGACCTATCGCTCCAAAAATACGGAAGCGGAATATCTCGACCGCTTTTATCAGCCGTTCGAAAGCATAAAACACAGGCATTTCGACGGCATGATCGTGACGGGCGCGCCCGTGGAAGAGCTTGACTTTTCGGACGTGGCATATTGGGACGAGCTCAAACGCATTTTCGATTTCACGACGACCAACGTGACTTCGACCATATTTATCTGCTGGGGCGCGATGGCGGCGCTGCATTATTTCTACGGTATCGAGAAATATCCGCTCCCCCGCAAGCTGTTCGGCGTGTTCACCCACCGTAAAGTGCATTTCGATACGCCCGACCCCCTCATGCGAGGCATTTCGGACGAATTCCATATGTGCCATTCCCGCCATTCCGCAGTGCGGGAAAAGGACATTGCGAAAGACCCGAGGCTCAAAATCCTCGCGACTTCCAACCGCGCGGGCGCGCCCGTCGTTTCCAACCTCGACCACAGCCGCGTGTTCGTGCTCGGACACATGGAATACGACCGCGATACGCTGAAAAAGGAATACGAGCGCGATCTCGCCAAGGGACTTCCCATCGATAAACCCTTCTGCTATTTTCAGGACAAGGACTGTACCAAGATCAACATGAACTGGTCCTCGACGGCAAACCTGTTCTACAACAACTGGCTCAACTTCGTCTACCAGACCACTCCTTACGAATTCAAGGACTGAAATAAAATTTCAAAGACGGAAAAACAGAATGCCCGCCCGTTTTGCTCGATGAGCAAAACGGGCGGGCTGTTTTATGCTAACTGTTTCGTTTTCAGAGGCAGCTGTTTGACTTTCACGCTTCCCCGCGAAAAGCAGCGTACTATATCAGGCAAACGCGACGAACTCAAATCAAGCGCACACCTGCCCCTCGCTCCTTTTCTATGCAAAATGCTCTTACCGCCAAGAAGTCCGCGGAACGTTATTCGTAAAATTCCGATTTGGTACTGCGGGCAAAGAGTTTTCCGATCTCATCGACGCAGCGCTTGCGGTCGTCCCCCTCCCCGTAACACACGCGGTAAACGGTATTGGTGATGGGAAGATCCACACCGTATTTTTCGCCGAGCAGTTTCATCGCGCCAGACGTCGCAACGCCTTCGGCGAGCTTTTCGAACCGCTGCCCCTTTGCGAGCATTTCGCCGTACATACGGTTGTGGGAATAGGGCGAAAAGAGTGTGGTTTCATAATCGCCGAGATGCGCAAGTCCGTAAGCGGAAAGCTCGTTTCCGCCCATCGCCTTGATGAGGCGCGCCACTTCACGCGCGCCGCGGGACATGAGCGGACCTTTCAGGGGAACGCAGATGACGTCGAGAATCCCCGCGGCAATCCCCATGACGTTTTTCGCCGCCGCGCCGATCTCCGTTCCGATGAGGTCGTTTCCGTAATAAAAGCGGATAAGATCGCTCTTGAACCGATCGACGAGATCGCGTTTAAGCGCGTCGTTGACCGAATCGATGACCATGCAGTTCGGGATACCCTGCACAAAGCTCTGAATATGCCCGGGTCCGACCCAGACCGCGATCTTGTCGGGGCTGAT
>CASGEQ010000067.1 GCA_949300535.1 uncultured Bacillota bacterium
GAATACCGCTGCGGAAAGAGGAGAAAGAGCAGGATGATCACTCCGATCGCTCCGCCGACCGCACCGCGGGGAAATTTTTTCAGGGCAGTCATGCCATACCTTATGAACGGGAGGATAGGATTATGCGGAAAAAACTCGGACTTGCGCTCGGCTCGGGCGGTTCGCGCGGTATTGCTCACGTCGGATTTTTACAGGCTCTGGAAGAAGCGGGGATCAAAGCGGATTTCGTGACCGGCTGTTCCATGGGTTCGATCGTCGGCGCGTGCTATTGCGCGGGGGTATCCATGGAAGAAGTGAAAAAACGTACCCTCGGTCTCAAATTGTCGCACATTGCAACGCTGAATATCAATCCCATCCGTGCGAACGGCATTTTCCGCCTGAATAAGGCGCGTAAAATGCTGGAAGAATATCTCGGGGAAAAGACGTTTGCAGATCTTCAGATCCCGTTTTTGTGCGTTGCGACGGACATCGTGGCGGGCAAGATCGTTCGGCTGAGCGAAGGGAACGTGATCGACGCGATTATCGCTTCCAGCTCCATTCCCGGAGCGTTTGTGCCCGTGGTGAAGGACAAAATGCTGCTCGTGGACGGCGGCATCCTCGAACGCGTGCCGACGAGCGAACTCCTCGATATGGGCGCGGAAGTCGTCGTTGCGGTGGACGTTCTCGGCGATCTCACCGTGAAGAAGATCACGAACAATATGGTGGATACTCTGCTCCGCTGTATCGATATCGTCGATACGCGCAACACCCAGAAAAAGCGCCGCGCGCGCAGCAAGTCCATCGATCTGTGGCTGGAACCCGATCTCGGCGCAATGGACCAGTATCAGGTAAAGAATTTGCAGTTCGCCTACGACAAGGGTTACGAATTGGGACAAGAGAACGCGGAAAAGATCGCGCAGTTGATAGAAGATGGATCTGTTTGATTTCAATCAGAATGAAGAGCGCGCAAAACCGCTTGCAGAGCGGATGCGCGCCAATACGTTAAAGGACTTTGTAGGGCAGGGGCATATCGTTGCGGAAGGCTCGCTCTTGCGCCGCGCAATCGCCCTCGACCGTTTGGGAAGCTGTATTTTCTGGGGACCGCCCGGATGCGGCAAAACCACGCTCGCAAACATTATCGCCGCGCAGACGAACGGGGAATTTATCAAGCTGAACGCCGTCAACGCGGGCGTCGCAGACGTCAAAAAGGCGGTAGAAAAGGCGCGCGATAATCTTAAACTGTACAATAAACGCACCTATCTCATGCTGGACGAGTGTCACCGTTTCAATAAGACGCAATCCGATTCGCTTCTGCCCGCCATCGAACAGGGAACGATCATCTTTATCGGTTCGACGACGGAAAATCCCTATGCGTCCATGACGCCCGCTATCGTCTCGCGCTGCCGCGTGTTCGAGTTCAAACGGCTTACTTCCGAAGAGATCGAAAACGCTCTGCGCCGCGCATTGACGGATAAGAGAAAGGGGCTCGGACAGTACGATGTGGAAATGTCGGACGAGGCTTTTCGTCATATCGCGCAGACGGCGGGCGGGGATCTGCGCACGGCGTATAATGCGCTTGAACTCGCAGTACTCACCACGCCGCCGCAGGAAAACGGCAAGATCGTCGTGACACTCGCCGATGCGGAACAGTCCATTCAGAGAAAGGCATTGTCCTATAACGAGGATCTGTATTACGATATTCTGTCCGCGTTCTGCAAATCGCTGCGCGGAAGCGACGCGAACGCGGCGCTCTATTACGCGATGCGGCTCATCGAAGGCGGGTGCGATCCCATGCTCGTCGCTCGCCGCCTGATCGCGCATTCCGCGGAAGACGTGGGCATGGCGGATCCGCAGGCGCTCGTCATGGCAACTTCCGCGATGTACGCCTTTGAACATCTCGGTTATCCCGAGGGACTTCTTCCCTTATCCGAAGCGATCGTCTATGTCTGCGAGGCGGAAAAGAGCAATACGGTTTATCTTGCAATGCACGGCGCGCAAAAGGACGCGACGTCTGTGCGCGACGACAATATCCCGCCCTATCTTAAAGATAATTCTTTCGGAGACGCGGAGACGAAGGCGCAGAGCAAAAAGTATCTCTATCCGCATAACTTCGGCGGATATGTCGAGCAACAGTATTTGCCCGATTCGCTCAAAGACCGCGTGTATTATACGCCGTCTGGGAAGGGGTATGAAAAGACCGTACTCGAAGTGCGTGCCCGGAAAGGAAAAAAGAAATAGTTTGCAAAGAAAGGCGCGCCGCAGTGCATTGCACTGCGGCGCGCCGCTTTGAATCAATATGCGCCTTTTCCCTGATCGGATTGTCCGACTGAAATCAAGCGAAAATCTTCTGCGCCGAACTTTCAGCTCGGAGAGGGCATGCCGGCTTAATAAAGGGGAGGGGGGGACTCAATTAAGGGGAGAACCGCCCGACTCAATAAAAAAGAGACGCTTTCCGCGTCTCTTTTTGATCAGAAGAAAATTCCCGTCGCCATACCGCTCAACTGCTGCAATACAGGCAGATAAAAAATAAAGCCCAGCACCATGTTGACGATCGCAATGACGATACCTGCAATGGACAGCCCCCTGCCCGTTCCCGTTTCAGCGGATTTTTTCAGTCCGATGATACTGCAGATAAGTCCCACCAGCGCAATCAGAAACGAAAAGATAAAACCAACGATCGCGATCGTGTTGGTCGTGCTCTTCGGTTTTAACGCATTGTCATCCACGAGTACGCCGCAGTGGGGACATACGACTGCATTGTCGTCAAGTTCCTTTCCGCATTTTCTGCAATATTTCATATTCTCCTCCTCAAAAACATTTATTAAATTTATTTTATCAATAATTTAGCATTTTGTCAAATTCTGACGAACAAATAATGTAAAAATTCCGTCAAATTTTTTATGCAGGAATGCTGTATGGCGCGCCGCTTTGCTCAGCGAACCAGCGTGAAGATCTCTTCAAGCGGTTTGCGCTTTTTCTCGCGCGTTTCATATCCTTCGGCGGGATAACCGACTGCTACGACGTGCGGAATGCGCGTCTTTTCGTCGAAAGAGAGGATCTCGCGCAGCTTTTTTTCATTCCGCCAACCGAGAAT
>CASGEQ010000068.1 GCA_949300535.1 uncultured Bacillota bacterium
TTTGCGGAAGTTCGCAAGGCTCCAGCTTCCGTCCAGCATGATCGCCGCCTTTCCGCTCATGAATTTGGACTGGCAGACAGAACTGTTCATGTTTTCGGGAATGACCTTATTGACGATCATGTCCTTGATATACTGCATTGCCGCGATCGAGCCGTCGTTGTCGATTCCGAGATCGGTCGGGACATAATTGCCGTCCGCATCCTTGCCGAAGATATATCCGCCGAACGCTTCGTTGATCGCCCAGGTGTAATAAGGATTGCTGTAATCGATCAGAAGGCCGAACTTCTCCTCCTTTGTGCTGACGTCGTCGCCGAAATTATTATAACTCAGCGCATAGTCCATCATATCTTCCCATGTCCACTCTTCGGGGAATTCGGGAAGGATATCCTTATTGTAGTAGAGAACGTTGACTTCCGTTCCGAGCGGCACGCCGTACAGCTTGCCCTGATACTGCATGAGCTCCTGAGCGCCGCTGATGAATTTGGTTTCCAGCTCCATTTCATCTTTGGGAACTTCCATGAAAAGTCCCTGCTCTACCGCCTTTGCGAGGTCTCCGCCGCCGCCCTGCATGTAGATGTCTCCGCCCTTGCCGAACGGACCGTCCAGCGCAAGTTTATCGGAAGCGGTCAGTCCCGTATACGTCTTGATGACGACGGGGAGCCCCGTTTCCGCTTCATAATCCTTGCCGATCTCCAAAAAAAGCTCTTCGAGCTCTTCGCCGACCCAGACTGCAAGGCGCCCTTCTTTGGAATAACCGGTATCGCCGCAGCCTGTCAGAGTCACACAGGCAGCTATTCCCGTTGCCGTCATCAGAGCGGCCGTTGCCACTGACCAGATTCTCTTCATCTTACTTCCTCCTTATCGTTGCGCAAAACGCGCACTCTGTTTTCTTGCCTCATTATAGCAACCGCGCATTTGCTTTTTATAGTTATTTTCTTGCTTAATATTAGCACAATATTTGTACTCATTTTCTTTTCCATGTCTTGTTTCGCGCGATTAAGCGCCTTTCCCTCCGTAAAATTGTAAAATCGGACAGATACAGTCTGTCCGATTTTATCCGTTTTCAAATATCGTCACTCTTCTCTCCGATACTTCTTTCTGATATCCGTCGGCGAAACTTTCATGATACTCTTAAAAATCCGGCTGAAATAATTGATATCC
Source organism: uncultured Bacillota bacterium (assembly GCA_949300535.1). Lineage (GTDB taxonomy): Bacteria > Bacillota > Clostridia > Christensenellales > Borkfalkiaceae > Gallimonas. Next base: position 1,162 of record CASGEQ010000068.1, read on the forward strand.
TGAAATCCGACGGCGAATGCAATCTGCGTCACCGAATCGTTGGTCGCAATCAGTTTTTCCACCGCTTTCTGCACTCGGACGGCATTGACGTAATTGAGAAGCGTCTTGCCCGTGCATTGCTGAAAAATTTTGCAGATGTAGTATTTGTTGATATGAACGACGTCGACAAGATCTTCAAGGCGTATCTTTTCCGCATAATGCTCGTCCACATAATTCAAAATAATATTCACGCGTTCGCGCGCGAGCGGGACAAAGCGTTTTTTCGGATCCATGTGATTTTCCTGCACATAATCGCGGAACAGACGGTACATCAGCTCAAACAAGAGCGATTTCATCATCAGCTGAAATCCGTTTTCCGCACTGTTGAAATGCCGGTAACACTTTCTCACGAGTTCGTTGAGATATTCGTCACCCGAAATTTTCGGGCGGAAAGAAATCTTTCCTTCGATCAGCGGATTGATAAAATTCTCCTCCACCGTCTCGACGTAACGGCTGCGGAACAAATCCATTTCCGCCATCAGGCAGTACAGTTTGGTCTCGGGCGCAAACTGCGTCCCCGAATGCAGATAGTTCGGATTGATAACCGCAATATCCCCCGCGCCGTAGTGATATTTCTTATTTTCGATCTCCAATTCGAGATAACCGTCCTGAACGGATATGATTTCCAGGCATTCATGCCAGTGCAGCGGGAATAACCCGACGTAGGGCGCATAGGCGCAGTCATAGAAAAAACAGTTCACGCCGATCGTCTCGTTCGGCATTTTTACTTGTTCCTGATAAAGAATCGGTTTTTTGTTCACGGCTCCCCTCGTTTGTGTAAAATAACAAAATAATCCTAATTATTCGCAATAAGCAACATAGTTTCAAACGAAAAGTGCAATCATGATATAGACAGATTCGATAAGAATGTTTGCGACTTTTTCGTATTTGCTTTATTTTAACTCATATCTGAAAATTTGCAAGCCTTCCGACGGAAATTTTTTTCAATTTTCAAAATGATATATGGAATCGGCACCTGAATTTTCCAAAAGAGGCGTTTTTTATCATATTTTTGTCCCCTTTTTCTGTGACTCAAACGGCGACGGGATCGGCAATCTGAAAGGAATCACGAATAAGCTGGACTATCTCAACGACGGAAAGGGCGGCGGCTTGGGCGTCAAAGGCATCTGGCTTTCCCCCATTCATCCGTCCCCGAGTTATCACAAATACGACGTGCTCGATTACTATTCCGTCGCGTCCGAATACGGGACGATGGAAGATTTTGAAGAACTTGTGCGCGAAGCGGAAAAGCGCGGAATCGCCGTGCTGCTCGACCTGGTGTTCAACTGCACATCCGAACGGCACCCCGCATTTTTATACGCCTGCGCGCATCCCGACAGTCCCAAGGCGCGCATGTTCTGGCTCGAAGGCAATCCTGACGCGCGTTTTCTCAACCGCGACGCCGTGTGGAACACGCTTCCTTCCTGGCATAAAACGGAAAACGGCGTTTCCTATCTCGGTATTTACTCGTCGGTCATGCCCGATCTCGATTTCAACTGTCCCGAAACGCGCGCGGAGTGCAAAAAAATTGCCGCGTTCTGGCTGAAAAAAGGCGTTGCGGGGTTCCGTCTGGATTCCGCCATGCACCTGTACAGCACTTCCGAAGTGGAAGACGGCGTTTCCCATCACGCGAAGAATATCGAATGGTGGTCTGAATTCCGCGACTATTGCCGCTCTCTCCGCCCCGACTGCTATCTGGTCGGGGAAGTATGGGATACCCCCGATATCCGCGCCCTTTACTATCGCGGACTCGACAGCAGTTTCCACTTTTACCTCGGAAATGAGATCGCGGATTTTCTTCACGGAAAACTTCCCGCCCCTCTCTTTTCCGCAAGGCTGGAAAACGCATACCTCTGCGCCCGCCTGACGGACGAGAACTACACCGATTCCCCCTTCCTCGGCAATCACGACATGCCGCGATTTGCCGAAGAGCTTTGTCCCGACGATGACGAACTGAAACAGGCAGCGGCGATTTTCCTCACCCTGGAAGGCACCCCCTTTGTCTACTACGGCGAAGAACTCGGGATGCGAGCGGACAAGTCGGATACCTGTCCCGCCTATCTGCCCGCCGACGCGCTCGGCAGAGCGCGCACGGCGTTCGACTGGGGAGAAGAAAGCGGAATGTGTGCTCAGCGCTTCACGCGCGGATACCGTTCGGAAAGCCTTCTGAAACAGAAAACGGACAAAAAATCGCTGTATTCGTTTTACCGCAGGCTGATTCCCTTGCGCAACGCGAGCCGTGCGCTCACGTTCGGGCGCTGGAATCCCTTCCCCTGCCCCGACGATCATGTTTTCGCCTACCGCATGAGCTGCGGCGCGGAATCGGTCGTCCTTCTCCACAACGCGTCCTCATCCCCCGTCCGCTTCCCCGCGGAGCTGGACGGAAAAGATTATCTCGATCTCATGGACGAAACGCAGACCATCAATACGGTTAAAAATAAGCGAACGCTGCAGCCGCGACACAGCGCCATCGTTTATTGTTAATAAAAATTATACGGAGGATTATGATGAAAAAGAAACTCTTAGCAATCGTGGCAATGGCTACGATACTCGTGATGGCGCTCACCGGATGCCAGGCCGCTTTGGTCAGCTCCAACGTCGAAGTCAATAAAGACGGCTCCGGCACCAAGACAATCACTGCTGTGATCCTGGGCGATAACTCGATCATCCCCGGAACGGAAGAAAAAGAACAGCCCTCTACCGTCGGCAACAACTCCAAGTATCTCCTCATTTACGGGGACGAACTTGCGGCAAAGGTGAAATCTTACTGCGCTCTGTCCGACGTCGAAGTTACGGCGACCGAAAAGGACGGCGATACCACGATCACCATCACCTATTCGTTCACGAGCATGGACGACTACAATCAGAAGACCAAGACGCTCGCAAAAGACGAGGCAAGCAAGATCGAGGACGCGACCTTCACCGACAACGGCGACGGAACGTACACTTTCAAAGAAAAGAGCGAAAACACGCAGAATACCGTAGACAACATCTTTGAATCGCTCTTCTACGATGAAACCGCATTCGATACGTCGGGCGGCGGAGATCTTGAACTCGACAGCCCTCAGTACGGCTATACGCAGATCTACAAAGTCATGTCCGCTTCCGCAACGGTCGGCGGCGAGACGGTCAGCACCGAGTTCTTCAAGTATGACGATTCCGGCACAGGAACGGGTACCGATCTCGATTATGCGGATTATCTCGAAGTGACGAGCGACTTCACGAAGCTCCCCGTCGAGGAACCGGGCGACGGACCCAACGTCGGTCTTATCGTCGGTATCGTCGTTGCGGCAGTCGTCGTGGTCGGCGCTGCAATCGCGGCAATCGTGATCGTCAACAAGAAAAAGAACAACAAGACACAGGAGTAACGCGGAAATCCTCGCGGCACATCGGGCGGCATATCCATGGCGGATATGCCGCTCTTCTTTTCCCCTCTTTCATTGCAAAATTCTGCTAACTTATGGCAATTATACGCCTTTCTTTTTTGTCGGACAGACAATATAGTATAGGCGAACATTCGCAATAGCGATAACGGAGGAAAAAATATCATGTCTCAATTCAAATTTTCTGTCGGTCCCTGGAACGTAGCTTCGGGCGCGGACGTTTACGGCCCCGCAACCCGCAAGGAAATTCCCCTGGAAGAGAAAATCGCAATGTTCGCAAAACTCGGTTTCGACGCCGTTCAGTTTCATGACGACGACGCCGTTCCCGATATCAACAACCTTACCGAAGATCAGATCAAGGCGGAAGCGCGCAAGCTGAAGAAAACGCTCGACAAATACGGCCTCAAAGCCGAATTCGTCGCGCCCAGACTCTGGATGGACCCCCACTGCGTGGACGGCGGATTTACCTCCAACAGCGCGGAAGACAGAGAGTTCGCCATGTGGAGAGCTTACCGCTCCATCGATATTGCCAAGGAACTCGGCTGCTCGCTGATCGTCCTCTGGCTGGCTCGCGAAGGCACCCTCTGCGCGGAGAGCAAGAGCGCGTGCGTTGCGACCAAGCGCCTTGTCGAGGCGATCGACAAGATGCTCGATTACGATCCCGCCATCCGCGTCGCGATCGAACCCAAGCCCAACGAACCCGTGGACCGCAGCTTCTGCGGAACGATGGGTCATGTCATGGGCGTTTCCGCCGCGACGAAAGACCCTTCCCGCGTGGGCGGACTGCTCGAATCGGCGCACGCCGTCCTCGCAGGGCTTGACCCCGCCAACGAAATGGGCTTCGCGCTCGCATTCAACAAGCTTTACAGCGTACACCTCAACGACCAGAACGGCCTCAAATTCGATCAGGACAGAAGTTTCGGTGCGGAGAACCTGCGCCAGGCGTTCAACCAGATCAAGATTCTCAAAGAGAACGGATTCGGATCGCACGGCGAATATATCGGCCTCGACGTCAAGGCAATGCGCACCACGCACGACGACGCGTGCTATCAGCACCTGACCAACAGCCTCAACGTCGTGAAGGCTCTGGAAGAAAAGGTCGACCGTTACGATTATGATTTCGAGCGCAAGTGTATTGCGGAGCGCAACTATGAGGCTCTTGAAATGTATGTGCTCAACCTGATCATGGGACTTTGCTGATCTGACTCCCCCTAAGGTACAAGGGGGTCGGTGAAAGCCGATCCCCGCGTACCTCCCCCTTTTGGTGATATTATGCTCAATCGGATTACCGTCGCGGGGAATATCCTCGCGGACATCGTAAAAACAGTGGATTGTTACCCCGAAAAGGGCATGCTTTCCACCATTTCCGCCATGACCCACTCGGTCGGCGGCTGCGTGCCGAATACGGCGATCGACCTGAAAACCATCGATCCCGCCTTTGACATCCGCGTGCTCGGACGCGTCGGAAACGACGATTACGGAAATTACGTCCTGAATGAAATGGCGCGCCGCGGTATCGATATCTCGGGCGTGAAGCGCTCCTCGCTCTCCACCTCCTTTTCCGATGTCATCAGCGTGAAAAAGACGGGCGAGCGCACCTTTTTTCACTATCGCGGCGCAAACGCGGAATTCTGTGAAGCGGACGTCGACGTAGATAGGCTGGACTGCGACGTCTTCCATATCGGATATATCATGCTTCTGGACGCGCTGGACGCGCCCGACAAAGAATACGGCACAAAACTCGCGCGGCTTCTGAAGCGCATCCGCGACCGCGGTATCCGCACTTCCATCGACTGCGTGAGCGAGAGCAGCGGCATTTTCCGCGAAAAGGTCGTCCCCGCCCTCCGATACTGCTCCTTTGCGATCCTAAACGAGATCGAAAGCAGCAGCGTGAGCGGTATCCCCGCCCGCGACGCGAACGGAAAGCTCATCGACGACAACATCATGCAGACGATGAAATATTTCCTGCAATGCGGCGTATCCGAAAAAGTCATCGTGCACGCACCCGAAGCGGGATACCTCATGGACAGCTCGGGTTATACCGTCAAAGTGCCCTCTTTGAAACTGCCTGCAGGCTTTATCAAGGGAAGCGTAGGCGCGGGAGACGCGTTCTGCGCGGGCTGCCTTTACGGTATCTGCGCGGACATGACGGACAAGGACATCCTGCGCTTTGCGTCTGCGTCGGCGGCAAGCAGCCTTTCCAAAAAGGATTCCGTTTCCGGCATGGGAAACAAAGTGGAAATTCTCGCGCTCGACTCCTGTTTTGAAAGGCTTCCCTCTTAACTTGCGAACGCCCCAAATTCTTTCATTGAAGCCACGCTCCTGTTTTGAAAGTTTTGAAAGCCCCCCTAATCCCTATTCCTTTCAAGGAGAATTGAAAAATGTTAGTCAATCTGAACGACGTCCTCAAAGACGCGCAAAAGAACCATTACGCCGTCGGTCTGTTCAACACGATCGACACGGATATGTTGCAGGCGGCGATCGAAGCGGCAGAAACGCTGAACGCCCCCATCATTATCGGTACGGCGGAAATTTTGCTCCCCTACGGAGAGCTCAAACTCATCTCGCCTTCCGTCGTAGCAGCGGCAAAGCGCGCGAAAGTCCCCGTCGTCGTGCATTACGATCACGGCCTCACCTTCAACCGCTGCATGGAAGCGCTGCAATGCGGATTCTCTTCCGTGATGTTCGACGGTTCTACCGCCGATTACGAGGCGAATATCGAACAGACGCGCAACATCGTCAAGATCGCCCACGCGTTCGGCGCGTCGGTGGAAGCGGAGATCGGACACGTCGGGGAAACGGAAACCGTTTCCGAAACGGACGCCCTGACCACGGCGGAAGAGGCTTACCATTTCACCACCGCAACGGGCGTGGATGCGCTTGCCGTCGCGATCGGCACGGCGCACGGCGTCTATAAGAAAAAACCCAAACTCGATATCAACCGCCTTGCGGAGATCCGCGCGGAAGTCAATACCCCGCTCGTTTTGCACGGCGGAAGCGGACTCAGCGACGAAGACTTCCGCAACTGTATCAAAAACGGAATTGCGAAAGTCAATATCTTTACCGACCTCACTCTTGCGGCGACCCGCGGGTTCACGCAGGCAATTCGGGAAGGCCTTCCCTACCTCAAAGCGCGCAACTGCAAAGTTGACGCCGTACGCGAAGAGGTCATGCGGTATATCCGCCTGTTCGGTTCGGAGAACCGCGCTTGAATTTGCTCATTCTCTCCATTCATTTATTACCCCTATCTGAAGAAGAACACCGTCCGAATGGGCGGTGTTCTTCTTCAGATAGTACTATGTAAACCGAAATAATACGATAAAATCGGGCATTCAGTGCCCCCTTTATCCTGTAATAAAAGTATCCCGTTTATCCTGTTTTATGAAAAAGAGCCCTTCGACGGGCTCTCTTTCAACCTTTAAAAACGCGTTCGCCGGGAAACCGTCTCGGAGCTGTTTTTCCCTGCTTTGACGATTTTCTGCCAATCAATCAAGAAAAATAAGCGAAAAATAGGTCACGGTATTTTCGCCGTTGCAGTACTTCATACCCGTTCGCGAACAAAGCTCCACAACGCTGATTCCGCACGCCTCCACCGTTATGCGGCAACGATCGGGAAAACGGCAGGGCGAATCGGGATAGGTACACTTCGCGCACAGATTGCAGCTTTGCGCTCCCAGCACGCGACTGCGGGGAACCCCGCACAGACGCGCAATTTCGTCTTCCGCCTGCGTATGCGCTTTTTTCCCTTCTTCCATTCCTTCGAGGTCGAAACTGTCCTCGAGCAGATGCACGGTCGAAAAGAAAAGCGCGTGCGTGCAATCGGCGAACTTTTCTCTGCATTCCGACGGCGTGCCGACCGCAGGCGGACATGCCCAGGAAGTCGCATACCTTCCGCAATAGTTCTGACGGCAGGACTCGCGCACCGCTTCGGAAAAATCGATCTCATCAAACGGCACGATCTGCGCTTCCCGCACGAGCGGGCGTACAGACTGCAACAGTTCTTCTTTTGTCATCATCAAAAATACATTCCCTCCATAAACTGTTCGGTAAACGTTTCGTCCGTGGACAAATCGATAACTTCACAGGAAGAAGCGATTCTGATCGCCTCTTCGCGGCAGGATTTATCGGTAAGCGCGAGATACGCGCCGTACAGACTGCCGTTGCCGAGCGCCTGCGCTCTGTCTTTCAGCTTTTCGGGAATCAGCCCCGTCTTTGCCGCGCTCGCGGGATCGATATAATACCCGAGTCCGCCGGCAATGATCAGGCGGTCCACTCCTTCTTCCGAAATCCCGGCACGGTGCAGAAGTGCGAGCATCCCCGCGCGGATAGCGCTCTTCGCGAGCTGAAACTGTCTGACATCCGCCTGGGAAAGATAAACCTTATCGGTAAGATAGTATTTCTCCTCTTCCATGTATCCCGTCTCATCGATCGCGCCCTCTTCCAAAAGCCGCGCAACAAGGTCGACAAGCCCGCAGCCGCAGATCCCGACGGGCGCAGCGTTTCCGATCGTCGTAACGCGGAGCGCGCCGTTTTCACGGTATACGCGGTCGATCGCGCCGTCCACGCCGCCCATGCCGCATTCGATGCAGGCGCCTTCGAGCGCGGGGCCTGCCGCCGTCGATGTACATAGGATTTTCCCGCCCGAGAGGAACGCCATTTCGCCGTTTGTCCCGATATCCGCAAGCAAAACCGTCTCGCCGCTATGCAGAAAGTCCGCCGCAAGCATGTCCGCCGTGATATCCGCACCCACATAAGCGGATACGGAGGGCATCAGAATGAGTTTATCGCAGGGAATTCCGAAAGAATCCGCGCCGTATTCCCTCTCTTCGGTGAATACCGTACGGAAGGGATAAACGCCGATGGAGGACGGATCCTCTCCGCAAAACAAATGCAGCATCGTCGCATTGCCCGCAACGGTCATCCGTTTCGGGCGTATCTTCCCCTTTGTCAGAGTCTGCACGAGCTGTGCGGAAGCCGCCGTCACCGAACGGTGAAGCTCGCGGAGATTGTTCTTGTCCGCGCATGCCTGGATTCGGCTGATGACGTCGCTCCCGAACACCGCCTGCGGATTGAGACAGGACGTTTTGGACAGGATTTTCCCGTCTCCGAGGCGTACCAGGCACGCCGCAAGCGTCGTCGTGCCCACGTCGAGCGCTATGCCGTATCCCTCTTCCCCGCAGCAACGGGGCAGGCGGGCAAATCCGAATTCCTGCAATCCCCCGCCCGATTCTTCCCTGACGGAGATCGAGCAATCCCCTTCGACGCGGGCAAGACAGGCAAGAAATTCCCCCTTTTCGTCCGGCTGCGTTCCGGAAATACGCCCCGAAAGGAGTTGCGCTTTGCATTTCCCGCATTTCCCGTTTCCGCCGCACCGCGCGGGGATATGAACAGAATGCGCGGAAAAAAGGCGCAACAGGTTATCTCCCCGTTCCGCCTCGAATGTAACGATTTTCTTTCCGGAGAACACCGTAATTTTCATGAGTGCTCCTTTTTATGTTCTGTTTAATATCAGTTGAAATACGCTCGCGCCACTTCCGCCGCCGTCGCTGCGTCGGGAGTGTAAGCGTCTGCGCCGATCTCGTCGGCAAACGCCTGCGTGACGGGCGCGCCTCCCACCATCACTTTGACCTGATCACGCAGTCCTGCCTCTTTCAGCGCGTCGATGGTCGCTTTCTGGTTGACCATCGTCGTCGTCAAAAGCGCGGAAAGGCAGACAATATCGGGATGATATTCCTTCACCGCTTCCACCACGCGTTCGGGCGGACAATCCACGCCGAGGTCGATCACGCGGATTCCCGTACCTTCGATCATCATCTTGACGAGATTTTTCCCGATATCGTGCAAATCGCCCTTGACCGTGCAGATAATCGCGGTGCCAACAGGCTCAACGCCCGCCTGCGCAAGCACGGGTTTCAAGATATTCAGAGCGGCGTTCATCGCGCGCGCCGTGATCAGAACTTCGGGAACGAAAATCTCGTTCTTCTTGAACCTCTCCCCGACAATGCTCATGCCGGGAATCAGCGCTTTTAACAGGATATCGTTTGCGGATGTTCCGTCTTCCAGCTCCTCTTTGACGAGTGCGGAAAGCTCTCTGGGACGTCCTTTCTGCAACAGGGCAGATATTTCATCGAATCTGTTCATATCACTACCTCCGTATTCCGTACGATTATATCACCGATAACGGGAAAACGGAAGAGATACAATTGTAAACTATTAGCACGATTTTGTAAACCGGGTCTTTGCGGAAAGTGAGCCGCTTTGCGGCTGTTCCGCTCTGCCTGCGTTGCGTCACCGTGGCAGATCTGTTTCCCCAGATCCGTGATACAAAAAGCACCGCGGAAAATACGCGGTACTTTTGAAATGCTTACTTGGTTCCGAACAGCCTGTCGCCCGCATCGCCGAGACCGGGAAGAATATATCCGTTTTCGTTCAGACATCTGTCCAGCGTGGAAACATAGATGGGAACGTCGGGATGCTCTTTTGCGACCTTCTCCACTCCTTCGGGCGCGCCGATGATGGACATGAGCTTGATCTTCTTGCAGCCGCGCGCTTTCAGCGCATTGATCGCGTCGCAAGCAGACCCGCCCGTTGCGAGCATGGGATCGACGAGAAATACCGTCTTGTCTGCAATGCCGTCAGGCAATTTGCAGTAATATTCGTGCGGTTCAAGCGTCTCTTCGTCGCGGTACATACCGATATGCCCCACTTTGGCGGTCGGAAACAGCGTATGAATGCCGTTGACCATTCCCAAGCCCGCGCGGAGAATGGGAACGATGACGACGCTCTTCTCGGGGACCATATATTGCGTGGTTTCTTCCAGCGGCGTTCTGACCTTCACGGGAACTGTCTCCACGTCGCGCATGCTCTCATACGTCATCAGCGTGGTGATCTCCTCGATCAGTTCGCGGAACTCCTTCATGCCCGTACGCTCGTCGCGGAGAATCGCAACTTTGTGACGGATGAGCGGATGATCGAAAATAAATACGTTCTTGTATTCTTTCATCTTATTTCACCTCGTTTTCCTGTTTCGCGGTCTGTTCGGGC
>CASGEQ010000069.1 GCA_949300535.1 uncultured Bacillota bacterium
TGGAAGGGGAGATGGGCGCGGGCAAGACGGCGTTCGCTAAGGGCGTCGCGAAGGGATTGGGCATCCAAGAAGAGGTCACGAGTCCCACTTACGCGTATATGAACAGCTATTCCGATAAGCTCTATCATTACGACTGTTACCGTATCCGATCGGAAATGCAGGCGGAAAATCTCGGACTTGCCGATTATTTCGATGCGGGCGGAATCTGCCTCGTCGAGTGGAGCGAGAACATCGCGGGGCTCATTCCCCCGCACGCGAAAAAGGTCGTCCTGCAAAAGGTCGGCGAGGACGAAAGGAAGATACTCTATTGAAATTTCTTGCAATCGACACAAGCGGAAAGCACCTCACGGTGATCGCCTATCATGACAAAGCGTATATAACCGCGCTCCCCGACTGCGCGCTCGAACACTCCGTGCGGCTGATGGACGAGCTGGACGCGGCATTGTCCCGCGCGGGAATGTCCGCGGCCGACTGCGATTTTTTCGCCGTCGTCACGGGACCCGGTTCGTTTACGGGAATCCGCATCGGTATTGCGACGGTCAAGGGGCTTTGCCTCGCACTGGGGAAGCCCGCGCTTGCCGTCACGTCTTTCGACTGTATCGCATACGATAAAGCGAACCTTCCTCTTTTGTGCCTTGTGGACGCGGGGCACGGCTATGTGTACGCCTGCGGGTATCGGGAAGGGCATGAAATTGTTCTTTCCCCGCGCTATCTTTCGGGGGCGGAAGCGGAGATAATTGCGCGCGAAGGGGGGTATTCCCTCGCCGCATCCGAAGGGGTCTGCGTTGAGTGCCCGCGCGCGGACGTCGCGAACGGGCTGTTGAACGCCGTTTTGCGCAATGCGCGCAATATCCGTCCCGCGCAGGAACTGACCGCGCTGTATGTCCGCAAATCCTCGGCGGAGGAAAACAGAAAATGAAGATACGTCCCTGGACATTCGAAGATCTGACCACCATTGCGGAGCTGGAAAAGGATTGCTTCCCTCAGGCGCCGTGGAGCGTGCAGATGCTCGCGGATTCTTTCCTTTCGGGGCGTTTTTTCGGCTTTCTCACCGAAGAAGAGGGTATAATCACCGCGTATGGCGGGGTATCCGTGCTCTTTGAGGAAGCGGAGATCGAGCGGATTGCGACGGCGGAGGCGTATCGTCGCTGCGGACGGGGGCAGGAGATTTTGTCGGCGCTTCTGAACGAGGCGAAACAGCGCGGCGCGGAAAAGGTGTTTTTAGAGGTGCGCGTTTCCAACGCGCCCGCGCAGATGCTGTATCTCAAAAACGGTTTCGTCGGGCAGTATGCGCGTTCGCGCTATTATCCCGACGGCGAAGACGCGATCGTCATGAAAAAGACGATCGGATAGCGCAAGGTTTCCTGAAAGGGGCGCTTGCGATAAGGAGGGCGCTTGAAGATCGGCGTATGGCAGGCGGGACAGGGCAAAGACCTCGTGTTTTTGCACGGATATCTCGCTTCCAAAGAAAGTTTTTACCCTCAGATAAATTATTTTTCCCGATTTTACCGCGTGACTGCGCTGGATTTTCCCGGATTCGGGGAAAGCGACCCGCTCACGCAGCCCTTTTCGGTGGGAGATTATGCCGACTGGACGGAGCAATTTCTCAAAGAAAAGAATATCGTATTTCCCCATGTGATCGCCCACTCGTTCGGCGGCAGAGTCGCCGTCAAGTGCGCGTCCCGCGGGGAGATTTTTGACAAAATGGTGCTGTGCGGCTGTGCGGGCATTATCCCGAAGCGCGGCGCGCGCTATCGGCTGCGCGTGGGCGCGTACAGGCTGGTCAGAAAAGTCGCTCCCCGCTATGCGGAAACGCATTTCGGCAGCGCGGAATACCGCACGCTTTCTCCCGTCATGCGGGGGAGCTATAAGAAGATCGTAAACGAAGATTTGCGCGAAGACGCGGAGAAAATTACCCGTCCCGTGCTGTTCATCAACGGAAGCAAAGACGATCAGACCCCGCTTTCTTCGATCGCGGTGTATCTGTCCCGTATCCGCGGGAGCCGTCTGTTCGTCATGGAGGGATGCGGACATTTCGCGCATCTGGAAAATCCGTCCGAGTTCAATCTGGCGGCGGAGGAGTTTTTGCAATGACTTTTGAAGCATCGACCATAATCTGCCTTGTGGCGGGCGCGATCGTCGCCGCTCTGCTCTTTTTTCTGTGTTCGTTTCGCACGGCGGGCATTTTGCAGCAGGAAAATTACAAGAGCGGGGCGTTTTTTAAGTGGTATTTCCGCAAAGGCAATATGTTGCCGCGGCGGCTGAGCCTGCTTGCGCTCGCGCTCCTGCTCGGGCTTGCCGTGTTCAACCTTTGCTTTTCCTTTCTTTCCGCAAAGGGGGCGAACGCCGTTTCCGCAATCCCTTTTGCCGGGCTGTGCCTTTTATATGCGTATTCCGACCGCAGATACGCGCTGAAAGTGCCTCTCAAGCGCACGCCGCGCGCCGTTCGGCTCGGCGTATGCTATTTTATCGTCCTTTTTCTCGTCTCTGCGGGACTGGGATTCGGCATGACGGCTGCGGACAATGCGGTCGGAAAAGAGTGGATGACGCTTATGCGGTATCTTCCGTTCGCGCTCGTGCCGCTTCTTTTTCCGTTCCTGCTCGCGGCGGCAAACGGCTTGTCGAAAGCGTATGAAGTCCCCGCAAATCGCCGCTTTATCCGCAAGGCAAAACGGGCGCTGATCGAAAGTCCCTGTCTGAAAATCGGCGTGACGGGCAGTTTCGGCAAGACGAGCGTGAAGAATTTTGCGGCGGCAATTTTGTCTGTTCGCTATCGCGTGCGCGTGACGCCCGCCTCTTTCAATACGCCCATCGGGATCGCGCTCGACGTCAACCGCGGCGGGCTTGACTGCGATATCTACCTTGCGGAAATGGGCGCGAGGAAACGCGGGGACATCACCGAACTCTGCGACATGGTATGCCCCGATTACGGCGTTGTGACGGGGGTATGTCCGCAGCATCTGGAAACGTTCGGCTCGATCGGGGCGATCGCGGAAGAAAAGGGCGTACTTGCTCGCCGCGCGAAAAAGGGCAGCGTTTTAGGCGTAAGCGCGCAACAGTCTGTTCCCGAAAACGCGCTTTGCGAGGGGAAGGATTTTGCCGCGGAGGATATCGTCTGCACGGCGGACGGAACGGATTTTGTCCTGCGGATAGGCGAAGAAAAAATCCCCGTGCATACCCAACTTCTCGGAAGGCATGCGGCGCAGGATATCGCGCTCGCGGCGGCGCTGGCGTCCCTCGTCGGCATGAGCACGGTAGAGATCGCGGAGGGAATCGCGAAGATAACGCCCGTGCCGCACCGTTTGCAGAAAATATGCGCGAACGGGCGGTTCATTCTGGACGATTCCTATAATTCCAACGTGGAGGGCGCGGCGAACGCCGTGGAAACGCTGCGGCTGTTTAGAGGAAAGAAATTCGTCGTCACGCCCGGAATCGTGGAACTCGGCGTTTTGGAAGAGGAAGAAAACGAAAAACTGGGCGCCTCCCTTGTGGGTCTGGACGAAGTCATTCTCGTCGGCGAAACGCTCGTGCTCGCGGTGCGCACGGGTTATCTCGCGGCGGGCGGGGACGCGGAGAGAATCCGCGTCGTGCCCACCCTTCAAAAGGCGCAGGATATCCTCTCGGAAGAACTTTCGGAAGGGGACTGCGTACTCTTTCTGAACGATCTGCCCGATATTTACCGTTAAGGGGGTATCTCCCGCGCGGCGCATAGAATGCGCGGCAAAAGGAAGCCGATCACCGCACCGATTGATTGCATGCAGGGCCTCCCGCGTGGCGCATAGAACGCACGGCGGCGCATATAATAAACAGAATATTGCAGACGGAGAAACACCAAAGCGGAAAAATTCTTGCGGAGGTGTTTTTTTATATGCTGAAAGTCGCGGTATTTTTCGGCGGAGTATCGTGCGAACACGACGTTTCCGTCATCACGGGCATGCTTGCCGTCAATTTGCTGCGCGGAGCGGAAATGGACGTGCTGCCTGTTTATCTCGGAAGGGAAGGGGGGATGTTTACCTCGCCGGAAATGACGGGCGTCGCGGCGTTCCGTTCGCCGTCCCGCTTTACGCCCGTCGTGTTCGGGGACGGGGCGATCTGCTCGGCAAAGGGGCGTAAAAAACCGCTCTTTATCCCCGACGTCGCGCTCAATTGCTGTCACGGCGGAATGGGGGAAGGGGGTACGCTCGCGGCGCTTTTCGACTGGTACCGCATTCCGAGCGCCTCGCCCGAAATGCCCGTTTCCGCCGTGTTCATGAACAAAAAATTTTCCGCCCTCGCCGCACGCGGCGCAGAACTTCCCGTCGCGCGTTCGTTCGCCGCGCGCGAGGAGGAAGACAGGCAAGAGATGTTCCGCCGCGCAAAGGAACTCGGTTATCCCGTTATCGTCAAGCCCTGCCGTCTTGGTTCGAGCATCGGGATTTCCGTTGCGGCGAATGAGGAAGAGCTGGAAAAAGCGCTTTCGGCGGCGTTTTGCTACGACGGGGAAGCGCTCGTCGAGGAGTATTTTGCGGATAAGCGGGATATCAATTGCGCCGCGTACCGCATCGGCGGGGAGATTCGCACGTCTTTGTGCGAAGAGGCGTTTTCTTCGGGCGATATTCTCTCGTTTGAAGAAAAGTACGGCGGGGGAAACACGCGCAACGCAAAGATTCCCGCCGATATTCCCGAAGCGGTTGCGGAGGACATCCGCGCGATGACCGCGCGCCTGTATGACGCATTCGATTGCAGCGGGATCGTCCGCGCCGATTTCATCTATGCGGGCGGGAAGGCATACTTTAACGAGCTGAACACCGTACCCGGCTCTCTCGCGTGCTATCTGTTCGGGGAGAGTTTGTCGGACGCGAAAAAGCTGCTTGCGTCCCTTGTAAGGGAGGCGGCGGAAAGAAAGCGCGAAAAAAAGATCACGCCGGGCACGCATTTGCTCGATTCGGATATTTTCGTCGGCGCAAAAAGTTGCAAAGACCGCAAAAATTTAGTATAATCATAGAGGAAAAACTTAAAAGGAGATACCATGGAAAAAATCCGCATGACGACCCCCCTCGTGGAAATGGACGGGGATGAGATGACGCGTATCCTCTGGGCGTGGATCAAGGAGATCCTCATCGAGCCCTATGTCGAACTCAAGACGGAGTATTACGATCTGGGTCTTCCAAACCGCGACGCGACGGAAGATCGGGTGACCGCAGAGAGCGCGGAAGCGACGAAAAAGTACGGCGTTGCCGTCAAGTGCGCGACCATTACGCCCAACGCGCAGCGCATGACCGAATACAACCTGCATCAGATGTGGAAGAGCCCCAACGGCACCATCCGCCGCATTCTGGACGGCACGGTGTTCCGCGCGCCCATTCTCTGCAAGGGGATCCGCCCGTATATTCCCGGCTGGAAGAAACCCATCGTCCTTGCCCGTCACGCTTACGGCGATATCTATAATGCCGTGGACGAACGCGCCGAAGAGGGTTCCAAAGCGTATCTCGTCATCACCGACAAGGACGGCAAGGAAGTTTCCCGCCGCCTCATTCACGATTTCAAGGGAAGCGCGGGCGTCGTGCAGGGCATGCACAACCGCGACGATTCCATCCGTTCCTTCGCGCATTCCTGCTTCCGCTATGCGCTCGAACAGAATATCCCCATGTATTTTGCGACCAAGGACACCATTTCCAAGGTATATGACAGGCGCTTCAAGGATATCTTTGCGGAAGTGTACGAATCCGACTACCGCGCCGCTTTTGAAGAAAAGGGACTGGAGTATCTCTACACGCTCATCGACGACGCGGTCGCGCGCGTGGTGCGCTCGGAAGGTGGCATCCTGTGGGCTTGCAAGAACTATGACGGCGACGTGATGAGCGATATGGTGGCGACCGCATACGGCTCGCTCGGCATGATGACGTCCGTGCTCGTCTCGCCCGACGGAAAGTATGAATACGAGGCGGCGCACGGCACCGTGACCCGCCATTATTACAGATATCTCAAGGGAGAAACGACTTCCACCAACTCGGTTGCGACGATCTTTGCCTGGACGGGCGCGCTGCGCAAGCGCGGCGAGCTGGACGGCAATGCCGATCTCGTCGCTTTTGCCGACCGTCTGGAAGGGGCGACCGTGCGCACCATCGAGGAAGGGGAAATGACGGGAGATCTCGTGCCCCTGTTCTCTGCGGAAGGCGTGACGCCGAAGAAGCTGGATTCGCGCGCATTTTTGCAGGCGATCGCGTCGAGAATGTAAAAAGAGAGTTGCGCCCGCCGCGGCTAATTGCCGCGGCGGGCGTTTATAAGGACAAATGCGGGAGAAGATCACCGAAATGTTGGACGCAAAAATCGGGCGTTATCTGGATAAGACGTGCCCGTCGCTCAAGGGGAAGCGCGTGCTCGTGCTGGGCGCTACGGGGAGTATCGGCGGCACGGCGGCGCTGGAACTTCTCTATTGCGGCTGTTCGCTCGTCTGCGCCTATCGGAGCGAGCGGCGAAGACACGAGCTGGAAGGGTGCATTGCGGCGTTCTGCGAAGAGCAGAAAATTACGCCCGACGTGCGGTACGCCCGCGTCGATCTGTCCGATTTTGCCTGCGTCCGTGCATTCGCGGAGGAGTTCCCGAGCCGTTACGGGACGGTGGACTGCGTACTCAACTGCGCGGGGGTATATCACCTTCCTTCTCAGAAGAACGCGGACGGGCAGGATATTCACGTTGCGACCAACGTATTAAGTGCGGTCATTCTCTGCGATCTGTTCGCGCAAAACGGCGCAGTCAGGGAGAAGTGGCTGAACACGGGAAGCCTGAGCTGTCTGTTTTCCGATCGGAAGGCGGGGAACGTTCTGGACGGCGAGGAGAAAAACAAGACGAAGTTATATGCTGCTACCAAGCGCCTGCTCGCGGAATATACCTGCGAGAGCGGGAAGTCTTCTCGGTTCCGCACCGCGCTGGCGCACCCCGGGATTTCCGCGACGTCCTTGTTTTCGGAGGAGAAGGGCGGCTTTTCCCGTTCCTTTCAGAAATGGATATTCCCGTTGATGAAGCGCGTGTTTCCTTCGCCCGAACGGGCGGCGCTGAATCTTCTGTATGCGCTCGCGCACGATTCGGCGGAGGGGTGCTGGACGGGACCCGCCGTGTTCGGGGTCTGGGGCAAGCCCAAAACGTCCCGCCTTGCCGCAGGGGTGACAAAAGGCGCCGAAGAGGACGTAAAAAAACTGCGCGCCGCCGTATCCGCTTATCTCGGCGCGGAGACTGGAAAAAATAAATCAGGGATGAACTGTCAAACCAAGTGCAACACTTGATGGTAAAATTCACCCCCAGAAAAAAACGGGCTTTCCGATCGGGAAGCCCGTTGCTTATTTTTTAATCGTGACGTAAAAACGAGAGGAAGAACAGCGCGAACCGCAGGAAATAGAAGAGGGAGATCAGCAGGGACGCGACGTAGGTAAGCGCGGCGGCGGAAAGCACCTTGGACGCGCCGGGAACCTCTTCCGCGGTGAGGATGCCGTCTTCGAGCAGCATCTTTTTGGCGCGTTTGCTCGCGTTCAGCTCCACGGGGAGCGTGACGAGCGTAAAGAGGGTGGAAAGCCCGAACAGCCCGATCCCCGCATATACGCACCATGCGCCGTAAGGGGAACTGATGAGAACGAGATCGAGCACGATCCCGATAAGAACGAGGGGAAGGGCGAGCCCCGAGCCGATATTGGTCAGCGGAACGAGCACGGTGCGCACTTTATAGGGGAAATATCCCTCTTTTTTCTGCATGACGTGCCCGACCTCGTGCGCGGCGACCGCAACGGCGGCGACGGACGCGCTGCCGAAGGTGCTCATCGACAGGTTGACCTGTTTTTTGGTAGGGTGATAGTGGTCGGTCAGTTTCCCGTTGACCCGTTCGACGCGGATGTCGTTCACGCCGCGGTTGCGCATCAGACGGACGGCGGTATCGTAGCCTGTCATGCACGCGCGGTTGGGTACGCGGTCAAACGCGGTATAGGTGGAATTGACTTTTGCGCTTGCCCATCCCGCGAATAAGAGCAGGGGGACAAGGAGCAGAAGAGAAAGATACATAATTGTTACCTCATATATTATTGTACCACCGCGCGGGCTTTTTACAACAATTTTGCATATTTTTTTGAACGGCGCACAGTTCTCTGATATATTTCAAGCGGAAAGGCGGATAGTCCGCAGCAAAAACGCGCCCTTACGGCGCGTTTCGGTCAACGGGACGGCGATCTTCGGAGCGGAACGGCGCTGAAAACATCGTCGAATATTTTCGGAGTGTTTTTCACGGCGATCGGAAGCGTTTTTTATAGTCGCTTGCCGTAAATCCGAAATATTTGCGGTATTCGGCGGAAAAATGCTCCACACAGGAATATCCGACTTCCTCCGCGGTCTGCGTCACGGACATGCCCTTTTGCAAAAGCACGTTCGCGGCGGACATTCTCGCCTGCGTCTTCTTTTCGGAAAAAGTCGCACCGTAACGGTTGAGCAGGACGCGCTGCGTCTGGCGGACGCTCAGTCCGATCTGCGCGGACAGCGATTGCAGCGTGATATCGCGGTAGCCGTATAAAAACGCCTCTTCGATTATGAGATAAATCCCGGAAGAGGAGCGTATCCCGCTCGGTTCTGCCTGAGGAGTGTCCGCTTCTTCCATTCTGACAAACAGGGACAGCAGGCGCATGAGGGAGCCCGCCGCCGCGCTTCTGTATCCCGTTCGGCGCAGGGTCAGTTCTTCGGAGATCGCTCTTGCCAGCGCGAGGAACTCCGCGTCTGCCGTACCCGAAAAAAAGGTGCGGGACAAGAACCGCTTTGCCGCCGTACCCGCTTTGCGGGGATGATCGGTTGTCCCGTAGATACACAGTTCGCGCACGGGAGCGCAGGGAAAAGAAACCTGTTCATGTTCCGCGTTCCCCGCTGTCAGGCAAACGGTTCCCGCCGAAAGAGGATATTCCGCGTCAATCGTGCGGATAAGCCCCTCGCCTGCAAATATGACGTGGAGCTCAAAGCTGTCCGACGAATGGCTGTGCATGGGTATGGTTCCGCGGATATATTCGTCCGACACGCGCACGGGGCGCACGGTCAGCCCTTCCCAGAAAAATGTTTCGTCCTGAAATTCATAAACCATATCTTCATTGTATCCCGTCGGGCCGCGGAAGTCAACAGATTCGCAAAGACGACATTTTTATGAAAATATGTCACAAATGCTTCTAACAAAGGGCAGAAAGACATGGTATAATTTTTGCGGTTTTAGGAGGAGAATATGACCGCAGAAGAATATCTGAAAACAATCGACGAAGTCAATGAACGGGGAAAATATCATCCCGACTGGCAGTCGCTGTGCGATTGCAAAACGCCCGAATGGTTCCGAAGGGCAAAGTTCGGCATTTTCATTCATTGGGGAGTATTTACCGTTCCCGAGGCGTTTTACGAATGGTATCCACGCCATATGTACCGCTTGGGTTCGCCCGAACACGAGCACTTCAAAAAGACGTACGGCGATTTTTCGCAAAAGGGATATAAAGATCTCATCCCGCTCTTTACTGCCGAAAAATTCGATGCGGAAGAATGGATGAAACTGTTCTTTGAAGCGGGCGCGAAGTACGTCGTTCCCGTGGCCGAGCATCACGACGGGTTTCAGATGTATCAAAGCGAGCTTTCCCGCTGGAACGTCGCGAATATGGGCCCGAAGCGGGATACGCTCGGGGAGCTGCGCCGCGCCGCGGACAAATACGGCATCACGTTCTGCGCGTCCTCTCATCGCGCCGAGCACTATTGGTTCATGAACGGCGGGCGGGAATATGACTGCGACGTGAATGATCCCGCATATGACGATTTTTACGGGCCTGCCGTCCTGACGCTCGAACTCAAAGCGTGGGTTCCGGACGATCTTTACAGCGTGACTATTCATTCGCCGCGCATGAAAGAGCATTGCGAAAACTGGCTGGCGCGGACGTGCGAACTCGTGGACAAATACCGTCCGAAGATGATCTATTTCGATTGGTGGATCAATAACATGGCGTTCCGTCCTTATCTCAAAAAATTTGCGGCTTATTACTATAACCGCGCCGAAGAGTGGGGCGAAGAGGTCACGATCAACTATAAACACAATGCGTTTGTACCCGATGCGGCGACGTTCGACGTCGAACGGGGACAGCTCAAAGAGATCAGCGCCCGACCCTGGCAGACGGATACGGCGGTGGCGAACAATTCGTGGAGCTATACCGCGAACAACGAGTTCAAGGACGCAAAGGAGATCGTCTGCGACCTCGTGGATATCGTGAGCAAGAACGGATGTCTTTTGCTCAACGTGGGGCCGCGCGCGAGCGGAGAGATCTGCGAAGAGGAAAAGAAGGTGCTTAAAACGATCGGCGTATGGCTGAAGGTCAACGGCGAAGGCATTTACGATACCGTTTGCTGGAAGGTATACGGGGAAGGCCCCACGCAGATTCCCGAGGGACAGTTCTGCGATACGGCGCGCGAACCGTTCACGCCGCGGGATATCCGCTATACCTATCGCAGCGGAAAACTGTATGCTTTTATCATGTCCGCGAAAGAAGGACTGGAAGAGGCAGAACTCACTGCGCTGCGCGGCGGCGATTATCCCGCGGAAGCGGCCTGCCCCGAACACGCCGAGATCCTTGGCATGGAAGATGTGCCCGTCGCCGTTATACAGGAAAAGCAGGCGCTTCGCCTTCGGTTCGGAAAGAAGATCGTTTCCGACGTGCCCGTCTGTATCCGAATGACTCTTCGCTGATATGTATATCGGATTATTCGGGCTGACGGTCAATCTTCCCGCGCAGATCGTCGGGCTGATCGGGCTGATCATGATCGCCGTTTCCTATCAGTTCGCGAAGGTAAGATATCTCGTCTGGTCCACTGCGGCGATGGCGTTTTTTCTCGCGGAATCGTGCATTTTATATGCCGATTCGGATACGGTGACGGGGATCGTGATAAACGCAACGGCGATCGTGAGAAATATCGCCATGATCTTTTGGGCGCTGAAAAAGGGCAAGGAACTGCCGCCCGTCCTTGCGGCGGCGTTTCTCGCACCCATGTGGGCGGTATGCGCCTTTTACTTCGGGGCATGGTATACCTATCTTCCCCCCGTCCTGCAGACGGTTTATACGTTCTGCGCAGTGAGTAAAAATTATTTCGTGCTCAAAACGGGCGCGCTCATTCTGGAAAGCGGAATTTTTTTCTACAATGCAAGCGTGGGGGCATATATCGGCGCCGTCCGCCAGATCGTGCTGGTGACGAGCGTCGTCGCGAGCATCGTCCGCGCGGCCGCGGTTTCCCGCAAAGCGAAGGCGGAGAGTGTAAAAGAAGCTCCCGTCAATTCAGAAAAGAAGGCTGTGTCCAAAAAAATGTGAATACTTTATGGGAAGCGGGGGAAAAGCGGCTTGCTTTTTGACCCCGCTTTTGCTATACTGAGAGCATGGATACCAAAGTATTTACCGACAAAGTAAAAATTACCATCAAAGCCGGGAACGGCGGCGACGGGATGAATTCCTTCAAGGCGTATAAAGGCAAGCCCGCCTGCGGACCCGACGGCGGCGACGGCGGCGACGGCGGAAATATTTATTTCGTCGGCGACAAGGATATGAACGATCTGCTTTGTTTCCGCTTCACCTCCAAATACGAGGCGGGAAACGGCGAGCGGGGCGGCACCAACCGCTGTACGGGCAAGAACGGCGCGGACGTGGAGATCAAGGTCCCGCGCGGGACCATTGTCCGCGACGCGGAGAGCGGAAAGGTCGTCTGCGACGTCTTCGAGGACGGAGAGCGCATCCTCGTGCTCAAAGGGGGCAGAGGCGGAAAGGGCAACGTCCGTTTCACGACGGCGCGCCGTCACGCGCCTAATTTCGCGCAGAAGGGGGAACAGACGAAAATGCACGCCGTCATCCTCGAGATGAAGGTCATTGCGGACGTCGGACTCGTGGGATTCCCCAACGTGGGCAAATCCACGCTGCTTTCGCGCATTTCCGCGGCGAAACCCAAGATCGCGAACTACCATTTCACCACGCTTTCGCCCAATCTCGGCGTCGTGCGGCATTTTGACAAATCCTTCATCGTCGCGGACATTCCGGGACTCATCGAAGGCGCGGCGCAGGGCGCGGGTCTCGGACACGATTTTCTCCGCCATATCGAGCGTACGCGGATGCTCTGCCACGTCGTGGATATCTCGGGCGTGGAAGGGCGCGACCCCATAGATGATTTTGTCAAGATCAACGACGAGCTCAAAGCATATTCGGAAAAGCTTGCGGCTTTGCCGCAGATCGTCGTATGCAATAAATGCGACATATTCGGCGCGGAGGAAAATCTCAAACGTTTCCGCAAGAAATTCGGGAAGAAGTACGAGATCTGTCCCGTAACCGCGCTCAGCGGCGAGGGAACGGAAGAACTGCTTCGGGCGATCTCGGATATCCTCGATACCCTGCCGCCCGTACAGCCCGTTCCGCCCGATGAGGACTTCGAGTTCGCTTCGGACGATTACACGCAGTTCGAGATTTATCGGGATGAAGAGGGCGCGTTTGTCGTCGTCGGCGGGCTGGTGGACATGCTCTGCCGCAACGTCGTTCTCAACAATCCCGATTCCATGATGTACTTCCAGCGCATCCTGCGCGAACGCGGCGTCATCAAAGCGCTGCAGGATCAGGGGTGCAAGGAAGGGGATACGGTCATTGTCGGAGACGTCGAGTTTGATTTCGTGCTCTGAGCGCCGCTTGCGCAGAAGGGCGGGAGAAGAGAATGGAAAAAGCAGTCAAAGCATTTTTTTACGAGTATAAATATTATCTGTTCCCCGAGACGTGCTCCACGCTTGCCGAGGTAAAGAATTGCGGCATGCTTACCGCGAAGCGGCTGAAAGAGGAAGGGTGCATGGCGCCCGATTTCATCTATGAAAGCATTGCGGAAGAAACCGTGACGATCGAGGATCCCGACCGCGTGTTTGCCGTCGACGTCAATCTTTATTCCGCGGAAGAATACGACGCGATTCTCGCGCGGCACGTCGATAAGGTCTGTCCCGGGTGCGTCCGCTATAAAGAGGAGGACGTTCTTTCGTTGAAAGGTCATCACCGCGAGATGTCCCTCGACGGCGTGTGTTATGAACGGGCGCAGGAAAAGGAGGTGTGGAGTTTTGCCGACTGTGCCGATTTTTTCTGGTGGATTGTTTCGCATAAGCTCAAAGCGCTTGCTTCCTTTATCGAGAGGGGAAACCGCAAATCGCTCAACAGAATGCTCAATTCGGAACTGACCCACTTCATGCCCGGACTGGATTTTTACGGCGCGGTCATCGACGGGAAATATACGATCTGCATCCATTCCTGTCCCAATCAGTCTGCGGTATTCACCTATCTCGGCGCCGCGCTCGCGGAAACGGCAAATCGCAAAGGCAACCCGATCTGTGAGGCGGGGTGGCAGGTGCTTCCCTATCTTCCCGACGGGGTGTTCCCCGACAGGGGGAAGAAAGTTCCCGCCATGACGGTCGAGCCTTCCCATAATCCCAACTGCTGTCAGATCGGCGTCCTGCATCCGAAAGAGGAAAAGCTGTCCGAGCGCAAAAAAAGCGCGCTTGCCGCCCGCGCATGGGAATATCTTTGCCGCACGTTCGGCGAACGGACGGTGATGGCGGCGGCGGACGGGATTTCCGTCGTGCAGGGGAAGGAAGGGATGCCCGTTTCCGAGATCGGGCGCGTCCTTCGCGAAAAGGCCGCCGCGGTCACTTCGGACGGCGAGACGGTGTTTCCCCCGATGTTCGATTATTCGGTCTCGGCGGATTTTCCGCTTGAAATGCTGCCGTATAAAGACAAGGCGACGGACGGGATCACGGGCTGTCCCGAACTTTCCTTCCTTACATACGAAATTCTGCAGGCAGGCCCGGTATGGTGGGAGATGTTCATCGGGTATGCCTATGTTTACGTTCCCCGTCCCATGTTCGGCGCGGAGAACGCGTTTGCAACGCTCGGATGGTATTTGCAGAATTCCGAACTCATTCCCGAACCTCTGCGCGATCCCGACGAACGGCGCGTTTCCGTCGCCAATGTCGGGGTGATCAACTGCGGCGACGAAGCGTTTATTCAGGAATTCATGGTTCTGGACGAAAAGCGTTTATTCCGCATGCTGCGCATCCTTGCACCCGTGCTCAGGGAATACCGCGCCAGACTCGTCGTCGTAAACGCGGACGGCGTCATGTCGTACGACTGCGATTATGACTTTGTCCCCGTCGGCGGATACATACACGATTAAAATCGGCGGAAAAGAAAGATATTTATGCGCCCTCGGGCGCGGAGGAAATCATATGACAAGCAAACAGAGAAGCAAACTCAAATCGCTCGCGGCGAACATTCAGCCGATCACGCAGATCGGCAAAGGCGGCATTACGGATAATCTCTTAAAGAGCCTTTCCGATGCGCTGGAAGCGCGCGAGCTCATCAAGGTCAGCGTTCTGGAGACGGCGGACGAAGACGCGGAAAACGTCGCGTCGAACGTCGCGGAACTTCTGGACGCGGAAGTGGTGGCGGTCATCGGCAGGAAGGCGATCTTCTATCGCCGCTCTTCGCGCGATCATTTCGTGCATCTGGAAGTCTGACGGAAATTGAAAAAATTCCGCGGAAAATGCCCCGCAGTCCCTTGAAATTTGCGAGGGAATGTGGTAAAATGAATGCGTATGGTTCCAGATTAAGGAATATCAAACGTTTATGGAGGAGATAACATGCAATATTCACAAGAAGTAGAACAGATGGTGTGCGTTGCAAAGGGCCCCAAGCATGACCCTTCTCCCATTCCCGAAGAGGGGAAGTGGGTATGCGCGAAGCAGATCACGGACATCAACGGTCTTACGCACGGCGTCGGCTGGTGCGCGCCTCAGCAGGGCGCCTGCAAACTCACGCTCAACGTGAAGGGCGGCGTCATTCAGGAAGCGCTCGTCGAGACGATCGGCTGCTCGGGCATGACGCATTCCGCGGCGATGGCGGCGGAAATCCTGCCTCATAAGACCATTTTGGAAGCGCTCAACACCGACCTCGTCTGCGACGCGATCAATACGGCGATGAGAGAGCTTTTCCTGCAGATCGTTTACGGACGTACGCAGTCCGCGTTCTCCGACGACGGACTTCCCATCGGCGCGGGTCTTGAAGACCTCGGCAAGGGCCTTCGTTCTCAGGTCGGCACGATGTACGGCACGGCTCTGAAGGGCGTGAGATACCTCGAAATGGCGGAAGGCTATGTTACCCGCATCGCGCTGGACAAGGACAGCCAGGTCATCGGTTACGAATTCGTTTCCCTCGGCAAGATGACCGACTTCATCAAGAAGGGCATGGAACCCAACGAAGCGTGGAAGAAGGCGATGGGCCATTACGGCAGATTCGCAGAAGAACAGGGCGCGGTGAAATACATCGACCCCCGCAAGGAATAAGGAGGTAGCGGTATGTCTTTGTTTGAAGGTTATGAAAGAAGAGTAGATAAGATCAACGCCGTTCTCAAAGAGTACGGGATCTCCTCCATTGAAGAGTGTAAAGATATCACGCTCGCAAAGGGCGTGGATTGCGATAAGATCGTGCGCGGCACGCAGCCCATCTGCTTTGAAAACGCTGTCTGGGCTTACACGGTAGGCGCGGCGATCGCGATCAAGAAGGGCTGCACGAAGGCGGCGGACGCGGCTGCGGCGATCGGTATCGGCCTGCAGGCGTTCTGCATTCCCGGTTCGGTTGCGGAAAACAGAAAGGTCGGTCTCGGCCACGGCAATCTGGGTTCGATGCTTCTGTCCGAATCCACCGATTGCTTCTGCTTCCTCGCGGGCCACGAGTCCTTCGCGGCGGCGGAAGGCGCGATCTCCATCGCGATGAACGCGAACAAGGTCAGAAAGAAGCCCCTCCGCGTCATCCTCAACGGTCTCGGCAAGGATGCGGCGATGATCATTTCCCGTATCAACGGATTCACCTATTGCGAGACGGTGTTCGATCCTTATACCGAAACGGTCACCGTTACCAATCAGATCGCATATTCGGACGGCCCCCGCGCGAAGGTCAAGTGCTACGGCGCGGATAA
>CASGEQ010000070.1 GCA_949300535.1 uncultured Bacillota bacterium
TGAAGAAGGTGGAGTGCATGATGCCCTCTGCATCGAGAATATCGGTGATCTTCTTGGTGAAGCCGCTCTGATACAGGAATTTATCCGTAACGACGAACGCCTTCTTCTTGTTGTAAACCTGCGGGCCGAGCTCTTTGAGCGCGACACCCAGGCAACCGCGTTTGAAATAAACCTTTTCGGGTGCTCTGAACCACAACATATTTTCCTTCCTCTCCGCAACAGTTTTTATATTAAGCAGGTGCTTGACGCCGACGTTTTCCGAAACGGAGTTTCCGCCCCAGGATCCGCAGCCGAGCGTCAGGGAAGGCGCAAATTTGAAGTTGTAGAGATCGCCGATGCCGCCGTGCGACGAAGGCGTGTTGATGACGATACGGCACGTTTTCATGATGCCGCGGAAATATTCGATCTTGTCTGCGCCCGTCTCCACGTTGATGTACAGGGAAGACGTATGACCGAGTCCGCCGTCTCTGATGAGATGATCGGCCTTGGCAACAGCGTCTTCAAAGCTCGTCGCCTTATACATTGCAAGGACGGGAGAGAGCTTTTCGTGCGCGAACTCTTCGGAGAGATCGACGGACTCCACTTCGCCGACCAGCACTTTCGTGCCTTCGGGCGCCGTGAATCCGCTCAGTTCCGCGATCCTGCAGGCGGACTGACCGACGATCTTCGCGTTCAGCGCGCCGTTGATGATGATGGTCTTTCTGACCTTGTCCGTCTCTTCGGGCGTAAGGAAGTATGCGCCGCGCAGCGCCATTTCCTTCTTGAATTCGTTGTAAACGTCTTTGAGGACGATGACGGACTGCTCGGACGCACAGATCATGCCGTTATCGAACGTCTTGGAATGCAGAATGGAAGAAGCCGCGAGCTTGATATCCGCCGAGGAGTCGATGACCGCGGGCGTATTGCCTGCGCCGACGCCGACTGCGGGTTTACCGGAGGAATATGCCGCATGAACCATGCCGGGACCGCCCGTCGCGAGAATGAGGTCCGCTTCACGCATGATCATGCCTGACAGCGGAACGGTGGGCTCGTCGATCCAGCCGATGATGTCTTCGGGCGCGCCCGCTTCCACCGCCGCCTTCAAGACGATCTTCGCCGCCTCGATGGTGCTTCTCTTGGCTCTGGGGTGAGGCGAAATGATAAGACCGTTTCTCGTTTTAAGGCAGATCAGCGATTTGAAGATCGCGGTCGCCGTGGGGTTGGTCGTGGGGATAATTGCAGCGATGACGCCGATCGGCTCAGCGATTTTCGTGATGCCGAACCCCTCGTCGCGCTCGATCACGCCGCAGGTACGGGTATTCTTATACGCATTGTAGATATACTCGGACGCGTAATGATTCTTGATGACCTTGTCTTCGACAACGCCCATCCCCGTCTCTTCCACCGCCAGCTTTGCAAGGGGGATTCTCATCTTGTTGGCAGCCATAGCCGCTTTGAAGAAGATGTAATCCACCTGCTCCTGCGTGTAAGTCGCAAACTTCGCCAGCGCGGCTCTCACCTTCGCGAGCATTTTCTCCACCGATTCCTCATCGGTGACGATAAAGTCTTTCATGTGTTACCTCCGTTTATAATAAAACTTTTTCGACAGATTTATTTGTCGGAATCCTGCATGGATCCGAACAGCATGGCAAGCGACGCGGCGAGATCTTCGTACCGCACCGAAACTCCGTCCGGCACTTTCAGCGAAACGGGCGAAAAATTGAGGATAGCGCGGATTCCCGCTTTGATCATTGCGTCGCAAGCGCTCTGCGCCGATTCGCGCGGAACCGTGAGGATCCCCGCTTTTACGTCGTGCCTGCGCACGATCTCGTCAAGGCGTTCCAACGGATAAATGGGTTTCCCGCTGACCGCGCCGATGCGCTCGGGCTTGACGTCAAACGCCGCCACGACGTCGATTTTGAAATGCTCAAACCCTTCATACAGAAGAATTGCCTTTCCCAGCCGACCTGCGCCGACGACCACGACGGCCGTACGCTCGTCATACCCTAAAAATTTCTCAATATCCGCGATGAGAGTGTTCACTTCGAACCCGCGCTTGGGCTTTCCCGCCTGGGAAGAGACAAACGCCAAATCCTTTCTCACCCCGACTGCGGAGACGCCCAGCGCCTCTGCAATCGCCGCGGAGGAGACGTACCAGCTCCCGCGCGACGCGACTTCTTTGAGAAAGCGCAGATACGCGGGAAGTCGGGAAACGGTCGCTTTCGAAATCTCAGATTCCTGTCCGATATTGTCCATCTTTCCCTCCTCCGTCTTATTGATAAATTTTTATCAATAAGATAATATCAAAGCCGCGGCAAAAAGTCAACGGTTTGAAACTACTTTTTTGATGAAAAAAATTAATTTTTTTTCGTGCGGAAAATCTCGCCTTTCCGCCCTGCCCGATCGGAAAAACAGAAGCATTTGCTTCCCGATGTTTTGCTGTTCGGCGGAAATGGAAAGCTATCTCCGTGCCTTCCGATGCGCCGATTGCCGCCTTTCCCTATAAAAGAGTCTCATCTGCACGGCGTGTTATGATTTCGACTTTATTATTTTCCGCAACGCTATCGGCAAGACTCAACCCGGCCGCAAACAAAAAAAACGGCGCGCGCATGATATATCGGATAAAAACCTCAAAGATCTCTTCCTCCGGCCGTAAACAAAAAAGCGGCGCGCGCATGTTATATCGGATAAGAACCTCAAAGATCTTTTCCTCCGGCCGTAAACAAAAAAGCGGCGCGCGAGCGCACCGCTTTTCAGGCAATTACAGATCTTCGAGCTGCTTCTCGATCTTCTTTTTCATGTCGATATATTTTTCCAGCTTGGCGCGCTCGTCGTCCACGAGCTTTTTGGGCGCTTTCGCCACAAAATTGTTATTTGCGAGCTTCCCTCCCGCGCGGGCGATCTCGCCCATCACGCGGTCAAGCTCCTTTTCCAGGCGCTTGCGTTCCTCTTCGATGTTGACCAGCTCCCCGAGCGGAATAAAGATATGACAGAGTTCGCAAACCTGAGAAACCGTCTTTTCGCCCACGTCGCTTCCCGATTCAATGAACGCGATCTCGCTCGCTCCGGCAAGGCGCATAATCGCGTTTTTATTGAGATTGACGAGCCGCTTCGCCTCCGTCACGAGGAAGAGCTTGACTTTCTTGGTCGGCGGACAGTTGACCGCGACTTTCATTGCGCGCACGGTCTTGATAAGATCGATCACGCCCTCAAACGCCTTCGCTTCCTTTTTGTAAGAAAGCTTGGTGTTGTAGCGAGGATAATCCGCCGTCATGATGCTCCCCTGCGTTCCCGGCAGATAGGAATAGATCTCCTCCGTCACAAACGGGATGAACGGGTGAAGCAGGCGGAGCGCGTTATTGAGTACAAACACGAGCACGCCGAGCACGCCGCGCTTCTTTTCCGCGTCGTCGCCGTAGAGCGCAGGTTTGGACAGCTCAATGTACCAGTCGCAGAAATCGTTCCACATAAAGTCGATGAGCTTGTCCGCGGCGATCCCGAGATCGTACTTCTGCATGGCAAGCGTCACCTCGCGGATACACGTCTGCAAATGCGAGATAATCCAGCGGTCTGCGGGCTGCAGGCGAATCTCGCTCAGCGCGGGAATATCCTGCCCGTCCGCATTCATCACGACGAAACGAGCCGCATTCCATACTTTATTGATGAAGTTGCGCGCCGCTTCCACTTTCGCGTCCGTATAGCGCGTGTCGTTGCCGGGCGCAACGCCCGTCAGCAGAGAAAGGCGCAGAGAATCGGCGCCGTATTTGTCGATGACGTCGAGAGGATCGATGCCGTTGCCGAGCGACTTGGACATCTTTCTGCCCTGCTCGTCGCGGACAAGTCCGTGAATGAGTACGTCGCGGAACGGGACTTTGCCCGTATATTCCAATCCCGAGAACATCATTCTCATGACCCAGAACGGGATAATATCGTACCCCGTCACCAGCGCGTCCGTGGGATAGAAGTAACGGAAATCCTCCGTCTGTTCGGGCCATCCCAGCGTGGAGAACGGCCAGAGCGCGGAAGAAAACCAGGTATCCAGCACGTCCTCGTCCTGATGAAGATGCGCGCTTCCGCACTTGGGGCAGACGGTCGGGTCTTCCTTCTCGCAGATGACTTCTCCGCAATCTTCGCAGTACCATACGGGAATGCGGTGTCCCCACCACAGCTGACGGGAAATGCACCAGTCCTTGATATTTTCCAGCCAGTTATAATAAATTTTGGCAAAGCGGTCGGGGATAAACTTGGTCTTGTTCTTGACGACCGCGTCGATCGCGGGTTTTGCAAGGGGTGTCATGCGGACGAACCACTGCTTGGAAACGATGGGTTCGACCGTGGAATGACAGCGGTAGCAATGCCCGACGTTGTGCGTGTGTGGCTCCACTTTGACGAGAAGCCCCTGCGCTTCGAGGTCTGCAACAATGCGCTTTCTCGCCTCATAACGGTCGAGTCCCGCATATGCGCCCGCAAGCTCGTTCATCGAGCCGTCGTCGTTCATCACGCGGATCACTTCGAGATTGTGGCGAAGTCCGACTTCGAAGTCGTTGGGATCGTGCGCGGGCGTGATCTTCACGGCGCCGGTTCCGAATTCCTTATCGACGTATTCGTCCGCGACGACGGGAATTTTCCGATCGGTCAGCGGCAGGAGGAGCGTCTTGCCGACGAGATGGGTATAACGGGGGTCGGAAGGATTGACCGCGACGGCGGTATCTCCGAGCATCGTCTCGGGGCGGGTAGTCGCCACGACGACGAACTCGTCCGAACCCTCGACGGGATATCTGATATGCCAGAAAAAGCCCGCGTCCTCGGAATACTCCACTTCCGCGTCCGAAAGCGCGGTTCGGCAGCCGGGGCACCAGTTGATGATGCGGCTTCCCTGATAGATAAGCCCTTTATGATATAAGGTAAAGAATGCCTCGCGGACGGCGTTGGAACAGCGCTCGTCCATCGTGAACGCCAGGCGCGACCAGTCGCAGGACGAGCCGATCTTTTTCAGCTGTTCGACGATCCTGCCGCCGTATTTTTCTTTCCACGCCCATGCGCGGCGGAGAAATTCCTCTCTGCCGAGCTGCTTTTTGTCCAGGCCTTCCTTTTTCAGCTGTTCCACGATCTTGACTTCGGTCGCAATGGACGCGTGATCGGTCCCGGGAAGCCAGAGAACGGAATACCCCTGCATCCGCTTGAAGCGGACGATGGTATCCTGCATGGTGTTATCCATCGCGTGCCCCATATGGAGCTGTCCCGTGATGTTGGGAGGAGGCATCATCACGGTGAAGGGAACTTTCTTGGGATCCACTTTGGCGCGGAAATACCCGTTTTTCGCCCATTCTCCGTAAATTCTCTCCTCAAAGTTCTTCGGATTGTACGTCGTTTGCATTTCAGTCATGATCGTGCTCTCTTACAATGTAATACGGAGATTATTATATTCCTTTTTTCCGTGATTGTCAATAAATCCGCCCGTGACATAAGATATAATATTAAATTTTTATGGAGCTGTAAGCATGAAAAAAATACTTGCATTTCTCGGTGCGGCGCTCTTCGCCGCCCTGCCCCTTTCCGCCTGCAAACAGGAAGAAGGCGGACTGAAGACCATCCGCCTCAACGAGGTCACGCACTCGATCTTCTATGCGCCCCTCTATCTCGCCGACTCGCTCGGATATTTTGAAGAAGAAGGACTGAAAATCGAACTGACCAACGGCGGCGGCGCGGATAAAGTCATGGCTTCCGTCCTTTCCGGCGACGCAGATATCGGCTTCTGCGGCCCCGAAGCCGCGCTCTATGTCCTGCTCGGCGGATCCGCCGACGTCCCGACCGTGTTCGGTCAGCTGACCAAACGCGACGGGT
This sequence comes from uncultured Bacillota bacterium, assembly GCA_949300535.1. Lineage (GTDB taxonomy): Bacteria > Bacillota > Clostridia > Christensenellales > Borkfalkiaceae > Gallimonas. The sequence goes on from CASGEQ010000070.1 coordinate 5,824, forward strand.
CCTTCCTCGTCTCGCGCGTGGAAGAGCCCGACTTCGAATGGACCGACCTCGAAGGCAAAGAGATTCTCGCCGGCAGAAAAGGCGGCGTTCCCGCCATGACGTTTGAGTACATACTCGATCAAAACAGCGTCAACGCAACGCTCAATTTCGACGTTGCGTTCGATCTGATGACGGGCGCGTTCGAAGCGGGCACCGCCGATTACTGCACGATGTTCGAGCCCGTGGCTTCCGAATATCAGGCGGCGGGCAAGGGATATATCGTCGCTTCCGTTGGCGAAGCGTCGGGAGAGGTCCCCTACACCTGCTTTATCGCGAAAAAGACCTGGATCGACAAAAACGAAGAGACCGTGCGCGGATTCCTGCGCGCCGTCACCAAAGCCATTTCTTATGCTCAGACTGGCGATACGGCGGAGATGGCAAAGTCCCTCACGGGACAGTTCCCCTCCACATCGGAAGCGTCCATTATCAAGAGCATCGAAAGCTACCGCGGCATCGACGCCTGGGTGAGCGACATGGTGATGACGGAAGACAGCTTCGAGCGGCTGCAGGACATCATCGACAACGCGGGCGAACTGCCGGGACGCGCCGATTTCGACAAACTCGTCGACAACACATACGCGCGGGAAGCGTGGGAATCCCTGAAAAAATAACGCCATGAAACGGGAAATTCTACGCTTCGAAGACGTCGGGCTCATCTACCACACGACGCGCGGCGAAACGCTCGCGGCAAAACATCTTTCCTTTTCCGTGCGGGAAGGCGAATTTGTGGCGATCATCGGGCCTTCGGGCTGCGGAAAGACCACCCTTCTGTCCCTCGCGGCGGGGCTTCTGACCCCGTCGGAAGGAAAGGTGGAAAACGCAGGCGTTTCCTTCGGATACATGCTGCAAAAGGACGAACTTTTCCCCTGGCGCACGGTGGAAAAGAATCTCTTCCTTCCCCTGGAGATCAGAAAGATCGACACGGAGGAAGAGCGCGGACGGGTGCGCGCGCTCGCGAAAAAATACGGACTCGCCGAATTTTTACAGAATTATCCCTCCCAGCTTTCGGGCGGAATGCGGCAGCGCGCCGCGCTCATCCGCACCCTTGCGACAAATCCCGACGTCCTTTTGCTCGACGAACCCTTTTCCGCGCTCGACTACCAGACGCGGCTCAACGTCTGCCGCGACGTCGCGGAGATCATCCGCCGCGAAGGGAAGACCGCGCTTCTCATCACGCACGATATCTCCGAGGCGATCTCGCTCGCCGACCGCATCCTCGTGCTCTCCGCAAGGCCTGCCCGTCTCGTAGCGTCCCACGAGATGGATTTCGGGGAGGAAAAAGATCCCCTCAGGCGGCGGGAGCTAAAAGGTTTTTCCGGCTGGTTTGAATTACTCTGGAAGGAACTCAACGGATGAAACACCAAATTACTTACTCGCGCGAACACGCGCTCTTTCTGAAAAAATGCAGAAGGCATTCCGTCTTCGTACATCTCTGCTGCGTCGGCGTGCTCATCGCGCTGCTCGGACTGTGGGAATGCGTGGCGGCGTTCGGATGGGCGGATCCGTTCATCACGAGCTCACCCTCTCGCATCTGCACGACCATCGCATCCCTTTACCGCGAAGGAACGCTCTTCTACCACATCGGCGTCACCTTGGCAGAAACCATTATCGGATTTCTGATCGCCGTCGCGCTCGGCACCGCAATCGCGCTCATCCTGTGGTGGAGCGATTCGCTGCGCCAAATCGCAGAACCTTACATCGTCGTCCTGAACGCGCTGCCCAAGATCGCGCTGGGGCCTCTTATCATCATCTGGTTCGGAACGGGGAGCAATGCGATCGTCTTTATGACCGTTCTCGTCGGGCTGATCGTATCGATCATGCACATGCTCGGCGCGTTCGTCGCCACAGACAAAAACAAGCTCCTGCTCCTGCGCTCGATGGGTGCAAGCAAGGTGCAGATTCTCACCAAACTCGTCCTGCCCTCTTCCCGCGCCGCGTTTATTTCCATGCTGAAAGTCAACGTGGGAATGGCGTGGATCGGCTCGATCATGGGCGAGTATATCGTTTCCAAGGCGGGACTGGGTTATCTCATCGTCTACGGAGGTCAGGTGTTCAAGCTTGACCTCGTGATGAGCGCGACCTGTATTCTCTGCCTGCTTGCAGCGGGAATGTATTTTCTCGTCGTGCTTCTGGAAAAGGCGCTCGTAAAAAACGCCGAGCGCTGACAGACAAAGCCCGCCCGTTCCCAGGACGGGATACAGCCACCGCACGATCCCGCCCAAACCGAGACGGGACAACGCAAACGCCGCGAGGAGGATCCCCCCCTTTGCGGCGCTTGCCTTTTTCCCGCAAAAGGGCACGGAAGAAAACAGCGGATACAGAGAAGAGCCGAGCGAGGTCAGAATCGCCAGCGCGCACACGGGGAAAAACAGCGCGTTTCCGCGCATCGCATACAGAAACGGCATTTCCGCGCTCCGCGCGCTTTCGCCTTCCCTTCCGATCCGCAACAGAATACACGCCGCGCATATCCCCACGATCGCCGCCGCGGCGGCCGCCGCGGCAACGGGACGATCGGCATCTTTCCCCGCTTCCGTCAGGACGGGCGCCGCGAGCAATGCGTTCATCCCCGCATAAATGAGCCATCCGCCGCGCGCGGCGGGCCGCGCCGAAGCGGCAATCTGCCCCGAACCGCCCGCTCCCGCAAACAGGACAAACGCGATGATGACGGGAACGAGCAAGGCGTTGAGCGCGGAGATCCCCTTCATCCCGCGCGAAAGAAAGCAGACGACAATCGCCATGCCGCCGAGCGAGAGCCACGGCGCCGCCGCAGGATACAGCGCGTCCAGACCCGCAAGCATCGCGGCGGACGGGATAAAACAAGCCGCCGCGCATAAGGCAAAAACGGCGGGCGCGCCCCTTCCGAACAGCACATTCACCGTGCCGCGGTATCCCCCGTGCTTTTTTCCCGCCGCAAGAAAAAACGCCGACATTGCAAAAAAAGCCGCGGACGAGCAAACGACGGCGAATGCGAACGACTGGCCTGGGAAAAATCGGACGAGTTCCGCACCCGAAACGAATCCCGCCCCGATCACCGTTCCCACGATGAGCAAAGTCAGTTTTACGAACTTCATCTTGGTTTTATATGCCTTCGCGCGGCAAAATATGCCGTTTTTCGCGCAAAATCGGTAAATTATGTCAGACATAGTACTTCATGTATTGACAATTTTTGCGGGATATTGTATAATAAACGCGAAAAATGAGGAGGTCAGCCATGGACGAAGAGTTCGAGCGCGGCGACGGAGAGAACAACGTTCCCGAAGGACAACCCGCAGAAATGCCCGCAGAGCCGCACGATGAAAAGACGATCAGCGCAGATCTGATCCGCGGCCACATCAACACGATCATTCTCCGTGCCCTTTACGACGGAGATAAATACGGTTACGAAATTATCAGCGAAATCGAACAAAAAAGCCACGGGCAGTATTCCATGAAGCAGCCCTCCCTTTACAGCGCGCTCAAACGCCTGGAAAGCCAGGGATACATCACCTCTTATTGGGGCGGCTCCGTGAGCGGCGGAAGAAGAAAGTATTTCTCCCTCACCGAAGAAGGAAAGAAGATCTCAGAGCGCAATCAGGCGGAATGGGAATATTCGAGAACGGTCATAGACAGCCTGATCTCGGAGAAAGAATTCGATTTCAACAACCCCGCCCCCACCGCGGTGGATATGCGCGTGCTCAAACAGACGACGTCGCGCGTCCCGTCCCGCGGGCGCGACGGGGAATCGGACGAAGAGTTCGATTATACGGGCGGAGCGGACAGCGCGGAACAGGCGCGGCTCATCGAAGAGCAGGCGCGCCGCGAAGCGGAACTCGAACAGGCGCGCGCCGCGCTGGAAGAAGAGCGCGCGCGTTCGGAGAAGGAACTTGCCGAACTGGAAGACGCGAGAAAAGCGCTCGCGGAAGAGCGCGAACGCTCGGAAAAAGAGCTTGCCGACCGCGAAGAATCCCTTCGCTCAGAGCGCGAAAAATATGAAGCCGAGCTCGCCGAACGCGAGCGCAAGATCGAAGAAGAAAAACAGGAGATCGAAACGCTGCGTTCTCAGCAACAGGACCAAATCCGCGCCGAGCAGGAAACGTACACGGAACAGCTCAAAGAGCGCGACGAGCAAATCCTGCGAGAACAGGAACGGCACTCGGAAGACGTCCGCGCGCGGGAAGAAGCGCTTCATTCCGAACGAATGAGATACGAGCAGATGCTTGCGGAACGCGAGCGTCAGATCGCGCAGGAGCGCGCAGATCACGCCAAAGAGCTGGAAGAACAGGAGCAGCGCATCCGCGCCGAGCAGGAACGCATCTTTGCACAGCGCGAGCGGCAGGTCATCCATGAAAATTATCTGCGCCTGGTCAGCACCCCTCCCGCACCCGCGGCGGAACCGCAGGAAGAATATTCCTATTATACCCCTCCGACCGCAACGGAAGAAGATACTTCCACGGAATCGCTCCTTTACAGCAGCAAACCCGAATCGGAACGCGAATACCGCTCCATCATTCATAAACTTTATGCAAACGCGGTCAAGGAAGAAGAACCCGAACGGGAAGAGACGGAAGAGCCTGCGGAAGAGCAGCCCGCGGCAACCCGCCGCGCACCTGCCGCACAGTCGCTCGGAAGAATCGATTTTTACGATCTCGAATCGCGCGCGGCACAGGACGGCATCCGTATTACCACGGCGGGCGGCGTGAAATCGCATGAAACCGCCTCGGCAAGCATCGTAAACAAAGGAAAGGCGCTCTTTTTAAGCGCACTCGCCGCTTTTGCATTCTGTATTATCATCGGCGCGGTTGCAATTGCCGTTCAGAAACAGTATTCCATTCCCGCCGCATTCCCCTATCTCATGTGGGCGATCGGTTTTGCGGTGCTCCTCGTCACGGGCGTTGCGTTTGCCAACCGTTACGGAGAACACGCATTGCGCGGAAGCGGCAACACGTTACCGAACGCAATCGTCGCTTATATCCTGCTCGCTATCGCCGTAGTTGTGGCGGCCCTCGCCTGCAAAATGGATTTCACCGACCCGAACGCGATCGTCGCGTACATCGTGTTCCCCTGCGTGTATTTCCTCGGCGTGATCATCTTCGCCGTCACCTATACGCTGATCGTAAAGCATTCGAAAAAATAAAACGGAAGCATTTCCGTTAGCCTTTTGAGAAGCTTATCCGACACGGATTGTTCCTGTGAGCAAACAATGACGATCGGCACGGAATTTCACCGCGCGGATTATCTGACTGAAACGTCCGCCTAAAAAACAAAAGAAAGAGCGCCGCCGCTTCCTTTCGGAAGCGGCGGCGTTTTTATCGTTCATTATTTCAAAGACGGATTTCGCCCCACGATTCGCGTCCTGCCGTTCCGCCTTCTTATCCTTCCTATGATTCCTATCCTTTCTTATTCTCTATCGTATCGCCGCACACAGTCTTCGCTTCTCCCTATTTCAAACTCTGCAGCTCTTTTCCATTCCGTTTCCCCTTCGGCTATTACCGCAACGCCAAAAAAGCCCCGGATTCTCCGGGGCTTTGTCAGTGTACGGCCAGATATTTTTTGAGTTTCGCGTACGCTTTGTAAGTGATATATTTCACTTTATCCACTTTCAGCTTTGCAAGATCTGCGATCTCGGCGAAAGACAATCCGTTGATGTAACGCATGCGCACAAACTGCTCTTCGCGCGTGGAAAGACGCGAGAGCGCGACATTGACTTCCAGCTGCAACGCAAGATCCGTCGTATCCCTTTCGTCGGGATCGATCACGGCGTCCGAATAGGTGACCCTTGCGTTTTTGCGCTTCCAATTGATCGCTTTATTGTGCGCGATCGTGAAAATCCAGGCAAAACAGTTAGCCCGTTCGCGTATCTTGCCGCTTTTTTCGATGACCTCGAGGAAAGTATCGTGCAAGATATCTTCCGTATCCGCGGCGCTGTGCACGATGGAATAGACAAAGGAAATCAACGGTCTGCGCAGACCGTTATACAATTCTTCGAACGCCTCTATGCTGTTTTCTCCGATTTCTCTGATCAGCTGATTGATCCGTTCTTTTTCCATTTCCCGACGAACCGTCCTTTGATTGATCAAACGACCCGCAACGAAACTCCCGCGCCTCATTGCGCGGAAAAAACGCGGGCTGTACCGCGTTTTTCAGTTAGTCCTGTTTATATGTCCGTCTATCAGCTTACAGCCGTTCGTATGCGAATTGTGCCGCGCCGTAAATACCTGCGTCATTCCCGAGCTCCGCGCGGATGAGGTCGAGACGTGCGTACGTTTCCGAAACGTAAATGCGGGGATATACATACTCGCGCAGAGGCGCAAGCAGATTTTCTCCTTCCGCAGAAATGCCGCCGCCGAACATAACCGCTTCGGGGCGGAAGAGATTGACGAGATTGACGACGCCTTCGCCGAGATAAGAGATATACTCTTCCACGACGCGTTTCGCCGTTTCATCCCCTTCGCGTGCGCAGGCGAAAGCCGTTGTGCCGTCTGCGCCTTCGGGCGTAACGGCACGCTTCCACATGGCGCTGTCGGGATGAGAGAGCATTTCGCGGCGCGTCATATTGATGAGCCCCGTTGCGGACGCATAGCGCTCAAAACAGCCGCGCCGTCCGCAAGTGCAAAGTTCCCCGTCCTGCTTTATGACCATATGCCCGATCTCCGTTCCCGCACTGCGGAATCCTTCGAACAGCTTTCCGTCGATGATGATGCCGCCGCCCACTCCCGTGCCGAGCGTGACGAGGATACTGCTCATATATTTCTTTCCCGCGCCGAATTTCGCTTCGCCGAGAGCCGCCGCATTGGCGTCGTTGGTCACGAAAACGGGTTTGCCCGTATATTTGCGCACGAGCTCCGCGAGCGGAACGTCATGCCAGTTATAATTGGACCAGAACACGACCGATCCGTTTGCGCTGTCTACGACGCCGGGGGAACCGATCCCGATCGCCTGAACGTCGTCCAAAGACTTTCCGACTTTCTCCGCCGTTTCCGCGCACAGCTTTGCAAGCGAAATCGCCGTCTGTTCGGGAGAATCCGCCGCATTCGTCACGACGCGCGACTTGCCTCCCAGCGTATTTTTATTCAGCACCGCCGCTTTGGCGGACATTCCTCCGAGATCAACCCCGATAATCATGATCTTTTCCTCCGATCGTATTATCCATCCGTTCAGCTCTTATAAACTTTCAGCCATTCGTTGAGGCGGGAGATAAACTCCCCGTTATCGGACGTCTTTTTCATCATATCGATCACGCCTTCCGTGTGATCGGTCAATCCGCGCTCGCGCATGCGATAGACTGCGGAAAGTTCTTCGCCGCTCAAAAGCAGTTCCTCTTTTCTCGTTCCCGATCTGCGAAGATCGATCGCTGGAAAGATACGGCGTTCCGCCAGCTCGCGGGACAGGAAGACATCCGAATTTCCCGTTCCCTTGAACTCTTCGTATATAACGTCGTCCATACGGCTGCCCGTTTCCACGAGCGCCGTCGCGAGAATGGTCAGGCTTCCGCCCTCTCTGGTATTCCGCGCCGCCCCGAAAAACCGCTTGGGCTCTGCAAGCGCGCTCGCTTCCAGCCCGCCCGAAAGCGTCTTGCCCGAATTTTCCGCGCGCACGTTGTAGGCACGGGTAAGCTTGGTCACCGAATCGAGCAGTATGACGACGTCCCGTCCCGCTTCCGTCATGCGCTTCGCATGGGCAAGAACGAGTTCCGCCGCACGAATGTGATGATCTGCCCCCTCGTCGAATGTGGAATATACCACCTGCGCGTCGGGAACGCTCGTACAGAAGTCAGTCACCTCTTCGGGTCTCTCGTCGATGAGCAGGACGATGAGCAATATTTCCTTGTGAAATTCGGAGATCGACCGCGCAATCTCCTTTAATAGCGTTGTCTTGCCCGCTTTGGGCGGAGCGATGATGAGGGCGCGCTGTCCCTTTCCGATAGGCGCGAACAGATCGAGCATGCGGAGCGCAAGGGAGCCGTTGCCTTCCGAAAGGGAAATGCGCTCGGCGGGATATACCGCCGTCAGTGCGTCAAAACTGCGCCGCGATTCATACTTACCCACGGCAAGTCCGTTGACGCTGAGAATATCTTCGATCGCGGACGAATCGTTTTTTTGCCGTTCCTTGGCGGTGCATGCGATAAAATCGCCCTCGCGCAGTCGGAAATTATGGATGACAGGTGCGGGGACAAAAACGTCGCCGTCTGCGGACGGCTGACAATTCTTCGCGCGCAAAAAGCCGTAACCGCCCTGCGTGATTTCAAGTATTCCCGAATAGACGGGCTTTTCGTAAAGATTTCCCTCGCGTTCGCCGTGAACTTCGAGTACGTTTTCCTGTTCGGCGTCCTCGCGGATGGCGTAAAGGCGCTGCAAAATACTCGGATCGAGATACTCTTCTTTGATGGGAGCGCCGCGGTTGGATTTCCCCACAGGCGCAATATTTCCCGCCAGCACCCCGATGATCGCTTCGGTAAGATCGGATTTCGAGCGCGCGGAAGGCGTCCGAACCCCTACTTCCCGCCCCACGATGCGCAGGGAATGAATGGGAAGAGGGTCGAGCACTTCGCGATAACGCTCTGCCGCCGTCTTAAAGTCTGTCACTGATACTTCTCCATCATGATAATTTTTGTGCTTTCTTCGGTAATGTCGTCGCGGAACAGTTCCAGCTCGCCGCTTTCCAGATATTCCACTTCTTCATCGTCGAACTGACTCAAAAACTCATCCGGTTTGTCGATGTCCAATTTGAGTCCCTTCGTCTTGTAATGCATCGGTATCACGATTTCGGGCATGATACGGTCAACGTATTCCTTTGCCTGTTCGGCGTTGATCGTATAGTTCCCGCCGACGGGAATGAGAAGCACGTTGACGGGCAGAATCATTTCAAGGAGCGAAGAAGAGCATTCCTCGCCCAGATCGCCGAGGTGACAGATATCCAGCCCGTCCATGCGGAACTTGAAGATGATATTGTCGCCGCGCTGTTCGCCTTGTTCGTCATCATGGAAACTCTTGATTCCCGTGATCTCCACGCCGTCGACCTCATGCGTGCCCTCTTTGTTCAGCACAATGGGGCTGCCGAGCAATGCTTTCACGTTGTTGTGGTCGTAATGGGAATGACTCACCGTTACCGCGTCGGCTTTGACGGACGGCATTTCATAACCGATATTGCCGTACGGGTCGGTCACGATCGTCGTGCCCGTGCTCTCTGTCAGAACGAAACAGGAGTGTCCCAAGTATCGTATTTTCATTTTTCCTCCGAAATGATTTTTACCTTGATTTTCATCGAAATTTTCTGAAAGCGCCCGGGATAGCGCACTTCATAATCCAGTCTGATCCCGGTCCCGTCCGACGCCGAATGCACGCCGCAGCGGTGTGTGAAGACGGGAACGCTGCCCTCATCGTCGCCCAGCCGCAAAACGAGTGCGGTTTCCTCCCCCTGCTTGCAGGAGAGAGAAAACGGGAATCCGCCCCCTCTCGTCACCGAGAGAACGTCTCCGCACGCGTCCAGAAAGACGGGATCCCCTTCCTGAAAATAGGAAAGGCGAAAGCCGTCCTGCGTGCGCTCCTCCGTTCCGACCGTACGGATATGGGTCATCTTCCCCTCCGAATGCGTCCAGATCGTGATTTCACACTTTTCCATTGTCCCTATTATAAAGCATAATCTCTTTTTTGTAAATGAAAAGAAGCCGTTTTTTAGAAAATTTAACGGCCGCGTTTGATTTCTTCGCGTTTTTCGCGGCCTTCGCGGAGCAGCGCGCGCATTTTTTCCTCGTCATTTGCCGCAAGCGCGTCGCGATATTCGCAAAGCCGCGCGATCAGCCCTTCCGTTTCTTCGAGCAGGGCGTCGCGGTTATAGAAATAGAGCTCCGTCCAAAGATTTTCGTCCACGCCCGCAATGCGCGTCATATCCTGAAAACTCCCGCCCGTAAAGCCCGAGCTCTTCGCGGCATAAGGGCTTTTCACATACGCGTTGGATACGATATGCGCAAGCTGAGACGTGATCGCGATTCTGCGGTCATGCTCCGCGGCGGAGCAATGCACGATACGCCCGAACCCCATGGCGCGAGCAAGCGTTTCCACCGTTTCGAGCGCTTCGGGATCGGTATTTTCGCAGGGCGTGACGATGAAATTCGCGCCTTTAAAGAGGGTCGCGCTCGCCGAACGGATCCCGCTCGTCTCCTTGCCCGCCATCGGGTGCGTGCCGACATAGCGGTAGTTGCGCGGACGGGAATAGACCAATTTTTCGAGAACGCCCTTCACGCCGCAGATATCCGCGACGATCGCGCCGTCTTTGAACTGCGCCGTATCCAGCTCCCTCAGCGTGACCGCGGGCGGAAGCGCGAGAAATACGACGTCCGCGTCCTCAAACGAGCGGGCTTCGCCGTCGATCATTCCATGTTCCAGCGCGTATGCGACGACATCCGCGCTCCTGTTTTTTCCGTAAACGGGATACCCCGCCGCGCGCAGGGACGCGCACAGCGACGCGCCGATGATTCCCAATCCCGAAACGACGATCTTCATCCGATTTTTCCTCCGTACAGCCGCGGCATTATTTTGCCAAACGGTCGATTTCTTCACAGTAACGGACGGACGCCATCGCGTCCTTTCCATATGCGTCCGCGCCGATCTTCTTCGCATAGTCTTCGGTGAGCACCGCGCCGCCTACGATCACCTTGCAGTCGGGCACCCGTTCGCGCAAAAGGCGGATGGTGCGTTCCATCGCGGGAACGGTGGTCGTCATGAGTGCGGACAGCCCGACGACGGGCGCGCCGCTCTCTTCCGCCGCGCGGACGATCGTTTCGGGGGGCACGTCCCGCCCGAGATCGATCACGCGGAAGGAATAGTTCTCCAAAAGCGCCTTTACGATGTTCTTCCCGATATCGTGGATATCCCCCTCGACGGTCGCAAGAACGACGGCGCACCTGGTCTGTTCCTTTCCACCCGTCTGCGAAAGATGTCCGCGTATCTCGGAAAACGCCGCTTTCGCCGCCTCCGCGCTCATTAAAAGCTGGGGCAGGAAAATGCGCTTTTCTTCAAAGCCTTTTCCGACTTCGTCGAGTGCGGGGACGATTTCGGAATCGATGATCTCCAATGCGCTCTTTCCCTTCAACAGCTCTTTTGCGCTCGCCGCCGCCTGCTCTTTGAGCCCGCGTACGATCGCGCCGTGCAGCCCTTCCGTCGGAGCATTCTCCGCTTTGACGGGCGCCGCCGATAAAGAAGAGGCAACGGAAGAAGCAAAAGCAATATATTCCGAGCAGTTCTCGTCCGCGCCCGTAAGCGCGAGAAAACTGCGGTATGTCTTGACCATCTCCGCGGAAAACGGATTCATGATCGCCGCGGAAAGCCCGCGGTCCAGCGCAAGCGCGAAGAATGCGGACGTGATGAAATCGCGGTTGGGAAGTCCGAACGAAACGTTGGAAACGCCGAGCACGGTATTCGCGCCCAATTTTTCGCGGATGAGCGAGAGCGCGCCCAGCGTGACGCGGGGCGCGGTCGGATCCGCGCTGACCGCCATCGCGAGCGGGTCGAAAATGATATCTTTGCGGGAAATCCCGTATTTTTCTGCCGCGCGCAGGATTTTGCGCGCAATGCGGAGCCGCCCCTCCGCCGTCGCGGGGATCCCCTTTTCGTCCAGCGTGAGCGCGACGACAAGCCCGCCGTATTTTTTCACGAGCGGGAATATCTCTTTCATCGAGCTTCGCTTGCCGTTGACCGAATTGACCATCGGTTTGCCGTTATAACGGCGCATCGCGCGCGCGAGCGCCCCGGGCGAAGAGCTGTCCAGCTGCAGAGGAAGCGCAGTCACTTCCTGCAACGCGCACATGACGCGGACGAGCGTTTCCGCCTCGTCAAGATCGGGCAATCCGACGTTCACGTCCAGGATATGCGCGCCCGCCTTCTCCTGTCCGAGCGCCTCATTGAGGATATACTCGCTGTTTCTCTCGCGGAGCGCCTGTTTGAGCAATTTCTTGCCCGTGGGATTGATGCGTTCCCCGATGAGCACGGGGACGTTCCCCAGCTCCACGGCATGGGTATAGGAAGATACGACCGATTTTTCCCGCATGACGACGGGGAGCGGAGTCGTCCCCTTTATTGTATCCGCCGTGCGGCGGATATATGCGGGCGTCGTGCCGCAGCACCCGCCCAGGATCCGCGCGCCGTTCTTCGCGCAGAAAAGAAGATTTTCCGCAAAAAACGCCTCGTCCTCGTCGTAGACCGTCTTCCCGTTCTCCTCGCGGGGCAGCCCTGCGTTTGGCTGCACGATGACGGGAATCGAGCTCTCCGCATACATCTGCGGCAGGAGCCGCGCCATCTGCGCGGAACCGAGCGAACAGTTCATGCCGAGCGCGTCCACGCCCAGCCCTTCCAGAAGCGCGACCATGGCGGGGATATCCGCGCCCGTCATCAGCTTTCCGTCCGCGCCGTAAACGTTGGTGACAAAGACGGGGAGCGCGGAGTTTTCCTTCGCCGCCAGCACCGCCGCTTTGGTCTCGTAACTGTCGTTCATCGTCTCGATGAGGATGGCGTCCGCACGGTCGCCGATCAAACGCACCGTCTTTGCAAACAGTTCTACCGCGTCCTCGAAATCGAGATCTCCGTACGGGCGCAGCAGTTTCCCCGACGGTCCGATATCGAACAGCACATATCCTCTGCCCGCCTGCTCCGTCGCCTTGCGCGCGCAGGAAAGCGCGCCGTCTATGACCGCTTGGAGTTCCTCATTGTCAAATTTGAGGGCGTTCGCCCCGAAGGTATTTGTGGTGACCGCGTCCGCTCCCGCCGCGAGGTATTCCGAGTGAATGCGGACGATCTCTTCCGCATGCGTGAGATTCCACCGCTCGGGAAGTTCGCCCGCGCGCAGTCCGCGCTCCTGCAACAGCGTACCCATGCCGCCGTCGAAGAAGAAAAATCCGCGCCTGATCGCCTGTAAAATATCCATGATTCAATCCTTATCGGCCGCGCGGAAGGCGCAGTCCGTTCTTTCACAATCCGCGCAGCGCGCGTTGGGGCGGCAGGGCGTTTCGCTCAATCCCACGACCGCCGTCACCGACTTGGTCGGCGACATCAAAAGAGATTCGTTCAGCGTGACCCCGATCTCCCGTTCGGGCGAAAGCAAAGCGAAAAATTCCCGCTGTGCCGCGAGAGGGAAATCTCCGTATCCGGGCGAAAAGCGCGGACGGGTATAAAGCGGCGCGCATTCCCTTGCGAGATCGCGGCAGAATTCATCGCACAGCTCCTCGGCATACGCCGCCCCGATCGCCTGCGCCATCGCTTCCCGTAAGGGGTCGGTATGCGCATATCGGGCAAGCACGCGGTCGGCACCGATCCCGATTGTCGCCGCGAACAGCACCGCTTCCCCGCACCCGTGAAGATTGCGCTTTAATCCTTCGCTTGACGTGCGGACGAGGGAAAGAACGACTTCTCCGTCCTCTTTCGCAACGGGCACGCGCGCATAACACACCGCGGGAGACATCATCCTCTTTATTTCCGCGCGCACTTTTTCCAATTCCGCCAGCAGTTCCGCGGTCGGCGGAATCGAGCGGTATCCCAGATATCGGAGCGCCTCTTTTTCGGGAAAATTCAATTCGGGATAACATCTTCTCAAACTCATTTTCCGACGATCTCGCTCAGGTTGTCGCGGATTTTCGCCGCGACCCGAGGTTTATTCATCGAATAGACGTGAACGGCGTTCACGCCGTTGGCGTAAAGGTCGATGATCTGCTCCGTCGCATAAGCAATACCCGCCTGCAGCATCGCCGCGGGGCTGTCGCCGTAGCGGTCGACGATACGTTTGAACCGTTCGGGGAGATACGTTCCCGACAGCGCGCAGATACGCGCGATCTGTTTGGGATTGGTCACGGGCATAATCCCCGCGACGACGGGAACGGTAATCCCCGCTTCCCTGATCTGATAGAGAAAATTATACAAAATATTGTTGTCGAAAAACATCTGCGTGGTGAGAAAATCCACACCCGCGTCCACTTTTTCTTTGAGGTGCGCGATATCTTGCCTGCGCCCCGACGACTCGACGTGTCCCTCTGGATAGCACGCCGCGCCGATACAGAAATCCCCTTCTCTGCGGATACGCGCCACGAGTTCGGACGCGTACCGATAAGCGCGGGGCTGCGTCTCGCCGCCTGCGGGGATATCCCCGCGGAGCGCCATGACGTTCTCCACGCCCGCTTCGCGCATTTTATTGAGAAGTTCGGTTATCGCCGCCTCGGACGAATTCACGCAAGTGAGGTGCGCGAGCGGCGTCGTGCCCTTGGAGAGGATCTCCTTCGCGATATCCAGCGTATATTTGCTCGTATTTCCCGCCGCACCGAACGTGACCGACATAAAATCGGGTTTCAGGCGCACGATCTCGTCCACCGCGCTCTGCACGGTCGCATAGCTGTCCTGCGTCTTGGGAGGAAACACCTCGAAAGAAAGGGTCGGAACGCCCCGTTTTAAGATCTCGGATATTTTCATAGGTTACCTTCTTATCATTCGTCGAACGGGATGCGCATGACCGCCCCGCATTCTTTGAGTTTTTTTCTGCGTTCCCGCCAATCGGGAAGAATAAGGGCGACTTCCGCCCAGAACGCCTTGCTGTGATCGAAATGCCGGGTATGGCACAGTTCGTGCACCACGACGTATTCGGCAAGTTCCGCAGGCAGAAACGCCGTGCGGAAGGAATACGCGATCATTCCCCTGCGGTTACACGAGCCCCAGCGCGTCCGCGCGGAAGATACGCGCACGGCATTGTATGAGAATCCGTACCTCTCCGCTGTCATTCTCGTCCGTTCGCCCATCTCCTGCGCCGTCAGGCGTTTTAACAGGCGCACGAGCGCTTTGCCCCGTTCCGCGGCGGGAAGAAAGAGTTTGCCGCCCGAAATGCGGCTCCTGCCCTCGCAAATCAAGTATTCCCGACCGAACAGGCACAGCGTGTCCCCGTCCCGAAAACTCACCTTTTCGGCGCGGGCGCATTCCTGCCGTTTTTTTTCGATCCAAATCTCATGCTTGCGCACGAAAGCGGAAATCTCTCGCTGCGGCATGAACAGCGGCGCGCGGACGATCGCTTCTCCCCGTTCGTTCACGGTGAGCGATACCGTCTTTCTGCGGCTGCGAATGAGAATAATTTCGTCCATGGCCCTTTTCCGCCTGTCCTCCGCTTATGCGCGGCTTTGTATGATTATACCATCTTTTTTGCATTTTTACAAGAAAATCACCTGCATTTATCGGCAGAAAGGCAAACTTCTTGACCTTGACCGTATTTTTTGGTATAATTCAAGCGTTATGAATGAATATTATTCGGTGCGAAAATTTCATCCGAAGGATACGGTGACCGTCTCCGTGCCCGCGTCCAAGAGCATCACCAACCGCGCGCTCCTGCTCGCCGCGCTTTCCCGCGGTACGGTGGCGCTTACGGGCGGGGCGTTGAGCGAGGATACCCGCGCGTTCCTCAACTGCCTCGTCGCGCTCGGAATCCGCGTTGAACGCAGAGAGAATACGCTCCTCGTCTTCGGCTGCGGCGGGAATATACCCGAAAAACGCGCCTCGATCAACGTGGAAAGCGCGGGAACGGCGGCGCGGTTTCTCACCGTTGCGCTCGCTTTCTGCGGCGGAGATTATATGCTGGACGCGTCCGAGCAGATGAAACGCCGCCCGATGAAGGAGATCCTCGATCTTCTGCGCGAAGCGGGCGTGCAGATCGAATGTTTAGAGGAAGCCGACCGTTTCCCCTTCCGCCTGCGCTCGGGAGGGATTACCGCATCTTCGATAACGGCAGACACCGAAAAGAGTTCGCAATACGCCAGCGCGCTTCTGATGGCGGCAGGCGCGCTCGACCACCCGTTCACCCTGCGCCTGACAGGTTCCCGCACGCACGGCAGTTATATCGGAATTACCCTCCGCCTTTTGACGGCGTTCAATGTCCCCTTCGATCGCAAGGGCGACGAGATCGTCGTATCTCCCTCCGACAATCCCCCCGCGCATTATGAGATCGAACCCGACGTCTCGGGTGCGTGCTATTTCTACGCGCTCTCCCTGCTTTTCCGCACGCGCGTGCTCGTTCGCGGCGTGCAACAGGACAGCATGCAGGGCGATATGAAATTCCTCGATCTGCTCAAAGACAAGGGCGTCCGCTTCACACAGACGGACGAAGGATTGCTCGCGGACGGGCGCGGCGTCGCCTCCTTCGGCGGATTCGACGCGGACATGAAGGATTTTTCCGATCAGGCGCTGACCGTCGCCGCCCTCGCCCCCTTTGCGACAAGCGAAACGCATATCCGCAACGTCGGGCATATCCGTTTGCAGGAATGCGACCGAATGCAGGCGATCACCGTCAACCTCAACGCGCTCGGCGTTCCCGCCGAGATCAGCGGCGACGACATCGTCATCCGCCCCGCCCCCGTCCGAGGCGGCACGGTACAGACTTTCGGCGATCACCGCGTGGCGATGGCGTTTGCGCTGATCGGATTAAAGACGGGCAACGTGACGATCGAAAATCCCGCATGCTGTAAAAAGACGTTTGAAAATTACTTTGAACTCCTCGACGAACTGACCGAATAATTTGCGGAACGTCCGACCGAACGGTCGGACGTTTGCGTTTTTCAGACACCGGGAACTTGTTTTCGTTTCAAAAAAATGTGAAGGGTTCCGCCTATAAATACAGAAAGCGCTCCCCTTGCTCCATACGGAAAGCCGCCGCGCGGATTTTATCCGCGCGGCGGCTTTGCTGCTATGTACTTTTATGCCCCTTCCGTCGTTTCGGGCCAGGTGCGGTTGGCTTTGAACCATTCCGTATCTTTGAGAATGGTCGAATTGTTGCTCCCGACGACGGTAAAATCGATTCCGTCCGATGTGACGACTATATTGCCGTTCATTGACGTATACTCCCATTTCTTACCTTCCAGATCGACGCCCGTCGCGAGCGAGGTACAGAATATCTGATCGGTGTATTTCGCCACGCGGTCGATAAATTCCTGCGAAGGGAAGGTATTATCGGATTCGGACGTATATTCGGGCGATCCTGCACAGCAACATACACACACGACTTCGGGTTGAATGACGGACAATAATTTTTCCCCCGACGCCGTATAGGAACCGTGGTGCCCACCCTTAAACAGCTTGCAATGAGGAAGCTCGTTATATTCAATGAGGTATTCCTCTCCGTCCTCTTCCAAATCGCCCGTAAACAGATAATTGTAATCACCCTGCGTAAGCAAAACACAGACGGAATACTCGTTTTCGTTGGAGGATTCGTTCTCGTAATAATAGCTGTAAAGAATATTCAATGTGACATCGTCCGCGAGCTGATAGGAACGCTGCGCGCCGTCTTCGTTATTCCAGCATTGCAGAGCGGTATAATGCGTTGCACCCGCCGCCACTTCCGCATCGCGCTCTTCCACATATCTCTCATAAATGTTCGTGTCCGCATTGGTCAATGGGAAATCAATGATTGTTTTACACTCAAAACTCTCAAAGATCCCGGGCGCAGTCGTCGTGCCGACAAATCCCGCGATATGGTCCTGATGCGCATGCGTTGCAATGACGTATTCGAGTACGCCGTCCGTGCAGTATTGGCTGATATACGGAACAAGCGATGCCGCCGAATTTTGCCGCGAACCCGCGTCGATGAGCACTTCGGTATCCCCGATCTTGATGAGCGTGCTGTCGCCCGTATATTTATTGCCGAGCTCCATGAAATGAATGGACAACTCCCCCGTCTCGACCGTACCGCCCGGCACGCTAGGCTCAGGTTCAGGCTCAGGTTCAGGCTCGGGTTCGGGTTCAGGCTCTTCTCCGCCCGGTTGCTCCGTCTGAGGCGGATTCAGCATTGCGAGCAGATCGTCCCACGTTTTACCTTCTTTGATAAAGAAATAATAGTACCCGCCAATCAAAACAGCAATAATAATCAAAATAATTAATATTGCGATCAATATTCCCCGCGTACCACGCAGAGTTTTTTCTGCGGCGCGGCGCGCGCTTGTTTTTCTTCGTCTTGCCATAACTTATCTTACGCAGATCTCCTTGATGAAATTTCTTTAATAGGTAAATTTGAAAAAACTCCAGCTCATGGCGGGAAGTCTGAGCGACACCTTTGAGCCGCCCCTGACGGACGGAAGATCCTTTTTATGCGGTACGACAGTATCGGGATGGTCGAATCCGTTGACGGCAAACAGGTTATTGCACGTCATTTCCACATAATCCGCCGCCGCGAGCTTGCCGAACGAACGCAATTCAAGCTCGACGTCGCGCGATTTCTGTGCGTAATTGCAGAGAAATACGTTGACTTCCCGCTTTTCGGGATTGTGCGTGACCGCCTCGTTGATATACCGAGCCGTCCCGTACATATTCTCAAAACTGTCCGAATCGGATATCGTGCGTACCGTCTCTCCGCGGGCGTTGTTCGCCACATAGCAGAAGGGATAAAAGATCGTCTGACGGAACGTCCCGCCTCCCTTTTTTGTCATGATCGGCGCAATTACATTGACCAGCTGCGCAAGGCAGGCGGCTTTGACGACGTCGCAATTTCTCAGAAGCGTGTTTATAAGCCCCGCAAAGACAAGGCTGTCCTGGAAGGTATAGACGTCTTCGAGAAGATGCGGCACGCGCTTCCAGAGCGGCTCCGTTCTCGGCGCGCTGACCGTCCAGATGTTCCATTCGTCAAAGGAAATCCCCACTCTCTTTTGAGAACGCACTTTCGCGCGAACGTACTCGATGGTCGCGCGCAGCGTGCCGATATACTCGTCCATATCGTCCGCGCTGCCGAGGAAATCTTCAAGCGGACGTTTGCGCTTGTCGCTGTACATGTAATAGCGGTGCATGGACAAAAGATCGATCTCCTTGTACGTGTGTTCCAGCACCGTCCTGTCCCATTCGGGAAACGTGGGCATTTCGTGATTGGAAGATCCGGAAACGATCAGCTTCAATTTACCGTCAGGTCCGGGGTTGCCGTCCATTTCTCCGTTGCTCCACCGCATGACTTTTGCCGCTTCCAGCGCTTTTTTGCCGTAATCGTCCGCAGAGAGATGTCCGATTTGCCAGGGACCGTCCATCTCGTTTCCGATACACCAATATTTCACGCGGTACGGCTCTTGGGAACCGTATTCCCGCCGCAGGTCGGAATATTGCGTTCCGCCCGCATGATTGCAGTATTCGACGAGATGCGCGGCGTCCATAATCCCCGCCGTTCCCATATTCACCGCCATCATCGGCTCGATTCCCGTTTTTTTGCACCACTTCATGAACTCGTCCGTACCGAATTCATTCGTTTCGGTGGTAAACCAGGCAAGATCCAGCCTCACGGGACGCTTTTCGCGCGGTCCGATCCCGTCTTCCCAGCGATAACCCGAGAGGAAATTCCCGCCCGGATAACGCACGATGGGAACGGAAAGCTCTTTGATGAGTTCCGCCACGTCTCCGCGGAATCCGTCCTTGTCCGCAGTCGGATGCCCGGGCTCATAGATCCCTTCGTAAACCGCTCTTCCCAGATGTTCGATGAACGAGCCGTAAATGTGCTCGTCGATCGCGCCGATCTTCAGATTGGCATCGGCGAAAATTCTGACCTTCATACGCTCCTCCTCAGATAAGTCCGAACATTGCGGCGATATTTACCGTCGCCTCGTTGATATTGTGCAGGAATTTATTCAGCGCACTTTCCGCACCCTTGTCGATCTCTCCGTTTTCCGTCGTGCGGAGCACGGAAATGATCATGTCGAAATTCCTGTAAATCACATTGCATTCTTCGTCAATCGCCTGCAGGGCGGAATCCGCGCTGCCGTGCTGAATGCGGTACATTTCCTTGATCGTGCGGTTCATGTCCGTGAACAGCTCGACGTTCGCCGTTTTGAAAATCTCCACCAGCGATCGGTTGAGTTTCATGAGTTGTTCCAAAAAAGCGAGGACTTCTTTGCTTGCTTCTTCTTCCATTAAAGTTTCACTCCGTTTTTTTCGAGGAGAACGCGCGCCGTTTCCACGCTGTCCACTCCCGTTTTATTTTTGATCGGCGCAAATTCGCGCTCGCGCACCACTTCAAACGGCAGACAGCTGCCCGCCAGCCGCACCATGTCCAGAATAAGCGTTTCGAACTTATAGCCGTTTTCCTTTTCGGGAATGACATAATTTCCCGCCTCGTCCAGATACGGAATGTGCTTTTTCACGACGTGAACGGGAATGCGCCGATCGGCAATTTCTTTGAGCACATCCGTGCGGAACAGGTAATTGAGGATGACCCCGTAACAAAACGCGAGATCGCCCGACTCGTCGCGCGCGTTCGCCATCTCCTCGGTCAGTTCGTAATATTCGATGATATTCGGCTTGCCGTCTTCCAGACAAAGCACGCCGACGCGCTCATGCGGCTCGGCTTTGAGGACCACCTTTGCGCCGCAGTTTCTTCCGCTCAGCGCAGTCGCGCCCACAAAAACGGGATCGGCAATCCGCTGCAACACGTTATCCACCGCAAACACGTTCAGCCATTCCACGCCGCGCGCCTGAAGGTCTTTGTCCAGTCCTGCGCGGACGAGCGAAGAGTACCACCCGCCGTTGCCGTTGGGCGAAAGCGCGAGGCTGCCCTTGGATTCAAGGAACAGTTTCCCGTTTTCGTCCACTCCGGGCGCGAGTTCCTGACAGAAAAAGTAAATGCTGTCCGCGGGATATCCGAAATAGTCGTGTTCTTTCAGGAACGCGCGCGTTTCCGCTTCGTTCTTTTCACTGACCATGATATAAAGCGGAACGATCGCCCCGCACTCTCTGCATACGCCCTGCAAATTACGGATGAGCCGTTCGAAAATATAGACGGGGCGCGTAATCCCGATATCGTACGCGCCTTTGGGCGAATCGGAGCCGAGCCGCGTCCCCTGTCCGCCCGCCAGCATGACGGCGCCTACTTTTCCGCTTTTCACGATCTCCGTTCCGCACGACAGAAATTCCGCGCGGCGGCGCTCGATATCCGCTATTTTCAGCCCCGAGATCGGTTGAATCTTGCCCGTTCCGCTTAAATTTTCGGGATGGGAATACAAAGCGATCGTATTCCAGTCTATTTTTTCGATCTGCGAGAGGAGGCTCCTTTTCTCTTCCTCCGAAAGTTCCCCGTAATAGCGGAGAACCTGCTCCTGTCCGTGCGCCCTCAATATGCGCTCCGCTGTTTTATAATCCATCTTTCTCCCCTTTATTTCTTATAAAAAACAGACCTGCACGTCTTTTTCGTTCCCGCTTGCCCAATTATAATATAATAACCGTTCCGTCTTCCGAAACGTCCTGCGGCCGTCGGGAAATATGGTCGGCGCATTTTCCGAACCGCGCAGCTCCGTTTTTGACAACGTCCGCCTGCGGATGAATCCGAACCTCCGCCGCTCTTTTCAGCAACTATTATAAAAAATCTGCGGCGGAAAGTCAACGGGCCAAACCGTTTTCGCGCAATTTCACGCCTCTTTTACCAGCAAAAACGCACCTGCGCGGTATTCCCCGCCGTCATAAACGACAAATTTACCGTCCTTACACTCATAAGCGAGATCCGTAAACGCGCGTTCCAACCGATAGCCCTTTGCGCAAACGGCAATATCCCCGCGCCCTTCCAGTCGGTGAACAATGACCAGCCTGCGGTTTCCGAAATCCTTGACGTAAATCTGCCGCCCGATCGGTTTACGGTAATATTCCACATCGCAGTCGATGAGGGAAATATCGCCGCAGCGCACGATATCTTTGACCTCACGGTAAAAATCCAGACCGTCGGAAATGCACTTTATCTTTTCGGGAGGCAGATTCAGGACGTCGCCCGAAAGGCATACGCGCCCGATAAACGCCGCGCACAGTGAATAAATGACGCGCGAAAGGCTGTCTTTTTCGCGCAGGACCGCCCAGATCTGCGACTGACGCGCGGGCACCACGCGGGAAACATTCGCCGCGACGAGCGGAATCTCGGCGCATTCGTGCGCGTCCGAAAACGAGCACATGGACACCTTGCTCATGCGGTAAGGCTCGATACGGCTTCCGCCCGACGAGCAGTTCTCGACAACCATTCCCGGCACCGTTTCGCAGATGCGCGCGATATAGTCCACGCTTTCTTCCGCGATCTGCCGTCCGCCTTCCCCGACCGCGGCGCCGTCCGCGCTGTCGCACCCGATTCCGATATTGTCGTTATAGTCTATCTTGATGTACTCAAAGCGATTGTCTTTCAGAAAGGCAAGCATCTTCCCGGAAAGATACTCTTTGACTTCCTCTTTTCTCAGATCGAGAAAACGGCGGTTTTTGGAGGTGAGCGGAAAGCCGTCGCGCGTCAGAAGCAGATCGCGCCTTTCAAAGCATTCGCTGTCGCGCCCCGCAACTTCAAACTCGAACCAGACACCCGCCTTCATGCCTGCCGCACGGATTTTATCCACCACCCGTGCAATCCCCGCAGGGAAGAGCAGTCTGCTCTGATTCCAATCCCCGATTGCATTCAGCCAGCCTTTGTCGTCGGGCTTATACCATCCGCAATCGATCATGAAATAGCCGATCGGGAAAGGCGCGAGTGCGGCGAGAATGGCTTCGATATTCTCCTCGGAGGGGCACCCCCACGTCGTGCAATACTCATTGAACAATACGGGCATCTCCTCTTCGCTTTCGGGAACGCAGAGGCGGGAATCCGCTTCGTGCAGCAGCGCGTTGCAGACGGCGTTCACCCCGCCCGAACGCTTTACCGCAAAAAATGCTTTGTGCGTTTCAAAGCACTCTCCCGGCATAATTTCCTTGCGCCAATGCGCGAACTCGTAATCGCCCAGTCCGCCCGAAAGCGCGCATGTCTCTTTTTCCTGATACACTTCCATCTGCCAGGAATAGGGCGCTTCCATGGTGACGCCCAGAATCACTCCCTTTTTATCCTCGATCGCCGCAAACGGATAGTAATCGCGCACGGGCATCGTACCGCGCTGGCCGAATTTTTCGCATTTGACGCCGTAACGCGCCCAGCTCATATCCAGCCCCAAATGGGAAAAACTGTCGCTTTTGAGGCGACATTCCCGCGACCACGCGCTCGTCATGCGGTGCAGAGTAAGCCCGCGCGTGGAAAGATCGTCCTCTCCCGTCGCGGCAATCCCGCTGATCGAAAAGCTTTCCAACATTTCGAGAAGGCGGGTTTTTCCCGTATTGTTCTCATAGCGCACATGAACGGAAAGCACGCCCGTCGCGGGGGAATATTCAAGATAATGCACATAGTCGTTTCCCGCGCCGTCCGAAAGGCGCGTCGTCACGGACGTCTCGTCCGCCGTCTGTTCCGTGACGAAAAGAAGCGTGGACGAGCGGTTTCGCATAGTCAACCCCTGCGTATAGTCGATGAGATTCTCATCGCCCGCAAACGCGGCCTGCACCAGGGAATCGCAGTGCAGCTCATCCGCTTTGACGGGGAGGTCGGCGGGATAAACGGCAAATCCGATCACCGTCTTGCCCTCGTGCCCTTCGACGGGCGTTTCCGCATAGTATACGGCGGTATCTCCGAAAATATATTTACGATTGAACATAACTCTCCTTTCCGCGCGTTTTACCGAGCGCCGCATTGACAGGCGCATTTTCCGCTTTTTGAAAAGAGCGGCATTTTTCAATGCCGCCCTTGCCGCTTTCAACGGGGTTCCGCCGCGCAGATTGTTCCGCCGGACGGATTATTTGTTTTTCCAGATGACGTCGGAATACATGAGATCTTTCTTGAACTGGTTGATCTCCGTATGCTCGTCGATGACGATGACTTCGATGCCCCACATATTGCCGAGGTCGACCATATCCTGCACGGAAAGCTGCGAGGAAACGACGGTATGATGCGCGCCGCCCGCATAAATCCATGCCGCAACCCCTTCCTTGAAGTTGGGCTTATACTTCCACATCAGACCGCCGACGGGAAGGTTGGGCATCTTCTTGGGATATTTGATAAGCTCGATCTTCTGCACGATGAGGCGCATGCGATCGCCCATATCGATCATGGACACCGCGACCGCTTCGGGAGCGGAAATGCCCTCGAATACAAGACGCGCGGGATCGCTCTTGCCGCCGATCCCGAGCGGATGCACCTGAATTTCGGGTTTGGTCGCCGCGAACTGAGGAGAAACTTCGAGCATATGCGCACCGAGGCAAAGCCCGTCTTTGAGATCGTAGGTGTAGTCCTCCATCAGACCGGTGCCCTTCTGTCCTGCCATATACTGCATGACCGCGCCGAGCGCCGCGATCTTCCAGTCGCCTTCCGCGCCGAAGCCGTAGCCCTTGCTCTGCAAGTCCTGAATGGCAAGTCCGGGAAGCTGATTGAGCCCCTTCAATGCGCCGAAGTGATCGACGATACCGATATAGCCGCCCTTATCCTTGCAGAACTTGTCGATCGCGATCTCATACTTCGCCTGCTCGCGGACGACGTCCACGCGGTCGGTGCCCATGGTATATTTCTTGGCATATTCCGCCATGAGCGCGTCCACTTCCTTTTCGGTGACCTTCTCGACGTACTCGACGAGATCGCCCACGGGATAGTAGTCTACTTCCCAGCCGAAGCTGATGTGCGCTTCTACCTTGTCGCCTTCGGTGACTGCGACGTTGCGCATGTTGTCCGAGAAACGGCAGACTTTGACCGTCTTGGAGAACGCGTAGCCCGCCGCGACTTTACACCAAGCCGCGAGCTCTTTGAGCGCCGCTTCATCCTTATAGTATCCGACAATGACCTTGTTGTCCATTCTCAGACGGGAAACGATATAGCCGAATTCTCTGTCGCCGTGCGCCGCCTGATTTTCGTTCATGAAATCCATGTCGATGGTATCGTAAGGCAGCTTTTCGTTGTACTGCGTCGCGAAATGGCACATGGGTTTCTGCAACATGTGCAGTCCCTTGATCCACATCTTCGCGGGCGAGAAGGTATGGCACCAGGTGATGATACCGACGCAGTTCTCATCCGCATTGACCTGCTTCACCGCCGCAATGATCTCTTCCGAGCTCTTGCAGGTGGTGAGATATTTGACGGTGACGGGCATCTTCTCGTTGACGTAATCCGCCATTTCCTTGGAGTGTTGCGCGACGTGCGCGAGGACGTCGTCTCCGTAAAGCGTCTGGGAACCGGTCAGCCAGTAAACTACTTTTTCTTTCATGATATTACCTCTTTCCTTAATTATAATATGGTTTTTATGTTTGAAATCGGGCGGGCGCCCGTCCTTCCCCGCCGTCGGCGGGGAGATCGCTTATTTCTTTTTTGTCTGTCCGTAATAAGCGTTCTTGCCGTGTTTGCGCATATAGTGCTTGTCCATCATGAACTGATCGGCGCGGGTGACCTGCGGATTTACCGCTTCGGTAATCGTCGCCATCTTCGCGACCTCTTCAATGACCGTCGCGTTATAGACCGCGTTGTCGCCGTCCTTGCCGAACGAGAACACGCCGTGGCTCTTGATGAGCACGCCGGGAACTTCGAGCGGCTTCAAGCCGTCCTGACGGAACTTTTCGATGATCGCAAGCCCGGTGTTCTTTTCGTATTCCCCTTCGATCTCCTCTTTGGTAAGGGAACGCGCGCAGGGAATGTCGCCGTAGAAATAGTCGGCGTGCGTGGTGCCGTAGAAGGGAATGCTCCGTCCCGCCTGCGCCCATGCGGTCGCAAAGGTGGAATGGGTGTGCGTGACGCCGCCCACGTCGGGGAACGCCTTGTAGAACTCGATGTGCGTCGGCGTATCGGATGAGGGGCGAAGATCGCCTTCCACCACTTTGCCGTTGAGGTCGACGACGACCATATCTTCGGGTTTCATGTCGTCATACTCGACGCCCGACGGCTTGATGACGATGAGCCCGCTCTCGCGGTCGATCTCCGACACGTTGCCCCAGGTGAAGAGCACGAGCTTGTTCTTCACGAGATCGAGGTTGGCTTTGAGTACCTTTTCCTTTAATTTTTCCAGCATAATTTATTTCTCCACTCCTTATGGTTTTCCCTTATTTCATGGAAACGACCGCCTGACGGACGATGGGAAGTCCTTCGACATAGCGCTTTGCAAATTCGTCGAAGCCCTTGACGTCTTCGGGATCGGGCGCCAGCGTGACGCCTTCCTGTCCCGCAAACACCTTGTTCGCGAGGTAGTCTTCGAGGCTCTCGTCCTTGTCCTTGGTGATGACGTAATTCGCGAGGATCGCGATGCCCCATGCGCCGCCTTCGCCCGCCGTCTTCATGACGGTGACGGGCGCGTTGATCGCCGCCGCGAGATAGCTCTGCCCCACGCGTTCCGTCTTGAACAGTCCGCCGTGTCCCGTGATCGCGTCCAGCTTGACGCCTTCCTCTTTGAGCATGATGTCGCATCCGACTTTGAGCGCGCCGAGCGACGCGAACAGATGCGCGCGCATGACGTTCGCGAGCGTAAATTTGCTCTCGGACGTACGCACGAAGAGCGGTCTGCCCTTGTCCACCTGCGTGATGTGTTCGTTGGAGACGTAGTTATACGCCAGAAGTCCGCCGCAATCTTTGTCGCCCTTTTCCGATTCGAAATAGAGCATATCGTAGAGCGCGGGCTTGGAGATCTCCACGCCTGCGAGTTTGGCGAATTCGCCGAACAGCCCCACCCAGCCGTTGATGTCGGAGGTGCAGTTGTTGCAGTGGACCATGCCGACGAGATCGCCCACGGGCGTCGTCACGAGGTCGATCTCGGGATACGCCTTGGACAGTTCCTTTTCCAGCACGATCATCGCGAACACTGACGTTCCCGCGGAAACGTTGCCCGTGCGCTGCTTGACGCTGTTGGTCGCGACCATACCCGTGCCCGCGTCCCCTTCGGGAGGACAGAGCGGGATGCCCGCTTTGAGGTTTCCCGACGGATCGAGCAGCTTCGCGCCCTCCTCCGTCAGTCTGCCCGCCTCTTCGCCCGCGACGAGGATCTCGGGAAGAATGTCCTCGATCTTGAAGGGAAGATGCTTGTCCGCGACCAGGTCGTTGAACTGTTTGAGCATGGTCGCGTTGTATTTTTTGGTCTTGATGTCGATCGGGAACATCCCCGACGCCTCGCCGATGCCGATGACCTTTTTTCCCGTCAGCATCCAGTGGACATAGCCTTCGAGCGTGGTCTGGAACGCGATCTTATCGACGTGCTCCTCTCCGTTGAGGATCGCCTGATACAGGTGCGCGACCGACCAACGCGCGGGAATATGATAGTTGAGCAGCTCGGTGAGTTTTTCCGCCGCGGGCGCCGCGTTGTTGTTGCGCCAGGTGCGGAAGGGAACGAGCAGCTTTCCGTCGCGGTCGAATACCATGTATCCGTGCATCATCGCGGAGAAGCCGATCGCGCCGATCGTGGTGAGCGTCACGCCGTATTTCGCCTTGACGTCCGCCGCCATCTTGCGATAGCAATCCTGCAACCCCGTGTGAATGTCATCGAGCGTATACGTCCAGATCCCGTTGTCGTGACGGTTCTCCCAGTCGTGGCTGCCCGAAGCGATGGGAAGGTTGTTCTCGTCCACGAGGATCGCCTTGATCCGCGTAGAGCCGAACTCGATGCCGAGCGCGGTCTTACCGCTCTCGATCATTTTCTTCACTTTTGAATCCATAAATCCACCCCTTGTTTGTTTTATACACAAGTACATCAATATTATAAAGAAAAACAGAGGAAATTGCAATACCTACGGTGAAAATATTTATAAATTTTTTTTCCCCGCCGCCATTCCCGCCGACGGCCGCGCCGCCGCCGTACAGCTGCCGCCGTCTTTCCCGCGGAGCACGAAAAAAGAGGCGCCTGCGCGCCTCTTTTTTCTTAAAGCAAGATACAGATCACGCCGCCCTTGCCCTCGTTGACGATGCGCGTGAGCGTCCTGCGCATCTTTTTCTGCACCGTTTCCGCCATGGAGCGGTTCTTGACGTACAATTCCTCGCCCAGCATCTCCCTGAGCGTCCTTCCGAACATATTCGTATTCCAGGCGCGTTCGGGCTGCGTCTGCAACTGCTGCGAAAGCTCCCTGACGAACGCCTCGCTCTGTTCCTCGTTGCCCAGCGTGGGGCGCACCTGCCCGTTGACGTCCACGCGGATGATATGATAGCTCGGTGCGTCCGCTTTGAGATCCACGCCGAACTGTCCGCCCATCTTCACCACGCGCGGATCGGCGAGATTCATCTCCCCGCCGTCGGGCGAGACGATGCCGTATCCGTACGCCTGCGCGTCGGCAAACGCCTGACGCACCCTCTCGTACAGTTTTTTTGCCTCCGAAAGGGACGAGACGTAGCTCATGAGCGCAAAATCGTCTGCGATCTCCTCGCCGCACTGCTCGGAGAGCACCTCGTAGAACACCCCCTCCCGCGCTTCCACGCGGCAGGACACCTTCCCCGTGGCGAGGTCGGGCGTCACGCTCACGGGCGGAAGCAGTTTCCCGCTGTCCGCGAACAGCGCGTCCAGAAGCGCGCAATCGCTCATTTTGGAGATCTTCGGCGCGACCGAACGCACTCCCGCGAGCAATTCGGCGACGAGCGGCGTATCCGCGTCCAGCGCGCGCATCCAATCGGGAATGTCGATGTCGACGGAAACGACGGGGAACTCGAAGAGCACCCTGCCGAGCACCTCGGCAAGTTCTTCCGCCGTCGCCTCTTCCGCGTTGAGCGCGACGACGGGCGCACCGTATTTTTCTTCCAACGCCGCGCAGAGCCCTTCCGCCTCCGACGGGCGGCGGCAGTTCATCAGGATGAGATAGGGCTTGCCGATCTCGGAAAGCTCCTGCGCCGCCTTTTTCTCCCCTTCTTCATAAGCGGAACGGGGAAGATCGGTGACGGAGCCGTCCGTCGTCACCAGGATGCCGATGGTCGAATGCTCGCGGATGACGCGGCGCGTCCCCTCTTCCGCGGCGCGGTCAAAGGGCATGGGAGATTCCGACCACGGCGTTTTGACCAGGCGGGGTTTTCCGTCCTCTTCGAACCCGTTCGCGCCTTCCGCGGGAAAGCCCACGCAGTCGATAAGTCTCACGTGCGCCTCCGCGCCGCGCACTTCGATCTTCGCCGCCTCGTCGGGCACGAATTTGGGCTCGGTCGTCATTACCGTCTTTCCCGCCGCGGACTGCGGAAGCTCGTCGACCATCCTCGTCTTGCCCGCGCCCGAAACATAGGGAATGACCATCTGTTCCATAAAGCGCTTGATGAACGTGGATTTTCCCGTGCGGACGGGCCCCACCACGCCGATGTAAATTTCTCCGCCCGTGCGGGCGGCGATGTCCTCGTAGACGTCGTAATTTTCCATAAACAAAAAGCCTCCGCCGCAAATACTTTGCTTGAATACTATATGGCGAAGGCTGTTCGATTATGCGGTTTTTCTGAAAATAGGCTCAGGCGTCCGTCTTAGGCGGCTCGGAAAAATCGGGCGTCATCTGCGATTGCTCCATCACCTCGCGGTAATAGGGATCGTCCGAAAAGTCGCGCGTTTCGGTATATTCGCCGCCGAGCGCCTCGATGGCGTATTTGAGCTCCTGAAATTCGACGTAATTGATGTCCTCGCGCGCGATGGTATCCAGCAGGACGGGCAGAGCGCGCGCGTCGCCGTATGCGGCGAGGTAGCTCGCGTGCATGGGGATTTCATCGGGCGCGGTGCGGAACTCTTTGATCAATACGTCGAACACGCGGTCGTCTTTCTGACTGCAACGGGAAAGGATCTCCAGCATGTATTCGGGCGCGATCCCCTTTCCGTACAGTTCGAGCGCCTTTTCCTTTGCGGGATCGGCATTGGATTTGATCTGATCTGCGACCGTGTCTTTGATCTCTTCGTCGTGATCGCCCGCGATGATGTCGAGATAGGCGCCGAACGCTTTGGGGTTTCCGCCCGCCGTGTTCACGGCAAGTGTGAGGAGCTGTTCGTCGTCGCTCGAAAGAAGGCGCAGAAGGCTTTCGGGGCAGTCGCGCTTTTCCAACTCGCGGCACAGAAAGTCGGAGACGGGCACCGCCTCCTTTACGTGACGGACGAGCGTTTCGGTCAGTTCCTCGTCCGACATCGCGGCATAATACCCCTTGGGCGTGTTCCCCGCGCTCTTGATGAAGGTGTCCCCGAATTTCGCATACAATTTGGGGATGACCGATTCCCACTGCTTTTCGCTGTATTTCCCCTCGTTCGCCTCGATATACTCGGCGAGCTTTTCGTCAAACATTCCGTCAAAGTCGATGAGTTTCATTCGCATTTCTCCTTTTCCCTCAGAGGATCTGATCGAGGATGTCTTTCACGATCGGCTCTTTTGCGTCGAACAGTTCCGCCATTGCCGAAAGCGTCCGTTCTCCGTCGCGAAGGTGCGCTTCGCGATAGATCACGCAGGCAAGTTCCGCCGTTTCGTCCATATAATCCCATGCCTCGCGGTCGGCGAGTTCGCGATAGGTCTCTTCCGCCGCCGAACAAAGCTTGCGTTCGTTCTCTTCGCCGAGCAGTCCGTAGCGGGCATAAGCGAGGGAAAACGCCTTCATGAACGCCTTGTATTTGCGGTTCCCGATCGCGATCTTATGCGTGAAAAATTCCTTGTAGATATGCCCGAGCACGGTGCCGAAGGAATTTTCCTCGTTGCGAGCGGCGAGCCTTTCCAGAAGCTCGAGTTTCATGCCGTCGTTGCCCTGAAAATCCAACAGGATGTCGCGCAGGAAGGCGTCGAGACGGCACTGGTCCGCCACTTTGAGGGCGAGCTCCTGCAATTTCGCGTCCCGCCCGTCCATCTCGTCGAAGGCGATCCAGAGGAATTCCTCCATGTCGGGCAGTCCCGATACCTGCGCCGCTTCCTCGGGAGACGCCGCAGATACCGCGGAAAGAAAATTCTTGACCGTCTCATATTCCGCCTGCGGAACGCGGTAATAATAGGTGGTCTCCGCCTTCCTCTCCCCGTCGCGCGCCTCGCGCATCCGCGTGAGATAGTACCGCGCCACCGCCGCATGCGGGTAGATCGTGCAGAGGCGGTCGAGCGAGTCGATCGCTTCCTCTTCCTTCCCCGTGCGGTATGCCGCCACCGCGTAAAAATACAGGATGTTGTTGTCGTAGGGCAGTTTCTCTTTCAGGCGGGAAAGCACTCTGTATGCGTCCTCGTCCATGTCGTTCTCGCAGAGTACGGTCGCGATCTTATACAGCTCGTCCGTCGAATCCGTCTCGATCTGCGCGAGGCGGGCGGCGACGCGGCGGCTCTCCTTTTCCCTGCCCTGTTCGGACAGCACCGCGGAATAGGTGGACAGCGCCTGCACGTCATCGGGATGTTCTTCGAGCAGTTGCAGGCATTCCTCCTCCGCAAGGCGGCTGTTCCCCTGCAAGAGGGAGCAGACCGCGGAAAGCCCGCGCGCCGTCGCATAGTTGGGGCTTCCCTTTTCGATGTCGGAAAAGGCGTTCTTCGCTTCCGAGAGCTGTCCCGTTTTCAGAAAGAACACCCCTCTTTGCACGTCCTCGGCGTCATCCCGCTCTTCGGGAGGATACACCACGCGCAGGCGGGGCTTCGCCGGCTTGGCGAACATCCGCATGATCTCCAGCTTGCTCTCGGCGGACATCTCCTCGTCCGTCGTGATGAGTTTGTTATAGTAAAACGCAGACTGCGCTTCGTTGCCCATGTTCATGTAATTGACGGCGAGCCCCTCGTACCCTTCGGGGAAATCTGCCTCGTTGCAGGTATCGAGGAAGTGGAACCAGGCGTCCACCGCGAGCGCATAAAGCTCCATGCTCTCGTAGATGTCCGCCGCGAGCACCGCCGCGTCGCAGTTTTTTTCGTACATCCCGTTCCGCTTGTTGAGCATGGTGAGCGCGCCGAAATGATCGCCCGCGTCCAGCCGCCGCGAGGCGCTTTCCAGGAGAAATTCGTCGCTGAAATCGAGTTTTTGAATTTTATCGTCCTTGCGCATATCACTCCCCGCCGCGGAACAGCTCCGCGACGTCCTTTTCGTAGAAATCGTAGTCGGTATTGCAATAGTGGCAATGCACGGAGACCTTTCCGTCCTCGCGCACGATGGTTTCAAGCTCGTCCCTGCCCATGGAGCGGAGAATGTCCGCGATCTTTTCCCGCGAACAATGGCAACGGTAGACGATCTCCCGCTCCGTCCAGTCTTCCGCGCCGAAATCGCCGCGCAGGATCCCTTCCGCGCCCTTTTCCGCGATGAGCGCGCTCACGGCGGAATACTTGGCGATCTCCTCTTCCGCCTTCGAAACGCTCCCTTCGCTCGCCCCGGGAAGCGGTTGCAGGATCACCCCGCCCGCACCGACGCATTTCCCTTCGGGAGAGATCTTCACGCCCAGCGCAAACGCCGTCGGGCGCTGTTCGCTGACAAAGAAATAGGAGGAAAAGTCCTCCGCGATCTCGCCCGAGACGAGTTCGCACGTCCCCACGAACGGCATGGCGCCCTTTTCCTCGCGGATGACGGTGAGCGTGCCGTCTCTGCCCACGCACGCGCCCACGTCCAGCTTGCCGTCCGCGCGGGGCGGCAGAGAGATGTCGGGATGTTCGATGAATCCGCGCATCCCCAGAGAAGCGTCGCCCGAAACGCCGATCTGTCCGCCCGCGCCGCCGCCCTTGATCGTGACGGAAAGCGAATCGTCTTCCCCTTTGAGCCAGCTGCAAAGATAGGCGGACGCGGTCAGCGTCCTGCCCAGCGCGGCGGCCGCGACGGGTGTAAGGCGGTGGATGCGGATCGCCTCGTTCACGAGCGCGGTCGTATCCAGCACGGCGAGCGAGACTTCGCCGCCGAAAATGAGCGTTTTACAGATCTTGCTTATGCCCTTCTGCATAGAAAGTTGATCCGGTCGCTTCCCGCTTTCTCCTCGCCGAGATGTCCTTCGACGGCGATCGGCGCGAACCCCGCCGCGCGCAAAGCGGAAAGGACGTCGTCCTCCTCATGGATATATTGGACGTGCTTTTCGTCCGAACGGACGAACCGCCCGTCCGCCTGCCGCGCGAACAGCGTCACGTCCATCTCCACGCTTTCCCCGCGTAATTTGCTGAAACACAGATAGGTCACTTCCTCTCTGTCGTCCGCAAAGATATTATCCCCCACTTTTCCGCGCAATTTTCCCGCCGAGCTGATGTCGAACCAAAAAATTGCGCCTTTTTTCAGACAGTCCGCCACACGGCGGAACGCCTGCGCGAGCTTTTCCTGCGGGATGTAATTGAAACAATCGTTGGGCGCGAGCGCAAAGTCGTAACGCTCGGGCGTATGCAGTCTGAGGACGTCGGACAGGACGAATTCCGCCCTCACGCCCGCCTCACGCGCCTTTTTCGCGGCAACGTCCAGCATGGGCGCGGAAATGTCCGTCCCCGTCATGACATAGCCCTCTTTGGCGAGCGCGCGGCAGAAATATCCGCTCCCGCAGCCCACTTCGAGCCCCTTTTTCCCCGCGCCGAGCGCGGAAAGCCCCCGAATAAAATACTGCGACCATTTCTCATAGTCGCAGTCGTCATTGAGATATTCAAACCATTCGGCGAGCGAATCGTACGCCTGCGGCATAACACTCCTCATTTGCGCTTGTTGAGCATCTTGGGCGGACGGACTTTCTTTTTCTTCTTGCCTTCATCCTCTTCCCTCAACGCCTTTTCGCGCTCCTCAAACTGTCTGTTGTATTCGACGTATTTTTCCTCGTCCTTATGTTCTTCCTCGTACGCCTTCACGTCCTCTTCGATCGCCGCTTTGCTCTCTTTCAGGCGGCGGAGATCGTCGCGGGAGAAGGATTCGGGAAGCTGATACACTTCCATGCCGTCGTCGATGGGTTTGATGGGACGGGAAACAAGCTTGGACTTGCCCTGCGCCACGATCATGCGGCGGTATTCCGCCATCGCCTTACTCTCCTCGATCGACGCGCTCACGGAAGCGTCGCCGTCCTTGCGGCCGTCCTTCTTGTAAAGCCCTCTGCCGATGGGCGCGTTTGCGAGCTTGGGATTGACGAATTTGTCGAACGCCCACTGCGAGAAATCCATCCACACGAGCATGGCGTGCGAGAATCCGAGAAGCAGAAGCCAGACGATGCCGAACGCCATCAGCCACATCACGCCGGAAATGAGCAGGATGACGGGCAAAAGCGCGATCGCCGCAAAGAAGACGGTCTGCGGGAACGTCGCGATCGTCATGATGAACGCATTGCGGAAGAGCGCCCAAGGCCCCTGTTTATAGTTCACGCCGAGCGAGATCATCCACAGGCAGACGAGCAGGGCGAGCGCGAGGATGATGTATCCCGCGACCTTACCCGCGATGAACCACCCGTACCCCTTCGCGCCGAGCACCACATAGAGGTTGGCAAGATCGCTCATCGAGGCGGTCACATAGAAAAGCACCGTGAGGATGAGCGTGCTTTCCAGCACGTTCCAATAATTGCGGCGGATGCCGCGAAGGAAATCGTTCGCGAAGAAAATGCCTTCCGTCCACAGCATATTGCGGATGATGTACATCCCGCCCGAAAGCCCGAGCGCCGCGATGAACGCCGCGGGAAGCAAGAGCGCGTAATAGACGTTGTCGATGCGCATGAGCAGGAGCTCCGCTGCACCCGAGATCTCGGGGATGACGGGATACCCCACGCCGAGCCCAGATCCGAACGGGCCGACCGCGCCGTTCGCGATGATGCTGATATATCTGAAAATGAGGATCGCGACGATGGGCGCGAAGGTGACGAGAACGAGCAGATTGATGAGGATGAGTTTGCCCAGTCTCCCTTTCAGAATATCCCAAAAGAGCGACCAGCGGTTGGTGGGAAGCGTACTGCGCGCGTAATCCTCGCTGCGCTCCTTTCCTTCCAGCCAACGGGCGATCAGCCCTTTGTGTTCTGCGTTTGCCATAATTTATCAACTCCGAAAAGTGGGTATCTTCTGCAAAAACGGGATCCCCGTTTCTGCAACAATGGTATTGTACTACAAATCGAAAAATATTTCAATTAAAATCGGGCAAATTCTTTGACATTTCTGTGAGCGTATGATAAAATAATTTCGCTGAACAGAGGAGCGGACGAACATGAGTATCCGTCGAGAGAAAAGGAAGGCTTTTCGCTCGCATCGACGGAGAAAGGGTATCTCCGCCGAAGCGCGCTTCCCCTTTCGTCTGTGCGCTGGGGATGAGGGATAATACCTTCATCACTGTCACTGCGGTGGAGCACTTTTCGGCAAATAGCGGAAACGGGTGTAACTTGCGGTGACGGATCACCGCTTTTTTTATGCAAATCAATTTTTGTCATACGGAGGAATTTACCGTGAAAAAATGGAAAGTCGGCGTCATCGGCGCCACAGGTATGGTCGGACAGCGTTTTGTCACCCTTCTCGACGGGCACCCCTGGTTCGAGCCCGTCTGCCTTCTCGCTTCCGCGCGTAGCGCGGGAAAGAAATATCCCGAAGCGGTCGGCGAAAAATGGGCGATGAGCTCCCCCATCCCCGAATATGCAAAGGACATCGTCGTTCTCGACGCGGAAGCGGACGCAGAGCGGCTCGTCGGCAAGGTGGATTTCGTCTTCTGCGCCGTCAACATGAAGAAGGACGAGACGAAGGCGCTGGAAGAAAAGTACGCGAAGCTCGAGATCCCCGTGGTCTCCAACAATTCCGCGCACCGCGCCACCAAGGACGTGCCCATGATCATTCCCGAGATCAACGCCGATCACCTTTCCGTGATCGCGGCGCAGAGAAAGCGCCTCGGGACCAAGCGCGGTTTCATCGCAGTCAAGAGCAACTGCTCGCTGCAATCGTACGTCCCCCTGCTCCACCCCCTGCTCTCTTTCGGCGTGAAAAGCGCGGCGGTCTGCACCTATCAGGCGATCTCCGGCGCGGGAAAGACGTTCGAGACCATGCCCGAGATCGTAGATAACGTCATCCCCTACATCGGCGGCGAAGAGGAAAAGAGCGAAGTGGAACCGCTCAAGATCTGGGGCAAGGCGGAAGGCGACGGCATCATGAACGCGACCGCGCCCGTCATCACCGCGCAGTGCTTGCGCGTACCCGTATCCGACGGTCACACAGCGGCAGTCTTCGTCTCCTTCGAGAAAAAGCCGACCAAGGAGGAGATCCTCAGCGCATGGGCAAACTATGCGGGCGAACCGCAAAAACTCGGACTCCCCTCCGCGCCCAAGCAGTTCATCCATTATTTCGAGGAAGACAACCGCCCTCAGCCCAAGCTCGACCGCATGACCGAGCGCGGCATGGCGGTCTGCGCGGGACGGCTGAGAGAGGACACTCTCTTCGACTATAAATTCATCGGCTTTTCGCACAACACCCTGCGCGGGGCGGCGGGCGGCGCGGTCCTGCTCGCGGAACTGCTCGCGGCGAAGGGATATTTCGACTGACGCATTCTAAGCGCGGCGGCAAAACTCGCCCGAACGCAAAGAAAAATCAATTTTGCGCGTCGGGACATACACTGTAACGATAAGGAGCGATTATGACTGGATTTTTCAAGGGAACGGCAACGGCAATGATCACCCCCTTCCTCGCGGAGGGCGGCATCAACTTCGACGCGTTCGGGAAGATGATCGACTATCAGATCGAAGGCGGCACGGACGTGCTCGTCGTGCTCGGCACCACGGGCGAACCCGCGACCATGACGGAAGCGGAAAAAGAAGAGGTCATGCGCTTCACCGTCGAACGCGCGAAAGGCCGCGCGAAGATCGTGTTCGGTTCGGGCAGCAACAGCACCGCGAAGGCGATCGAAGCGAGCAAGAAAGCGGAAAAGATGGGCGCGGACGGACTGCTCGTCGTCACCCCCTATTACAACAAATGCACGCAGAACGGCATTTACGAATATTACAAGGCGGTGTGCGGCGCGGTGAAGATCCCCGTCATCTGCTATAACGTTCCGCCCCGTACGGGCGTGAACATCCTGCCCGCCACCATGGAGCGGCTCGCGGAGATCCCCAACATGGCGGGCGTCAAAGAGGCGTGCGGCAATATGGAGCAGATCTGCGAGACCATGCGCAGGATCCGCGGCAAGTGCGATCTGTATTCGGGCGACGACAACCTCAACCTGCCCATTCTCGCGATCGGCGGAGCGGGGCTCATCTCCGTCGCCTCCAACCTCGTGCCCGCGGGCGTCAAGCAGTTCTATAACGCATTCGCGCGCGGCGATCTCGCAGAAGCCAACCGCTTGCAGGACGCGCTCCTGCCCCTCATCGACGCCTGCTTCACCGAAGTCAACCCCATCCCCGCCAAAGCGGGCATGGTCATGCTCGGGTTCGATGCGGGCATCCCCAGAGGGCCTCTCACCGAGCTGGAAGAAGCGCACAAAAAGGTCATGGCGGACGCGCTCCGCGCTTACGGCATGAAGGCGGTGAAGGCATGAAGATCCTGCTCTGCGGCGCCTGCGGCAAAATGGGAAAAAACGTGACGGAAGTCGCTCAGGCGGCGGGCGCGGAGATCGTCTGCGGCGTCGATCTGTACCCCGCCCCCATGCCTTATCCCGTCTTCCCTTCCTTTTCCCAGGTGACGCAAACGCCCGATGTCGTGATCGACTTCTCCTCCGCGAACGCGCTCGGAGAGCGGCTCGCCTTCTGCGCGGAACGGAGCGTGAACATCGTGCTTGCCTCGACGGGATATTCGGACTCCGACCTCGCGCTCATCGCGGAATATGCGAAAAAGATCGCGATCTTCAAGACGGGGAACCTCTCCGTCGGCGTAAACCTTTTGCAATTCCTCGCCAAAAAAGCGGCGGAATTTCTCGGCAACGGGTTTGACGCGGAGATCATCGAACGGCACCACAATCAGAAAAAAGACGCGCCCTCCGGCACCGCGCTCATGCTCGAACAGAGCGTGAACGAGGGCTTCGGCAACAGCAAACACCCCGTGTTCGGACGGCACGGAAACGTCGGCGCGCGCGAGAAGAGCGAAATCGGCGTCCACGCCGTGCGCGGCGGGACGATCGTCGGCGAACACGAAGTCATGTTCGCAGGCGAAGACGAGATCGTCACCCTTTCCCATTCCGCACGGTCGAGAAAGGTGTTCGCTTCGGGCGCTCTGAAAGCCGCCGCATGGCTCATCGGGAAGCGCCCCGGGCTGTACGATATGACCGACCTTCTGAGCGAACTGCTCTGACCGACCGCTCCCCGCACGGGGAGCGGTTCTTTTTCTGTCCTTCTCAACGCGAATGTGCCCGAACGGGATACGGGCGCGCGAGGCGGCGTTTTTTTGCGCGCCGCCCCTCAATTTTTTATTATTCGCCCTTTTCCCTTGCATTCGCGCGGGCGCTGTGTTATAATGATCGGGAACAAAACATACTACGGAAAAGACATGACGCATTTCGCACTTCTCTCTCTGTCGACGATCAACTACGGATCGTTTGCATATTTCGTGTGTTTTCTCATCCCCGTATTTCTCACCGCGGGGCTGTATTTCCTTTTGCGCCGCCGCTCCGTGCGGACGAAAAAGATCGTCGTCGCCGTCCTGCTCTTCGTCAACCTCGCCCAGCACCTGTTCAAGAGCGTGATCTATCCGCAGTATTACGGGCAGGGGTTCGCCGCCATCAACACGGCGTATAACATCTGCGCCTTTCTCATCATCGCCTCTCCCGTCGTCTTCTTCACGAAGAGCGGCGTATGGAAGGACTTCATCGCCTGCCTCGGATGCGCGGCGGGCATGGGCGCCATGCTCGTCCCCTATTGGTTCATCGGGCAGACCGTCTTTCAGTGGGAAGCGTTCCGCTTCTATTTCTGTCACGGACTTCTGTTCCTCACTTCGGCATTGCCGCCCCTCCTCGGGCTTCATCGCCTGAATTGGCGGAGTTTTTGGAAACTGCCCTTTCTCTACTATCTGATGCTCGCGATCATCCTCGTGAACGACGTCGTATGCTTTTCCCTG
This sequence comes from uncultured Bacillota bacterium, assembly GCA_949300535.1. Classification (GTDB taxonomy): domain Bacteria; phylum Bacillota; class Clostridia; order Christensenellales; family Borkfalkiaceae; genus Gallimonas. Next base: position 44,499 of record CASGEQ010000070.1, read on the forward strand.
GGGATGTACGGCGATCCCGCGGGCGACCTTTGGGCGACGCTCGATTCCCTCAACCCCGGCTGGTGCATCCGCCCCAACCCCTCGTTCGGCGTGATCAACGACATCATTTTTGCCCTTACGCCAGACGTCTTCCTCGGCGACGCGGCGACGGGGAAACCGTATGTGCCCATCCTCTGGTATGCGATCCCCCTCTATCTGCTCATCGCCGTCGCGGGGTTTGCCGTGCTTGCCGTCGCAGACCGCAAGCGCCTAAAAAAAGATTTCTCCGATCTCGGACAGCGCCTTTCCTCCCTGCGAAAAAAGCGGACGAAGGAAGACGCGGACGAAGCCGACGAACAGAAGAAATGACGGTTTTCCCCTTCCTTACAAAAAGAAACCGCGCCGCGCTGTTTTTCATAAAACAGCGCGGCGCGTATTTTATTGTTTCTTTGACTTCTGCTTTTTTTCCTTTTCTCTGCGGCGCATCTCCGAAAAGAAATCGCTGAGCACTTTCGCGCATTCCTCCTGCATGACGCCTCCTTCCACCTCCACCGTGTGATTTAGAAGATTGGCGTTGGCGAGTTCTGCGGTGAGACTGCGCCCCTTCTGTTCATACGCGCCGAAATACACCTTGTCGATGCGAGCGTTCAAAATCGCGCCCATGCACATGGGACAGGGCTCGAGCGTGACGTAGATCTCCGATTCGGGCAGGCGCCAAGAATGCAGTTTCCTGCACGCCTTGTCGATCGCCCGCATTTCCGCGTGCGCGCTCGCCATCTGCAAACGCGTGCGCAGGTTATATCCGCGCCCGATGATCTTCCCGCGATATACGACGACCGCTCCGATGGGGACTTCCCCCTTTTTTTTCGCCTTTTCCGCAAGGCGAAGCGCCTCGCGCATAAATTCCTCGTTCATCTCAGTTCCTTTGCGAGCACGGCGAGTGCGCCCGCGTTCCTCGTTACAATATCTTCCAGCGCCTCCCCGCCGAGCGGATGAGAAAGCGAATCGTCCCCCGCTTCCACGGTAAAGGCTGGGATCTTCAGCCGCAGGATGCACCAATCCTTATAGCCTCCCGCCGAACGGGGCGCGTCCCGCAGGGGATACCCCGTATATGCGGACAACGCGCGGGCATATCGCATATCCCGCCGTCTGCGCCACGGCGGCTGACGGAATTTCCAATAGATCTCCCCGCCCTTCGTGTGATAGCTGACGGTAAACTGCGGGCGCACCCGCAACGTAAAATCGCGGAGCGCGGCGCTCTCCGCCGCGCAAAAGGGCGCGCTTCCGATGTAATTTTCCGCAGCGGGAAAGCGCACGTTCTTCGCGCCCGTTCCCCAACGCGCGTCAAAATTGACGTTGAGATCGACGCCGCGCGCATTCGCCTTCCAGAGGGAGAAATCGTCGCCCCCGTTGAGTCCGCGCAAAAAAGCGCGGTATCGCGAAGAAACGCTGTCCGCGCCCCGCTCGCACAGGAGCGCGCCGTCCGGATTGACGAGCGGGATCACCCACGCTCCGCCTTGCGAAAGCCCGCGCGCGATCTGCTCCATGCCCAACCGCGCCGTGATGTGCTCCCGCGCGTGCATCGCGCATTGGCACACGCCGACGGGATATTTCTTTTCGCCGACAAAAAAGGCATAAAGATCCCGCCCCTCTTCGCTTTTGCCGATCAGACACTTCTCGCCGCGATACCGCAGATAAAACCTTCCGACTTCTTCATAAATATCCACGCCTCATTGTATGAAGGCGAACAAAAAAGCGTTTACTTGTGATATTCCGCGCCCGCGTTGATCATGAACGCGCGATACACCTGCTCGGCGAGAATGACGCGCATGAGCTGATGCGGGAATGTCATTTCGGAAAAAGAAAGCAACTCGTCCGCCGCGCGTTTGACGGACTCGTCCAACCCGCAGGACGAACCGATGACGAAGGAGATCTCCTTGCCCTGATCGCACAATGCGCGCAGTTTTTTCGCAAACGTCGGAGAAGAACACCCCTTCCCCTCGACGGCGAGCGCGAAGGTATATCCCCGCAGGGCGCGCAGAATATCCGCCGCCTCTTCCGCAAGCGTGGCGCGTTCGGGCAATTCGCGGATCTCCGTTTTGCAAAAGCGGGAAAGACGCTTGACGTATTCCGCCACCGCTTCCCGATAAAAGCTCTCTTTGAGTTTTCCGACGACGACGAAATTGATCTTAACCATCGACGATCCCCGCGATCAGCACGCTCCCCCACAGCACGGCGCAGAGGATGAGCCCAACCGCCGCGCCGAGGAAAAAGAGTCTCCAACCCTTCATCCCCTTGCCGCCGCGATTGTTTTTATCGAAAAAAATCAGATAAACAAGGGACGCGGCGAGGCACACGCCCGAGACGATATAGAGCGGAAGTTTGACGGGATCGGGAAAGTCCGAATAGCCCGCCGCCGACAGCGCGAGAACGAGCGCGTTGTTGAGAAAATGCGAAACGACGGTGGGAAGGATGCTCCCGCACCGCAACGCCACGAGGGCGAAACAAACGCCGCAGACGAACTGATAGACGGTCTGCGCGGGATTGGTGTGGAACAGGGAAAACATCGCGCCCGAGATGAGCACGGTCGCCGCCGTGCCCCATCCGCTTCGGCGGAAATTCCCCGCGATGATGCCGCGGAACACCGTCTCTTCCAGCACGGCGGGAAGCACTGCGACGACGAGCATGGCGGGCAAAAGATTCCAGCCCGTGAGGTCGGGCAGTGAGATCGCCGACTGTTCGTAGCCGAACAGGGCAAGAAATTCGAGGAAAAGTCCGTTGAGTTCGGACAAGGAAAGCAGTCCGAACTGTAACACGATCGCGATGAGAAAATACTGCCATTGGCACCCGCCGAATACGGAGCGGAGCGAAGCCTTGGAGCGGACGAAATAGAGACACGCCGCCGCCGCGAAACAGATCTGCGGGAGCAGAAAACTGAGGTAGATATACCACTGCGACTGTTCGTATCCCTCGCCCGCCGCCTGCGCGATGAAGACGACGAACAGCGAAAGGATCACGGGCAAGACCGCCGAGACGGAATAACTCATCCCCGCTTCGCGCAGGCAGATCTCGCGGAATTGTTCTTCGTTTGGCGCATTCTTTTCTTTCATGCGGATATTATACAGGAAATCGCAAAAAAATCCAAACAAAAACTTTGCTTTTTGAAAAAATTCTTATATAATAGAGGGCGAGGTCACGATCATGAGAGAAATCGATACGAAAGAAATATCCGACTGCGTATACCGCCTCGCCGTCCGCGCGGGGCTTGCGCTCACCCCGTCCTGCCGAGCCGCCCTCTCCCGTGCGGAAGCGCAGGAGACGGGCGCGGCAAAATTCGCTCTCTCCACCCTCCTCGAAAACGAGCGCGTGGCGCAGAGCGAAAATATGCCCGTCTGCCAGGATACGGGGATGTGCGTCATCCTTTTAGAGATCGGTCAGGACGTCCGCCTTACGGGCGCGCCGCTTGCGGAGGCGGTCAACGACGGCGTGCGCCGCGCCTATCGCGACGGGAATTTCCGCAAGAGCATCTGCGATCCGCTCACCCGCGTGAACACCGCCGACAACACGCCCGCGCATCTGCATACCGAGATCACGGAAGGCGACCGCGTCCGCGTCACCTGCCTGCCGAAAGGCTTCGGGAGCGAAAATATGAGCAGGCTGTATATGCTCACCCCCGCGCAAGGGAGAGCGGGCATCGTGGAGGCGATCGTGAACACCGTCCGCGAGGCGGGATCCCGCCCCTGTCCGCCCGTCTATGTCGGGGTCGGGATCGGGGGATGTTTCGACTCCTGCGCATTTCTTGCCAAAAAAGCGCTCACGCGCGAAGTTGGCTCCGTCAATCCGCGCGAGGACGTCGCGTCCATCGAAAAAGAAGCGCTCGAAAAGATCAACGCCCTTGCGATCGGCGCACAGGGCTTCGGCGGCAAGGTGACGGCGATCGGCGTATCCTGCGAGATCGCGCCCACCCATATCGCGGGACTGCCCGTCGCGGTGAATATCCAATGCCATTGCGTGCGTTGCGAGAAGGAGGAGCTTTGAAGATGAAACGTCTGACTCTTCCGCTGAGCGATGAACAGCTCGCCGAACTGAACGCCGGCGACAGCGTGCTCCTCTCGGGCGTCGTCTATACGGCGCGCGACTGCGCGCATAAGCGCATTTTTGAATATCTGGACGAAGGAAAGGCGCTCCCCTTTCCGCTCGAAGGCTCCGTCATCTATTATGCGGGTCCTTGTCCCGCGCCCGAAGGGAAGGCGTGCGGGAGCTGCGGACCGACGACTTCCGCGCGGATGAACAGCTTTGCGCCCCGCCTGCTCGATCTGGGCTTAGGCGGGATGATCGGCAAAGGCGAGATGAGCGATGAAGTCGTCGCCGCGCTCGTGCGCAACGGAAAGGTCTATTTTGCGGCGATCGGCGGCGCGGGCGCGATCTACGGCAACGCGATCAAAAAGAGCGAATGCGTGGCGTTCCCCGACCTGCTGAGCGAAGCGGTACACCGTCTGGAAATCGAGGACTATCCCCTCGTCGTCGCCGTCGATTCGCGCGGAAACAGCGTCTATCAGAAATAAATCGGGACGCGTAAGAAAAAAAATTTAAGAAATCCCCTGAAAAACGCTTGCAATTTTTCGTATTTATGATATAATTTGAGAGCATTGAAACGGGGATATGGCTCAGTTGGTAGAGCGGTACGTTCGCAACGTACAGGCCACGAGTTCGAATCTCGTTATCTCCACCA
>CASGEQ010000071.1 GCA_949300535.1 uncultured Bacillota bacterium
AGCGGAAACCGAAAACAACAAAGGCGAGGTTACGCGCGCGGAGGATATTGAGCTGGTGTGCTATTACGGAGTATACGACGGATGCTATGCGTTCATCGCGGACAACACGTTGTTTCAACATCCTGCGGTAGAGGTGGACGAACTGGATAATATCGGAGGCGTGAATATCCATTATGCCGTTTCGGACAGATCATGATCTGGGATCCGCAGGGATAAAAGCGGGAAAACGGAAGAGAATCGCCTTCTTCGTTGCATTCTGTAAATTTTTGCGTGCCCGCAAGAAATGCGCGGACGGGCGGGTTCGGTCGAACGTTCAGTTATGATAAGATCAACTGATTTTATCCCTACGGACAACTGACATTCTGATACATAAAAAAGGAGAACGGCAAATGATTTTGCCGTTCTCCTTTGCGTTAAATTACGGTTTATGAGATCAATACATGCCGCCCATATCGCCGCCGCCCATAGGCGCCGCGGGTGCGGGAGGGGTGGGGATATCGGTCACGACTGATTCCGTCGTAAGCAGAGTGGAAGCGACGGACGCCGCATTCTGCAAAACCGAACGGGTGACTTTCGTCGGGTCGATGATGCCCGATTCGACCATATCCACATACTTGTTGTTGAGCGCGTCGAAACCAAAGTTGGGCTTGTTCTTGGTGAGGATCTTGTCGACGATGACCGAGCCGTCGAGCCCTGCGTTCTTTGCGATCTGACGGATGGGCTCTTCCACCGCTTTGAGAATGATTGCCGCGCCAGTCTTCTCGTCGCCTTCCAGAGAAGCGACCAGCTTTTTCAGAGCGGGGATCGTGGACAGCAGAGCCGTGCCGCCGCCGGGGACATAACCTTCTTCGACCGCCGCGCGCGTTGCCGCAAGCGCGTCGTCGATGCGCAGTTTCTTTTCTTTCATCTCGACTTCGGTCGCCGCGCCGACATTGATGACGGCTACGCCGCCTGCGAGTTTTGCAAGGCGTTCCTGAAGTTTCTCTCTGTCGTAATCGGAAGTGGTGACTTCGATCTGCGCCTTGATGGAAGCGACTCTCGCCTTGATCGCGTCGGAAGAACCTGCGCCGTTGATGATGGTGGTGTTGTCCTTGTCAACCTTGACCTGATTTGCTCTGCCGAGCATATCCATGGTGACGTCCTTGAACTCATAGCCGAGATCGGAGGAGATGACCGTGCCGCCCGTCAGGATTGCGATGTCTTCGAGCATCGCCTTTCTTCTGTCGCCGAAGCCGGGCGCCTTGACCGCAACGCAGTTGAACACGCCTTTGAGTTTGTTGACGATGAGCGCCGCGAGCGCGTCGCCTTCGACGTCTTCCGCAATGATGAGCAGTCTTGCGCCCTGCTGAGCGAGGGGCTCAACGATGGGCAGGATCTCCTGAAGGTTGGAGATCTTCTTGTCGGTGATGAGGATATAGGGGTTATCGAGAACGGCTTCCATCTTGTCGGTGTTGGTGACCATGTAAGCGGAAGCGTAACCTCTGTCGAACTGCATGCCTTCGACGGTGGTCAGCTCGGTCGTCATGGACTTGCCTTCCTCAACGGTGATGACGCCGTCTTTCCCGACGATCTCCATCGCGCTTGCGATGAGTTCGCCGACCGTTTCGTCGCCTGCGGAAATGGAAGCGACCTGAGAGATCGCCTTCTTGCCGTCGACGGGCTTGGAGATTTCCTTGACCTTATCGACAGCAACGGCAACGGCGCGGTCGATACCCTTTTTCAGGATGATGGGATTTGCGCCTGCCGCGAGGTTTTTGAGTCCTTCGCGGATGATCGCCTGTGCAAGGACGACCGCGGTGGTGGTGCCGTCGCCCGCGACGTCGTTCGTCTTGGTGGAAACTTCCTTGACGAGCTGAGCGCCCATGTTTTCGAAAGGATCGGGAAGTTCGACTTCCTTTGCAATGGTCACGCCGTCGTTGGTGATGAGGGGAGCGCCGAACTTCTTGTCGAGAACGACGTTTCTGCCCTTGGGACCGAGCGTGATTTTAACCGTATCGGCGAGGGCGTTCACGCCTTTTTCCAACGCCTTTCTCGCCTCGTCTCCGTATTTGATCTGCTTAGCCATGATTGAATGCTCCTTATTATTTTATTCTACGATTGCCAGAATGTCGCTCTGTTTGATGATGGTGAATTCTTTTCCGTCTACTTTGAAATCGGTTCCTGCATACTTGGAGCAGAGGACTTTATCGCCCGGCTTCACCTGCATGACGATTTCTTTTCCGTCCACGACGCCGCCGGGGCCGACGGCAACGACGACGCAAGTCTGCGGCTTTTCCTGTGCGGAAGAGGGAAGGAAGAATCCGCTCTTCGTCTTTTCTTCGACGGTAACCGCTTCAACGACCACCTTATCGAACAACGGTCTGATATTCATAAAACAAAACCTCCTGAGATTTTCCTTAAAAATTAGCACTGTTTTTAACGCTCTGCTAAATTCCTCTTTATTATAAACATAATAAACGCATTGTCAAACACTTATCCGTAAAAAAATACGCTTATTTTTTCATGTCCGGCGAGCAGAGGAAAAGAGAAAGATTGACAGTCGCGGCGGCGGTATGCTATAATATGTCGAAGTGAGGTAATTTATGGATAAATGGGATAAACGGTTCATGCATCTGACCGAAGAGGTCGCGGAATGGTCGAGCTGTATCCGCCGCCAGGTGGGCGCGGTGATCGTGCGCGAAAAGCGGGTGATGACGACGGGATACAACGGCGCGCCTGCCGGGATAAAATCATGCGTCGAGCGCGGCGAGTGTTTGCGCGAGAAGATGAATATCCCGAGCGGTACGCGCGCGGAGCTGTGTTTTGCGGCGCACGCCGAACAGAACGCAATCATTCAGGCGGCGCGTTATGGGATCAACATCAACGGCGCGACGCTGTATTGCACCCATCAGCCATGCGTCATCTGCGCAAAGATGATCATCAATGCGGGCATCTCGCGCGTCATCTACAAAGAGGGTTATCCCGACGAATTCTCCATGCGGCTGTTTGCCGAAGCGGGGACAAAAGTGGAAAAATATACGGAGGAATGAATATGAATCCCATCGTTACGTTTGAAATGCAGGACGGAAAGACGTTCAAAGCGGAGCTCTATCCCGAAATTGCGCCCAATACCGTCAACAACTTCCTTTCGCTTGTCAAAAAAGGCTTTTACGACGGCATAATCTTTCACCGCGTCATCGCGGGCTTTATGATCCAGGGCGGAGATCCCAAGGGGATCGGCACAGGCGGACCGGGATACTGTATCCGCGGCGAATTTACGTCCAACGGCTTCAAAAACACGCTTGCCCATAAGCGCGGCGTGCTTTCCATGGCGCGCGCGATGAATCCGAATTCCGCGGGATCGCAGTTTTTCGTCATGCACGCGGACGCGCCCTACCTTGACGGGCAGTACGCGGCGTTCGGCAAAGTGATCGAGGGGATGGACGTTGTGGACGCGATCGCGAACACAAAGACGGATTTCCGCGATAAGCCCGTCAGCGAACAGAAGATGAAAAAGGTCACGGCGGAGACGTTCGGGGTTGAATATCCCGAACCCGAAACCGTCTGATGCAGGAGAGAAAAATGACAGACAACAGCGTATATGTAAACCCGTTGAATACCCGTTACGCGAGCCGCGAGATGCAGGAGAATTTTGGCGACGACAAGCGGTTCCGCCTGTGGAGAAAACTCTGGATCGCGCTTGCGGAATCGGAAAAGGAGCTTGGACTTCCCATCACCGACGAGCAGATCGCGCAGATGAAAGCGCACGCCGACGACATCGACTATGAAAAGGCGGAAGCATACGAACGGCAGGTGCGCCACGACGTCATGGCGCACGTCAAGACGTTCGGCGAAGCCGCGCCCGCCGCGATGCCCATCATCCACCTCGGCGCGACGAGCTGTTTCGTCGACTGCAATTCCGAGCTTATCATCATGCGCGACGGGCTTGACATCATCCTGCGCAAGCTGGTCAACGTGATGGAAAAACTCAAAAATTTCGCCCTCAGATATAAGGACGTTCCCACGCTCGGTTTCACGCATTTACAGCCCGCGCAGCTCACGACGGTGGGCAAGCGCGCCACGCTCTGGCTGGACGATCTTCAGATGGATTATGAGAACCTCATGAATCTCTATTCCCATTTCAAACTGCGCGGCGTGAAGGGCACGACGGGCACGCAGGCGAGCTTTCTCGATCTCTTTGACGGAGACGACGAGAAGGTCAAAGAACTCGAACGCCGCGTCGTCGCGAAAATGGGATACGATAAGGTTTACGGCGTGACAGGTCAGACTTATCCGAGAAAATTCGACTATAACGTGCTGTGCGTGCTTTCCCAGATCGCGCAGAGCGCTTATAAATTCTCCAACGATATCCGCATTCTGCAGAACATGAAGGAAGTGGAGGAACCGTTCGAGAAGAGCCAGATCGGGTCTTCCGCAATGGCATACAAGCGCAACCCGATGCGTTGCGAACGCATGGGATCTCTCGCGCGCTATATGCTTTCTCTTCCCATCAACAGTGCGGTAACGGCTTCCACGCAGTGGTTCGAGCGCACGCTGGACGATTCCGCGAACCGCCGTATCGTCAACGCGCAGGCGTTTCTGACGGTGGACGCAGTCCTCAACATTTATATGAACGTCGCGGAAAATCTCGTCGTGTACGAGAAGGTCATCGCGAAGCACATTGCGGCGGAACTGCCCTTCATGGCGACGGAAAATATCATGATGGAATGCGTGAAGGCGGGCGGGAACCGTCAGGAGCTTCACGAGCGTATCCGTGTGCTTTCCATGGAAGCGGGCAGAAACGTCAAGCAGGAGGGAAAGGAGAACAATCTCATCGATCTCATCCGCGCGGACAAAATGTTTGCGCCCGTACACGATAAGCTGGACGAAATCCTCGACGCGAAAAAGTTTGTCGGCCGTGCGCCCAGGCAGACGGTGGAGTTCATCGAAGCGGAGATTCAGCCCATTCTCGACAGACATAAAGATCTTCTCGGCGAAACGGGAAGCGTCAACGTATAAAACATAGGACAACGATCGGAAAACGCGGCAAAAAGCCGCGTTTTTTCATGTAAAAATGGCAGGAAAGACAAAAATTAACGGTATTCTGTGGTAAAATCGGAGTATCCTGGAACTATATCACGGAGGTATTGAATGCCGCAGACAATTACGATCACCGTCGGGGAAAAGATCGCCTCGACGGATTTCAAGGAGGTAGTCTCGTTCAACAGCGACTATCTTCTGCATTTCGATCTTGACGGCGATTGGGAAGAGTTCACGCACCGCGTCGCCGTCGTCATTTGGGCGGACGGCTGTACGGAAACGCGATTCGACGGAACCGATTGCGCCTTTCCGACGGTCTCCTCGGCTGTCGCAGACAGCGTTCTCGTTGGCGTTTACGCCGCGAACGAGACGAGAAAGATCGCTTCCACATTCGTCCGCCTGCGCTGCCGCGCAGGCGCGCATGCCGTTCCCGCGGAAAAGCCCGTCGCATCTCTTCACGAGCAGATTTTGTCCTTTCTTAACGAAAAAGACTGGTCGATTTTTCGGGACAAAGTAAAGGAAGGAATGTATTCGGCGGTCAGGGTCAGCAAACAGGGAATCGTCATCGAAGGACGACAGGTCATCGAAGTTGGAGCGATCGGGCAGACGAAGCCCGGTGATTCGCTCATATTCGGCGGAATCTTCATCCGCCGCTCCGCTGACGGAAAGGCGGAAATTTTTCATTATACGCAGTCGGGCGGTACGGCGCTCATGCTCGCGGAGTGCGCTCATTCTGAAAGTGCGGACACGGCAGAAACCGCGACGAATGCAAATCATGCGGAAACTGCAGATACGGCGACCAACGCGACGAATGCGGCGCATGCAGTGAGCGCGGACACGGCAACGAAAGCGGAACAGGATTCAAACGGAGCGTCCATTCCCGAAACGTATGCGACGAAGAGCGAATTGCAGTCGAAAATTTCGGAAGAGAACGCGGCGTGGAAAGCGGAGTCGAGCAAACTCGGTATACGCATTGACGATATCGAAAAGGGAGAGACTTTGGTCGGGCATGCAAATCATGCGGATACCGCGACAGGTGCAACCAATGCGGGGCATGCAGTCAGTGCGGATATGGCAGAAACCGCGTCGAACGCAACGCACGCGGTCAGCGCAGACACGGCAGTCAATGCAAATGAAGCCGCTCATGCGACCAATGCAGATGAAGCGACCCATGCAGAAAGCGCAACCCACGCACAGGAAGCTAATCATGCGGCAACCGCGGATACCGCGACAAACGCGACGAATGCAGATCATGCAGTGAGCGCGGACACGGCGACGAAAGCGGAGCAGGATTCCAACGGCGCGGCTATTCCCGAAACATATGCGACGAAGAGCGAATTGCAGTCGAAAATTTCGGAAGAGAACGCGGCGTGGAAAGCAGAGTCGAGCAAACTCGGCATACGCATTGACGATATCGAAAAGGGAGAAACTCTGGTCGGGCATGCCGATCGGGCGAATACCGCAACAAGCGCGACAAACGCAACGCATGCGGTCAGCGCAGACACGGCAGTCAATGCAGATGAAGCCGTGCATGCCCAAACTGCGGATTCCGCTGATAAAGTAACTCATAGGCTGAATGTTTTTCGAGACGGTGTCTTGCTCGCCGAATATGACGGGTCAGAGCAGATTGTAATCGATCTGCCGTCAAATGACGGAGGAATTGCGGAAAAAGTTTCGCATAAACTGACGGCTAAAGTAAACGCTACGACGGTCACATATGACGGTTCTGCGGAAGTAACGATTCCAACCGTTTTTGCTCCGAATTCGGGAGGTACTTACGGTTATTTTCTGAAAAGCAACGGTTCATCAGTGGCCCCTGTCTGGTCAAAACTGCCGTTGACGGGGACTTCAGGCGCGCGGGCCGTGAACGGCAGCAGCGTCAGCGTTACGCATGGATTGGGAGAGTCGCCTGCGGAAATTTTTCTCCAACTCTATTCGCCCAGCAATAAGGGCACCAATTACTATGTCACGTCGAAATCTTCAACGACGTTTACAGTCTCGTTTTATTCTTCGGGGACTGCGGGCGCACAAAGCATTACGGGAACGCTGTACTGGATGGCGTTATCATAAGGAGGAAATATGCGAATTATTCTCTTAAACGATCGGGGAGACGCAGAAGGCGTTTACGATAACGAGGAAGCGGCGAAGTTTTTGCCGCAGGGAATGACGGTTGCCGTAGACGATGAAACCGCGAGAAAGATTGCTCAGGCTTTTTCCGATTATACGGTACATTATGCCGACGGACAATTTACCTTTACCGAAAACGGCAATGCGGAAAAGCGCAAAATATGCGACGAGATCGGCGAATTGGAACGTTGGTTTGCCGAATACGACAGGCAGATCGCACAGTTTCAGCGCGCGCAGCGTCTGGGCCTGGAATACGATAACCGCTATGGTACAGTTGACGAGCTGGACGCAAAAGCGCAGCAAAATGCGGAGAAGCTTACGCAGCTTCGCGCCATGATCTGACGGAAAATTTCCCCAAAGGGATTGACTGTGGAGCGAAAAAATTGTATAATATGCGCGTATAGCGTTTGGGGACGAGACCGTCTGAAAATATCGGAAACGGCAACCGGAAATCAACGGCACAGTTCCCGAACAAACGGAGGTAAGAAGATGAATTATCATTTTTATGTTCCTACGCGCGTATTTTTCGGCGCCGGGGAGCTCAACAACCTGCATACGCTGAAAATGCCCGGAAAAAAGGCGCTTCTCGTCATATCCAACGGTACGTCGGTGCGGAAAAACGGCGCGCTGGCGCGGACAGAAGAACAACTGAAAAAGGCGGGCGTCGATTGGACGCTGTTTCCCGAAATCGAAGCGAATCCGCTCAAGAGTACGGTCATGCGCGGCGCGAAAGCGGCGCGGGAGAACGGCTGTGACTTTGTCGTGGCGCTCGGCGGCGGTTCGGTCATGGACGCAAGCAAAGCGATAGCGGCGATGGCGACCAACGACGGCGATCTGTGGGATTATGTCGTCGGCGGAACGGGGAAAGGGAAGCCGCTTTCCGCAGACGCTTTGCCACTCATTGCGATCACGACGACGGCGGGAACGGGATCCGAAGTGGATGAATACGGCGTGATCACCAACCCCGAGACAAAGGAAAAGATCGGTTTCGGCGGGCATGACAGCCTGTTTCCCGTTGCGGCGGTCGTCGACCCCGAACTCATGGTCAGCGTGCCGCCCAAATATACGGCATATCAGGGTTTTGACGCGCTTTTCCACAGTCTTGAAACGTATATCTGCAAATTTGCCAATCCGATGAGCGATATGGTGTCTTTGACGGCGATCGAAAATATCGGGAAGTATCTCGCGCGTGCGGTCGCGGACGGGAACGATCTGGAAGCGCGCGGTCACGTCGCGTTTGCAAATACGATGAGCGGTTATGCAATGGTGGTGGGCGGCTGTACGAGCGAACATTCGCTGGAACACGCGATGTCCGCATACCATCAGCATTTGCCGCACGGCGCGGGACTGATCATGATCTCGCTCGCCTATTACCGTCATTTTATCCGCGCGCATGCCTGCGATGAACGTTTCGTGCGCATGGCGCAGGCGCTGGGCAAAAAGGATGCGGACAAGGCGGAAGATTTTCTGACCGCGCTTTCCGACCTGCAGAAGGCGTGCGGTGTGGACGCTCTTAAAATGAGCGATTATTCGATTCTGCCCGAAGAATTCCCCGCACTTGCAAAAAATGCGAGATCGGCGATGGGCGGGCTGTTCGCTTCCGACCGCATCGACCTTTCGGAAGAGGACTGCGTCAGAATTTATGCGGAATCATACCGTTGATCTGAATTTCGCAGGTTTTCGGCAATACGGCAGCGCGCCGCCCGTTCGGGCGGCGCGCTTTTCTTTTCCTTCTTCTGTGCCGGAACAATAAGCCGTGCAAACTAAAAAATTTGACTGTATGATTAAATTTTCACTGAAATCGTGCGGTCATTTTCTTGAAAATTTTTTGCGGGAATGATATAATAAAGAGAATCGCAGAACATTGTTTGCGCGTTGAGTTTGTTGGTTTATTTTGACCTGTGCGCACTTTTGCGGTTTCCATTGTTCGGGAGCGGAAGATGAAACGAAAGAAAAACCAATGGCACAAGCCTCGGCACGTCTTTTTCTATCGGCTGTCCCAGTTTTTAATGGGGATTTACGCCAGGATTGCATATCGCTATCGCGGGGAAAAATTTGACAACCGTGACAGACAGTATATTTTTTGTTACAATCATCAGACGGCGCTCGATCAGCATCTGATGTACCTGTCGCTGCCGAGACAGCCTTATACCGTCGCCACGGAAGATATTTTCGCGATGGGGCTTTTGTCGCGTTTTATCCGATACGCGCAGGCGCCCATTCCGTTCAAAAAATCTGCTGCCGATTTTGCGGCCGTAAAAACTTGCGTGCGGATTATCCATGAAGGATATTCGATTGCGCTTTCGCCCGAGGGGAACCGCACATTTACGGGCGTGACAGTACATATCAAACCGTCAATCGGAAAGCTGATCAAACTTCTCAGGCTTCCCGTTGCGGTCTTTATCGTCCGCGGCGGCTACGGCGTGATGCCGCGCTATGCGGATAAGGTGAGAAGAGGCAGGGTCACGGGACGCGTCGAGCGGGTGATCGAGTATGAAGAGTACAAAGATCTTTCTGACGAAGCGGTGTATGAACTGCTGCGCGACGCCATGTATGTGGATGAAAGCGACAGCGGCGCGGTATGCAAAAGCCGTCATCAGGCGGAATATCTGGAACGCGCGCTCTATATCTGTCCCAAATGCGGGAAGGTAGGGACGCTTCGCTCGAAAGGACGGACGTTTTCCTGTACCGCCTGCGGCGCGAAGGCTTTTTTTGACGATACGCGCGTATTTCACGGCGATTTCCCGTTCCGCACCGTATACGACTGGACGAAATGGCAGGACGATCAGGTCCGTGCTCTTCCTGTTGACGGCGGGGAAAAGGAGCCGTTTTTCAAAGAGCGGGTGCGCCTGCGGAAGCTGGAAAACGGCGCCAAGACGGTGATTTTTGAATGCGCCGAAGCGCGGATCTTTTCCGATCGGCTGGAAGTGGGGGAGCTTACGTTCCGCTATGACGACGTTTCCGCAATGACGATCTGCGGCAAGAAGAGAATGGATTTCTATTGCGGAGGCGTGACTTATCAGCTTACGTCGGACAAGCGCTTCTGTGCATTGAAATATGTCAATCTGTATTATCATTATCAGAACAGGAAGGAGGGCATAGAAGATGGATTTCTCGGAATTTAGCGTCTGGGCGTTTCTGCTTATTGTTGCGCTTTTGCTTGGCAGCATGCTTCTCGCGAGTATCCTCAAACGCTTTATCCCGGCGCTCAACAAAACGCTGATCCCCGTTTCCGTACTCGGCGGGATCATTCTTCTGATCGTTTCCACGATCACTTATTATGCGGCAGGGGATTATCTGTTTAACCTCGGATTGTTTGAATTCGGTTCCGATTACAACGGAATGGATATCCTGGAACTCATTACCTATCATTGCCTCGGAATCGGGTTTGTGGCGATGGGGATGCGTTCGTCCAAGAAGAAGTTCAACAAGACCCGCGCGAGAGAGATCTTCGATTCGGGCGTCACGACGGTGAACGGGTATCTCGTTCAGGCGGTGCTCGGGCTTGCGGTCACGATCACGGCAGTGGTTGCGTTCAACGTTCCCGGCATGATCGAAGCGGGCGGCGTTCTTCTGGCGTTCGGGTTCGGACAGGGAACGGGACAGGCGCTGAACTACGGCAATATCTATGA
Organism: uncultured Bacillota bacterium; assembly: GCA_949300535.1. Taxonomy (GTDB): domain Bacteria; phylum Bacillota; class Clostridia; order Christensenellales; family Borkfalkiaceae; genus Gallimonas. The sequence goes on from CASGEQ010000071.1 coordinate 10,779, forward strand.
AGGATACGGTTTGCAGGACGGCGGCAATTTCGGGCTCACGATTGCGGCGATCGGGTTTCTCGTCGCCTGCATCGGCGGCGTTATCTATCTGAACGTGCTCCGCAGAAAGGGCATCGTCAAGGTCGCGGACAGGGAAGAAGCGGCAAAACTCAGCGATTATGAGGATGAAAACGAGATCTCCGTCGTCTCCTCCATGGATAAATTCACCGTACAGATGGCGATCGTTCTGTGCATTTATGCGATCTCCTTCCTTCTTATGTTCGGGCTCAGTCTGCTGATTCCGTCCCTTGAAAGCGTGTTGTTCGGATTCAACTTCCTCATCGGAACGCTGCTGACCGTTCCCGCCAAGGCGGTTCTCAACAAAATGCAGCAGAAGAAGATCATCAAAAAGCAGATTGTGAATAACTTTATGATGGCGCGTATCGGCGGCTTTGCGTTCGATCTGATGATCGTTGCGGGCGTCGCCGCGATACAGCTTCCGTTGCTTGCAAATTATTGGGGGATACTGCTCATCCTGACGGTCGTCGGCTCTCTTTCCACCTTCTTCTATGTCTATTTCGTCAGCAGAAAGCTTTTTCCCGGATATTGTCATGAACAGTTCCTCGCGATGTTCGGCATGCTCACGGGCACGGCGAGCACGGGTATGATTCTGCTCCGCGAGATCGACGGGAATTACCGCACGCCCGCCAGCGAGAATCTCGTATATCAGAGTCTCGTCGCGATGGTGTTCGGATTCCCGATCATGCTGCTCGCGTCGTATGCCTGCCTCGGCAGGACGGAGGCGATCGTCACGATGTGCGTTGCGTTTGCGCTGTTCGTCGTATTGAATATTCTTCTGTTCCGAAAATTTATCTTCCGCAGGCGCTTTGCGGCAGCCGCGGGCGGCTCGGAACATTGCGCCGATTCGGCGCCTCAGGAAGCGGAAGGGGAAGCCGAACAACCTTCTGCTCCCGAGGAACCTGCTGCTGAGGACGACGATAAGGACAAATGACGCGCTGCCCGAAAGGGCGGCGGAGAGAACGGATATTTCGAAAAAAACCGATGCCTGCGCATCGGTTTTTTTTGTACGGTAAAATTCCGTCGCTCTGTCGGGTCAGTTCGGTTGACATGAAAAAAAAGAACTGATATACTGTAATTAGTTGCGGTCGCAACGATTGCGGGCGCAACAGATTGGACTCAGGAGGAAGCTATGTCATCATTCATGCGCAGTCTGGGGGAGTGCTGGCGGTGTGCGAATCTCTATCGCGCAGCAAAATTCGAAAGCCTGGATATCGGGTGTTATCAATATACTTATATACTCACCGTCTGCCGAAATCCCGGGATAGCGCAGGAAGCGATTTCGGCGCAAATATACATTCATAAGAGCAATGTGGCGCGTCAGCTCGCCGCGCTGGAAGAAAAGGGGTTTATCGAACGCAAAACGGATGAATCTGACAAGAGAAATCTCCGCGTTTACCCGACGCAAAAGGCATACGATGTTTTGCCGGAAATCGAGCGCGTGCTGTCGGAATGGGATGAAATGCTGTTGGAAAACTTTTCTGAGGAAGAGCGCGCGCAACTCGAATCGCTGTCCGCTCGTCTGTCCGCGCGCGCCAAGAAAATTGTGCGCGGGTTGGGGGAAAAGCAATGAGAAAAGTATTTGCCTATCTTGCCCGATACAAATGGCGAATGGCGCTCGGACTTTTCATCAAGGCGGTCGGAACGGTCGCGGAGCTTTTTCTGCCCATGATCATGGCGTATATGATCGACGAGGTCGCGCCGCAGAAAGATATCGTCATGCTCGCGGTCTGGGGAGCGGTGATGCTTGTCTGCGCCGTCATCGCGCTGTTCGGAAATATCACGGCCAACCGCATGGCTTCAAAGGTCGCGCGGGATACGACGGAGCGCATCCGCCGCGATCTGTTCGTCAAGACGTTGGCGCTTTCCGCGCGGCAGTCCGATCGGTTCACCGTGCCGTCGCTCGTTTCGCGGCTTTCGTCGGATACCTATAACGTACATAACATGATCGGCATGATGCAGCGGCTGGGGATCCGAGCGCCCATTCTCGTGATTGGCGGCGTGGCTCTCACGTTTGTCGTCGAGCCCGTCCTTGCGCTCGTCCTGCTCGCCGTCGTGCCCTTCCTCGCCGTGGTCGTCATCATCGTTTCCATGCGCGGGATCGTGCTCTATACCGATCTTCAGCGTGCCGTGGACGGCATGGTGCGCAAGTTGCGCGACGATTATACGGGTATCCGCGTGATCAAAGCGCTCTCGCGTACCGATTACGAAAGCCGTTCTTTTGCGGCGATCAACGATAAGTTGGTGCGGTGCGAGACGAAAGCGGGCGTTACGATGGGGGTAACCAATCCGATACTCAATCTGCTTTTGAACCTCGGCATGACGGCCGTTATCCTCGTGGGAGCATACCGCGTTTCTTCCGGGGATGCGCTCGTCGGGTCGATCATTGCGTTCACGTCGTATTTTACCATCATCCTGAATGCGGTCATCATGGTGAGCAGAATTTTCGTTAACTTTTCCAAGGGCAGCGCGTCCGCGGGGCGCATTGCGGAAGTGCTCGATTCGCCCGAAGATCTTCTGCCGCTTCCCGACGCGCAGAAGGCGGCGGATTCGGGGGAAATGATTCGGTTCGATCACGTTTCTTTCGGATACGGACTCGGCGTGCCGATCGTAAAGGATATTACCTTTTCCGTAAAGAAGGGCGAATCTCTCGGCATTATCGGCGCGACGGGCAGCGGGAAGTCCACGCTCGTATCCCTCATGCTCCGCTTTTATGATACGGAGGAAGGACAGGTATTCATCGACGGGAAGGACGTCCGCGGGTATGACGATACGGCGCTTCGGGAAAAGTTCGGCGTCGTATTGCAGAACGATTTCCTCATGGCGGCGAGTGTGCGCGAGAATATCGATTTTGAACGTTCGCTGGACGATAACGCGATCCGTTCCGCCGCGACGTTTGCCCGCGCGGATTCCTTCATCGAAGCCTTGGAAGAGGGGTATGAGAGCGGTCTGACCGCACGCGGCGCGAATTTCAGCGGCGGGCAGAAACAGCGGCTGCTCATAGCCCGCGCGCTTGCTGGACGTCCCGATATCCTAATCCTCGACGATTCGTCGAGCGCGCTCGATTATAAGACGGACGCCGAACTTCGGAGCGCAATTTTGAAGCATTTTCCCGATACGACAATCGTCATGATCGCACAGCGCATTTCTTCCGTGCGCTTTGCCGACAAGATTCTCGTGCTGGACAACGGGGAGATCGTCGGATTCGGTTCGGATAAGGAACTGATGCAAACGTGCGAAGTGTATCGGCGGATCTACCGTTCTCAGCACGGGGACGGGGAAGTAAGCAATGAAAGAGGGGAGGCAGGCAATGAAAGTGAAGGCTGAAACGGCAAACAAAGCGAACAAAAGCGGCCGCCGCGCCGTCCTGTTCCGCCTGCTCCGCTATTTCTTCCGCTATAAATTTGCGGTGGCGGCGGTCTTTGCGCTGATGGTTTCGAGCAATCTGCTCGCACTGCTCGGACCCATGCTTTCGGGGCAGGCGATCAATGCGATCGATCTGGAAACGGGCGTGGATTTTGCGCTCGTGTACAGCTATTGCATTCTGATGGCTGCTTTCTACGTCGCCTCGTCCGTGCTTTCCTATCTATTATCCGTGCTGATGATCCGCCTGAGTCAGAAGATCATCCGCAAAATGCGGCAGGATGTTTTTGACAAGCTGATGACGCTGCCCGTCGGATATTTCGACCGCTTGCAGGCGGGGGATATCATCAACCGCGTTTCTTACGATATCGACACGGTAAACGCGTCGCTGTCCAACGATATTCTCCAAGTGCTGACGGGATTCATCACGGTAATCGGAGCGTTTGTCGCGATGGTCTGGATCTCTCCCATACTGCTCGCGTTTGTGATATTGACCATTCCCGTTTCCATCTGGGTGACGATCAAGCGCAGCAAATCCGTCCGTCCGCTCTTCCGCAGGCGTTCCGCAAAACTCGCGGAACTCAACGGATTTTCCGAGGAAATGCTGTCGGGATTGAAAACGATCAAGGCGTACGGCAGAGAGGAGATGATTTCGCATAAGTTTTCCGACAAGAACACGGAAGCGGTGGACGCCTTTTATGAGGCGGATTATTACGGAAGCCTGATCGGACCCGCCGTCAATTTTGTCAACAATTTCGGCATGGTGCTCATCAGCACCGTCGGTTCTGTTTTGTATCTCTACGGAGGACTGCTCATCGGCGACATCAATTCCTTCCTGCTCTATTCCCGCCGTTTTTCGGGGCCGATCAACGAGCTTGCCAATATCATGGGCGAAGTACAGTCGGCTCTCGCGGCGGCGGAACGCGTTTTCGGCGTGCTGGACGCACCGCCCGAACGGGAAGACGTCCCCGATGCCAAAGAGCTTGTTTCCCCGGAAGGGCGCGTGGAATTCCGCAACGTGAAGTTCGGGTATCTGCCCGACGTGACGGTCATTCACGACCTTTCCTTTACGGCAGAACGCGGAAAAACGGTTGCGATCGTCGGTCCGACGGGCGCGGGGAAGACGACGCTCGTCAATCTTCTGATGCGCTTTTACGATCCTCAGGAGGGGAATATTCTCATCGACGGAACGGATGTGAGGGAATATACGCGGCAGAGCCTCCGCGCGGCGTTTTCCATGGTCTTGCAGGATACCTGGCTGTTTGAAGGTACGATCATTGAAAATATCGCCTACGGGAAAGAAGGCGCGACGGAAGAGGAAGTGCGCGCCGCAGCACACGCGGCGCATATTGCCGAATACATCGAATCGCTGCCCGAAGGGTATTCGTCGCTTGTCACCGACGGCGGCGTGAACCTTTCAAAGGGGCAGAAACAGCTCATGACGATTGCCCGCGCTATGCTCTCGCCCGCGCATCTTCTCATTTTGGACGAGGCGACGAGCAACGTGGATACGCGGACAGAACTTTTGATCCGCGACGCGATGCTGCGGCTGATGGAGGGGAAGACCTGTTTCGTCATTGCCCACCGCTTGTCCACGGTGCAGAACGCCGATCTCATTCTCGTGGTTAAAAACGGCGATATCGTCGAAAGCGGAAAGCACGGGGAATTGCTCGCGGCGGGCGGCTTCTATTCGGAAATCTACCGCGCGCAGTTCGAGTAAAGGGCGTCATTTTTGAGTAATAATTCAATAAAATTGCAAAATTGAATAGTATTATGTCAGACATAAATATAAAAAACGCCGTTCGCTTTTTTGCGGACGGCGTTTTTCAGGTTAAAGCTTTGCTGTAAGCGGTATAATTCCGTTCAGACAAAACAGAAATTTTAAGTTGCGGAATATCCAAAATGTGTTTGGCGGGCGGCTCTGAGCGCGCTGCCTCTGCAACAGAAATCGCGTTAAATAGAATAAACGCGACAGAGCAATTTAACGGCAGAAATTCAGTGCCCGTTCAAAATTCACCGTCGGCGAAAGCTGTTTCAGCAACAGCGGAAATCGGTATCGATATAATGCGCGAAAGCGGCGGCTTTGAGTTTGCGCGGCGCGCATGGATCGCGCCCGTCCGAATCTCCTGGCAGAATGAATTTGATGCAGCGCACGACGACGTCGCGGCATCTCTGTGCGGAGAAAGCGGGAATGGTGACCGTTTTCAATCCGCGCGGCGACTGTTTTCCGTCGCTGTCTTCTTCCGTCAGCCATACGGCGAGCGCGACGCGCTTTTCGGGGCAGACGCGGCGTATCGTCACGTCGAGCTGAACGATGCATCCCGAAGGTTGGAGAATGAGATCGCCGAGATCGAGATATGCGGCGTCCTGACATCCTGCGATTTCCAGGGATACGGGGACGGGACAGGGCTCGGGGTTGACGGTCTGACTGCAGTTTACGTTTACTTCGGGCGAGGGAAACGAAATGTTATTCTGTTCGTTATCGCGGTAGGTGATGGATTTATTTACCGCTTTTAACCCCGAATCCTCGCCGACGTGTTTTGCGGTAAAGGATAGCGTTGCGCCTTCGTTGGCGGATACGCCGAGCGCGGGAATATTCCAGCGCAGCGTCGTTTCTCCAAGTTACGTTACGTTTCCTTTGTCAGGCGAGCCGACGGAGAGAATGCTGAAGTCGGGATTCAGCGTTTCATCGATGACGATATCCGTTGCGCCGGGTTTGGAAATATTGGCGGCGAGATCGGCAAAAATCTGTTCGAGGTCACCGTCGTCGGGCGTGACGACGACATAAGAGCTTGCCGGTTGCGACGCCCACGCTTCGAGCGTCGCGACATTTACGCCGTCCGAGCCGATAAGACCGATGCAATAGATAAGAATTCCCATTGCTTTGGCGGAATCGGCGACGGGTGCGGCGGGACCGCCCGACGTGGTATTTCCGTCCGTAAACATGACGATGACTTTTCCGTTTGCCGACATGGGGTCGAAAAGAGAAATTGCCTTTTCAAACGCGTCGGCGTGGTTGGTCGAGCCGCCTGCGGTCAGAGAATCGATCGCAGATTTAAGATCGGCGACGGAAGTAATCAGCGGGGTATTCGCCGTTGCGGTCTCGGCAAAGCTGACGATGCCGATGCGGCTTCCCGAGCCGATATTTCCGTCCTGACTCGAATCGGTGGCTTCGTCGATGATATCGACGAATTTTTTTGCGCCTGCTTTCATGTTTGCGAGCGGCGCGCCCGTCATGCTGCCCGAGCGGTCGAGTACGAGCACGATATCCGTCGGATTTTCCACGATATCGGGCGAAGCGGAGAGTGCAAGCGTGATTTTCACGCTCCCGCCGCAGTTTATTTCGGTGACGTCGACGGTTTTATTGGAACTTGTTACACCCATGGTGTGTTGTTTCCTCCTGTCAAAGGCGGAGGGATCCCCGCGACGAATATCCGAAAATAAAAGCCGCTTTTGATTGCCTCTTTCAGCCGCATCTGTCATTTTAGCGCGGTATTCAGATTTACTTTCATTTTTTCAGCAAGCGGCAAATCATTGCCGCGAAAAGTTATTTGCGGGAAAATAAAAATGATGAAACGGCGAAAAAGGCGAATGATTCGGGCGTGGCGGTGCGGTATGATCAAATGGCTGTATGCAACAGCGGGGTTTTTGTTTTGAGTCGTCCGCATTGTTCCCGTCTGCCATGATATGCGCGCATATTAATTTCCGTGACATCGGGATTGACAGTGCGTTCGGAATAGAGTAAAATAGCAAAGAGGTGGTTTATGGCTAAAGAAAACGGCGAATGGATTTTATACGGACGGGAATATGACGATCCGGCGCGGATCGGGAGCGCGCAAGAGCTTGTTTCGCTGATTGACGAGGTGGGATTTCTGCCCTTGTTCAAAAACCGCGCCGCGGGTTTCTCCGTGGAAGAGTTTACTTCCGCCGAAGATTGGTGGACGGGCGACGTTCGGCGCGATCCGTGGGAGTGGCGCGAAACGCTCGCGCGGAGCGGACGGGTGATTTACGGAAAATTTTTCCAAAAAAAGGCCGGTTTTATCTCCCGGGGTTGGTTTCCGCGCTTTGCGAATTATCGTCGCGACGGATATGATTTTGACAGTTTGTCCGACGAAGGAAAGGCAAATCATCGCTGGAAAAAGCTGATGGAACCGTTTGAACGAACGGAAAAGCTGTGTTCATGGCAATTAAAAGAAGCGGCCGGATTCGGGAAAGGCGGCGAGCGCAATTTCGAAGGCGCGGTGACCGATTTGCAGATGCGCGCGTATCTCTTGGCGCGCGATTTTCAGCGTCGGCTGAATGCAAAGGGATTGGAATACGGTTGGCCCGTCACGGTTTATGCGACGCCCGAATCCCTGCTCGGATACGAACAGATCTCATCCTGTTATCGGGAGGAGCCCTCGCGTTCTTTCGGGGTGATCGTAAATCATCTTGCGGAAAAATTTCCGCAGGCAAACAAAGAAGATCTCGCCGCCGTTCTCTCGCTTTGACGGGAGGGGGCGTTTTACTTGTACAGTTCTCATGGATTCGAAAAAGCGGAGGGAAAATGACAAATTTGAAAATTCTGGCGATCGGTAACAGTTTTTCGGACGATTGCGTCAAATATCTGCCCGATATCGCTCGGGCGCAGGGCGCGGACGGCTGGATTGTCGCCAATCTGTATATCGGCGGCTGTTCGTTGGAAACACACCTGGAAAATGCGCGCGGGAATATAAAAGCGTACGAATATCGCAAAAATATGGACGGAATCTGGAACAACACGCCCAAGACAAGTCTGTCCGACGGCCTGAGCGATGAAAAATGGGACGTCATCACCATGCAGCAGGCGAGCGGCGATTCGGGGATTGCGGAAACGTACGCACCGCTTCGCGAACTGTTCGGATATGTCTCCCGCGGACGGCGCGGCGTCCGCTTTTTGTGGAACATGACTTGGGCTTATCAGTCGGACAGCACTCACCCGCGTTTTATCGATTATCGGAATGATCGGGAGGCGATGTACCGCGCGATCGTGCGTGCGGTGCGGCGGGAAATTGCGGAAGGCGATTCTCCGTTTGACGGAATCATTCCGACGGGTACGGCGGTGGAAAATGCGCGGCTCGGCTCGCTCGGCGATACGCTTACCCGCGACGGATATCATCTCTCCGATCCGATCGGGAGGTATCTTGCAGCGCTGACGTGGTTTCGCGCGCTGACGGGAGAAAATGCCCGTAACGCTTTGACGGAAGAGCTCGAAGCGGTGCACGGAGAATTCTGCGATTGCGTCTCACGCGCGTTCGCGAAGCCATGGTGCGCGGCCTCGGGGATAGGCCGACAAATGGAGCAGAGGAAAAAGCAGAGTGCGGAAAAACGGAGTACATAAAAACGGAGTACATAAAAACGGAGCATACCTTATGAAAGACGGCGGATAAATCGCGCCGTCTTTCATAGCGTGAAAAGCGGGGCGGAGGGTGATTGACATTTATTCCGTTGTGTTGTAAAATAAATTAGTGCAATTTTAGTAAAAACGGTGCCGTTTTGCCAGTTTTACAGAGAAATTAAAGATTAACATAGTATTATGTCAGACATAATCAATGTAATTTGAAGGAGAAAACATGAAATTTGTTCATTTGTCCGATCTGCACATCGGAAAGAGGGTCAACGAATTTTCCATGACGGAAGATCAGGAATATATCCTCGATCAGATCTTGTCCGTCATCGACGAGGAAAAACCGGACGGTGTGCTGATTGCGGGAGACGTTTATGACAAGAGCGTTCCTGCGACGGAAGCGGTGACCCTGTTTGACGATTTTCTCGTCCGCCTTGCCTCGCGCGGGGTAAGGACGTTCGTCATCAGCGGGAATCACGACAGTCCCGAACGGCTTGCCTTCGGCGCACGGCTCATGCGCGCGCAGAACGTCTATATTTCCCCCGTTTATGCGGGAAATTCGGAAGCGGTGACGCTAAATGACGAATACGGAGAGATAGACGTCTTTTTGCTTCCCTTCGTCAAACCCGTTCATGTGCGCAGATATTTCCCCGAAGAGAAGATCGAATCATACACCGACGCGCTCCGCGTCGCGCTTTCGGCTTTTGACATTCACCCCGAACGCCGCAACGTACTCGTCACGCATCAGTTTGTGACGGGAGCGAGCCGATCGGAATCGGAGGAGATTTCCGTCGGCGGGTCGGACAACGTCGACGCGTGCGTGTTCGACGCATTCGATTATGTCGCGCTCGGACACATCCATCGCCCGCAGCGTATCGGCAGGGACACGCTGCGCTATTGCGGCACGCCGCTGAAATATTCCTTTTCGGAAGCCGATCAGGAAAAGTCGATCACGGTAATTGAACTCAGGGAAAAGGGAAATACGCTGGTACGCGTGCGGCCGCTGAAACCGCTTCGGGAAATGCGCGAGATCCGCGGCTATTTCGACGAACTTATTTCGGCGAAGTATTACGCGGGACTTCCTCGCGAGGATTATTATCACATAACGCTGACGGACGAGGAAGACATTCCCGACGCGATCACAAAGCTCCGTACCGTCTATCCCAACGTGATGCGTCTGGATTACGACAACGCGCGTACGCGCGCGGGCATTGATTTTTCGGAAGCGGAAGCGATCGAAAAAAAGACTCCCTTCGAACTGTTTTCCGAGTTTTACGTCCGCCAGAACGGAAAACCGATGGATGAAGAGCAGGAGCGCTATCTCACCGCGTTGATGGCGGAGATCTGGGAGGAGAACAAATGAGGCCGATCACTTTGACGATTTCCGCATTCGGGCCGTATGCGGGAAGAATCGTACTCGATATGGACAGGCTTGGGACGAGCGGCCTGTATCTCATCACGGGGGATACGGGCGCGGGCAAGACGACGATTTTCGACGCGATCACGTTTGCGCTGTACGGGGAATCGAGCGGCGGAATCCGCGAAACGGGGATGCTGCGTTCCAAATATGCCGATGCGGACGTTCCCACGGAAGTGGAACTAGTGTTCGATTACGGCGGCAAGCGTTACCGCGTAAAGCGCAATCCGGAGTATGAAAGGCCGGCAAAGCGCGGCGGCGGTGCGGTATTGCAGAAAGCGGACGCGGAACTCACGATGCCCGACGGAACGATCGTCACCCGTTCCAAAGAGGTCACGCGCGCAATCCGCGAGATCGTGGGCGTAGACAGAAGTCAGTTTTCTCAGATCGCGATGATCGCACAGGGGGATTTTTTACGCCTTCTCCTTGCGAGCACGGAAGAGCGGAAGGATATTTTCCGCCAGATTTTCCGCACGGCGCCCTATGCGGTGTTGCAGGATCGGCTGAAATCGGACGCGAACTCGCTCGATCGCCGCTGTTCCGCATTGCGGAGCAGTATTGCGCAATATCTGAACGGCGCGGAGTGCGGCGAGGACGAGCCGTTGTATCCCGCGCTTGACCGCGCGAAAAAGGACGGATTGCCCGTTCCCGAGCTCATTTCCTTGCTGGAAAAGCTCGTGCAGCAGGGCGACGAGCGTATCGGGCAGTTGCGCGAAATAGCCCGCGCTACGGATGAGAAACTCCGTGAGGCGGAGCGTGCGCTTACCGTGGCGCAACAGACGGAGCAAATGCGCGAGCGGCTTTCAGAGACGGATGCGTTTTTGAAGCAAATTCAACCGAGGATAGAAGCGTGCGAAAAATCGCTCCGCGCCGAAGAAAACCGAGCGGAGGAGCGCGAACAGCTTGCGCGCAGTCTGACGCTTTTGCAAGAGGCGCTTCCGCAATACGAAGAACGGGAAAAGGAGCGCGCCGCGCTCGGTCGGCTCGTAAAACACATCTCGGAATTGAAAGAGGCGCAGCGGCAGGAAGAAGAATCGCTTGCAAAGCGCAGAGCGGCGCTGGACGAGGAGAAGTCGCAGTCGGAACAGCTCCGAGGAGCGGGAGAGGAGGCGTCCCGTCTGAGTGCGGAAGCGGAAAAAATCACGCAGCGGATTGACCGCCTTTCCGCGCTGTATCACTCGCTGAAAGCGTATCGCGACTGTGAAAAACAGCTTGCCGAAGCGCAGGAGAAATACCTTTCCCTGTCCCGCGCCGCAGACGAAAAGACGGCGGCGTACGAATGCGCATACCGCGCTTTTCTCGACGGACAGGCGGGCATCCTCGCGGCGGAGCTCAAAGAGGGCGCGCCTTGTCCCGTTTGCGGATCCCTTTCGCATCCCGCGCCCGCGTCTTTTACAGATAATATACCCAAAGAGGAAACGCTTGATCGGCTGAAAAAGGAGAGCGGGGAAGCGAAAAAACGCGCGGAGGAGGCGAGCGCGGAAGCGGGGCGAAAGAAAGGCGAAGAAGCGCAGAGAAGACAGACGATTTTAGAGACGGCGCAGGAACTGTTCGGCGAAGAGGTCGCTCTTGCTGGAATGGAAGAGCGCGTCAGGGCGGAAGGAAGCGCTCAGCGCGCACAGCAGCAGCGCGTCGAAGCGCAAATCAAGGCGGAACGGGAAAAGAGCGAGCGCAAAAAGCTGTTGGATGAGCGCATTCCCGTTCATGAGCGGGAAATCCGAACGTCCGAGGAAAGCGTATCCGAACGTCGCGCCCTGATCGCGGGAGCCGAGAAACAGTCGGAAGCGGCGCAGGAGCAAATTGCAAGAATGTCCGCCCGCCTGCCGTATCCCGATCGCAAGACGGCGGACGGAGAGATCGCGCGCCTTGACGGGAAAGCAAAAGAGCTTTTAAAGGAGTTGGAACAGGCTCAGGAAGATTATCGGAAGGCGCTATCCGACCGCGCTCAGGCACAGGGCGCGAAGCAGACGCTGGAAAAGCAGCTTTCCGCCGCGCCTGCCGTCGATTGCGAAGCGCAGAAGGCAAGAAGGGACGCGCTGAAAGCCGAGCAGGCAAAGGAAGAAGCCGCGCGGGAAGAACTCGTCGCGCGGAACGCGGCTAACCGTACCGCGCTTTCCCGTATCGGCGAGCAGAGCAAAGAGCTGGCGGAAGAAGAGGGAAAACTCATGCGCATCCGCGCTCTTTCCAATACGGCAAACGGAGCCGTCGGCGGAAAGGAAAAGATCATGCTGGAAACGTATATCCAGACTACCTATTTCGACCGCATCATCGCGCGAGCGAACACGCGCTTTTTGGTGATGTCGGAAGGGCAGTACGAATTGCGCCGCAGGCGGGAAGCGGACAATTTCCGCAGTCAGAGCGGGTTGGATCTGGACGTTGTCGATCACAGGAACGGGTCCGTCCGCAGCGTCAAGACGCTTTCGGGCGGCGAGTCGTTCAAAGCGTCGCTGTCGCTTGCGCTCGGGCTTTCGGATGAAATCCAGTCGACAGCGGGCGGAATCCGCCTGGATACGATGTTTGTGGACGAGGGATTCGGTTCGCTCGATTCCGATTCCGTCCGACAGGCGCTCAAAGCGCTGTCCGGACTTACGGGCGGGCATCGGCTCGTCGGAATTATTTCCCACGTCGCGGAACTGAAAGAAAAGATCGATCGTCAGATCGTCGTCACCAAGGACAAAGCGGGAGGAAGTACCGTCCGAATCGTGACATAACGGATTATTGTTTATAAAAATCGATCGCCCGCCGCGCATGAATTGCGCGGCGGGCGTATTTTACTCTTTCCGACGTTCTTCCGAGGCAATAACAATGCGCTTTGCGGAAGCCGCGCTCGCGCGTTTCGACGTGCCTTTGCGAGGCCTTTCCCGAGACAATAACAATGCGCGGGATATATAACAATACATATAATGTAAATAAACGATAGACGGAAAACTGTTTTGACGCATGAAAAGCGCGGCGGCGCGGAAATTTAATCCGTTAACATTGTCCACTGTTTTCGTCTGATTTTTTCCGCCCGACGACGAGCAGATCGCGCGACCCCGTGCTTTTTTCGCTGTAATTTTCCTGCAAGGACAGAATTTCAAATCCGTTTGCGAGCAGAAGAGAACGCACTTCGCTGACGTCGAGCGCGCTGTAATAAAAGGTCTGCCCGAACATTTCTCCCGTCACTTCGCTGTCCGATTTTCCGTGCGTGAACAGAAAATAACCTTCGTCCGAAAGCAGACTTGCGGCGGCGGGATAAATCTCCCGCTGGCGGCCGTGCGGGATGTGCCAAAGAGAATCGAAGGCGATGATCGCGCCGAATTTGCGGCGGGGACGGTAGGATAGAAAATCATGTAAAAAAATTGCGCGTGCGGAAGGCGCAGTTTTTTTGCTTTGCCGATCATTTTTTCGGAAAGATCGATTCCCGTCACATAAAATCCGCGCTCGGCAAGGGAAGCGGAAACGGGGTATCCCGTGCCGCATCCGACGTCCAACACGGCGCATCCGTCTTCAAGCAGGCCGATAAATTCGGCGATGCAGGAATTCAGTGTGCAGTTTTTTCTGAAATCATGCCATTGTTCGCAGATATTGTCGTAACAATCTCCGATGTTCATAAATATGCTCCTTTCCAAAAAGAACCGCGTCATTTTCTTCCCGTATTATAACATTCAGCGGTCGGGAATGCAATTCATTGTATAAAAAACTAAACAACATTGAAAATGCATATTGACTTATGCTCTCCACCGTGTTATAATGAATCGAGTGAGCGGGCTTGTATCCGTTCGGGTACAGTCATTTGGTACACTTTGGGAAAATCTGAAAATTTTTTAATTTTTTTTCGGAAGTTTTGCGAAAAAAGTCGAAGGGAAACGTTATATTACATGTAAGGAGCGGAAATCGGCACACCATTGATGAGAGACACTGACGCGATTACGGGCCTTGAAATTGAAAAGATACTGACCGAATTGGAGGACGAATCCTCGCCGCGGTACGATACGCTGTGCGAAGTCGTCTGCAGAACGACGGCGCCTCTCATCCGGAACCGTTGCAGGACAAGCGCGGTTCTGCGCGGGCGCGGGCTGGAAGGAGATCTTCTGAACGAGATCTGCTGCCGCGCGATCGTCAAGAGTGCGATCTACTTCTTTTATCGGGAAGAAGGGAAAGTCAACGACGATCCCGCCGCATTCCGAAAATGGCTGCTTGCGCTCGCGCGCAATCTGATTTCCGATTATGAACAATCGATCGGGAAAAAGGACGCGAAGAAAGCGACTGCCGTCCGCGGCGAAGACGGTGAGGAAACCGATCCCGTCGATCTGATTCCCGCCCCGGAAACGGACAATTCGGAAGAAACGGAGCGCATCCGTGCGGCGATCGCGATCGTGCTCGCCGATGATTCCCAGATTTACAAGACGCTGACGTGGCTCGCGCTGACCGTGTTGATGCTGACGGGAGCGGAAAGCCGCATCGAGGCGAGCAGGGAACTTGCGGACAAGTATTCCGATCTTACGCTTTATCAGTTATTCGGCGTGATCAGGAGGGAATCGGAGCGGATTCCCTGGCTGAGACTGACGCAGAGACAGTGCCGCCATATCAAGGAACTTCTCGATCGGGAGGATCCGGGCGGCGGAACATATGGAGACGCCGTATATTCGGCGTTTTTCATGAAAAAGGGCGCGCGCGCAACGGTGAGCGATTGGTTCAACCGTATCAGCGCAAAAGTGAGGCGCGCCGACGGAGGCAGCGGATGGAACATCTGAATATGGAAGACATTCTTTCCTTTCTTGAAATAAACGAACTGACCGAAAGCAATCTCGCGCTTGCGAAGCGGGTGAACGCGCACATTGTGCGCTGCCGCAAATGCGCGCGGCAGGTCATCGCCTTTCACGAGATACGGGAAGCGTTCGGAAAGGAAACTCTCAAAAGACAAGCGGAAAAGGGCGGTTCGTCCGCCGAGCTTGACTGATTTACGGGAAAAACGCGAAAGCGTGACCATAAAATTTTTTATCCACAGGAGGATTTACAATTATGGGACTGCAGAGCAGCGGTTACAAGATCGACATCGTATTTGTCATTGACGCAACGGGGAGCATGACGCCGATTATGGATCAGGTAAGACAGAAGGCGCTCACGCTTCACGAGGACATCACCGCAGGGTTAAAGGCGGCGAACAAGCCCGTCAGCGAACTGCGCTTGCGCGTAATCGATTTTGCCGATTATGCGTCCGAAGGCGAGGACGCGATTCATCAGACGGCTTTCTTCACGATGCCGCAGGACAAGGAGCGCTTTGAAGCGGCGATCAACGGTATCGTGATCGACAGACGCGGCGGCGACGATCCCGAAAACGCGCTGGAAGCGCTGTTCATCGCGATGAACTCCGACTGGGTGAAGATTTCGACGGGGGAAAAGGGACGTCACATCATCGTTCTTCTTACCGACGCGCAGCCGTTGAATTTGCAGGAACGCGCAGGGTGCGTCGGATATCCCGCGGACGAGCTGCCCGAGAATGTCACGCAGCTGGAAGAGATTTGGAACGAGGACGAGCAGTCCAAGACCACATCTCTTTCCAAAAAGGATTCGCGCCTCGTCCTGTTTGTTCCCGACGGGAAGGACGAAGCGGGTCACGACTGGAAGTCCGTCATGAGCTGGGAGCGCACGGTCGTCATGAACGTCGACCCTTCGGAAGGACTCAAAAACATCACGCTCGATCATATCGTAGCGGAAATCGTACGCAGCTGTTAAAGCAATTCGGCGGCGCGGGTGCATTTTGCCCGCGCCGCCCCTTATAACGGCGGGTAACTCACACACAGCGGGAGGAAACACAAATGGAAGAGCGGGAAACGATCGGAATGTATGCGACGCCGAGCCGGAACACGGCAGCGGCGCCGTATTCCGTCGGTCGGGAGCGGATCGCTTTTTATGCGGAGCGGCGCAACAGCGAAAGCGCGAACGGAGAATACGGCGGCGACGCCTATCCGATCGTGTGGGAAGAGGATGTCAAGGCGGGGAAGAGCGGACTTATCCTCGTTTCGGACGGCGTGGGCGCGGGTGCTTTCGTGCACGATTCGCTGCGCGAATTTGTATCCAGATATGAAAGGGAAGAGGAAAAGCTCGCGCGGTTCCTCCTCGATATATACGGGAAGGAGATCTTTGACGAGGAAAACAGGGAAGCGCTCGATTATGCGCTCCGTTCCTTTTCAGAAGTGCCGCCCGACAGCTTTTATATTACCCGCACGGGAATCCCGCAGGCAAAAATGCCCTTTTACGAGCGGGACAGCCAATCGCTCGCTTCCCGTATCGTCTGCGTGGGACTTTTTCTCCGATTCCGCCATTTTGCGCGCGACCGCCGTATCGAAAGCTGGACCGAGGAGAATGCGGAACTGCTCCGCGCGGAAGCGGAGCGCTATCTTGATACGGAACTGCGCGGCAGAATCTCCCGCATATTCGACAATGAAAAAGACGGGCAGACCGCCCGTCACCGCGAAGTGTTTTTCCTGCCTTGCACGCTTGCGGCGTGGTTTTATCTGGACCGCCGCGACGCAAACGAGGCGGACGCCGTCTGCCTGACGGTCGGAGACGCGCGCTGTTATAAAGCCGATCCCGCCGACGGAGTCAAACAGATTTCGACGGACGACGCATTTGAAGACAATTCCATGTCGGCGATCATCCATTACGGGCAGAAAAAGCGCCGTCCGCCCGAATTTGAGGGATATTCCGACTGCACGCTGAAAAAACGCCGCGTGCGGCTGAAAAAGCCGTGCGCGCTGTTCGCCTGCTCGGACGGCATATACGATACCTGTTCGGGACTTCCGCCCGAAGGCTCTTCCAAACTCGGGCTCGGATACGGCGATACCGACGAATGCTGCGACGTCGCGTTCGAGCGCAATTTTTTGGAAGTGATCAGACAGAGCAACGGAACGGAAGATTTCCGACAGCTTGCGGTGCGCTGTATGTATGCGCAGTGCGGAGCGGACGGATTTTCCGAAACGTCCGCACGCCGTCAGAGCTCGTATTCGGGCGCGTTCGGTCACGTGAAACCCGACGACAGCGGCACGTTCGGAATGCGCGTATTTGCCGACGGCGGCATTTACGGGCTGGTCGGAGCGCTGCGCGCGGCGGCGGGCAAGACGACGATCGAGCGGCTTTGGGAAGCGATGAAGATCACACAGCTTGCTTATACGCCTCCCGTTGGCGAGTCCGTGCAGGAGCGCAGAAGGGAAGCGTTCGCGGCGTTCGCAAAGGGCGAGTTTCTCGCCGCGTTCCGCCAGCTGTTTGCGGAACGCATTGCCCGCGACGCGGAAAAAGTGTTTGCCGATGGCGCAAAAGTGCTCTGGGGCGCGGAATTTCCCTATGATACGGTCCCCGGAGGATTTACGCTGAACACCTGGTTCAAACGCCACGCGCCCGTGTTTGCCGAACTCATGTGCGATGATTTTGCGTACCTGATTGAACATGACGGCGTAATTCCCGAGGAGTGGAACGCGGGCGAACACATCCTGCTGGACAGGGCGCTGTTCCGCGCTGCGGAGAAATTCGCCTTATCCGAACGCACGGACGAGCTGTACGAAAGCGTCCGCGAGGATCCCGTATTCTTGCGCAAGAAGGAAGAATATGCGCTGTTCTGCCGCCTGTTCGAAGGCAAACGGGAAAACGGAGAAGATCTCGGGCGCGACGCGGAAGCGATCGCGGCGCTTGCTCCGTCGGACGGCGCTTTTGAAAGCGACGGAAAAGAGAACGTTGGGCAAAGCTTGAGCGCGGACGATAAGGAAGGGGATATCGAACAAAGCGGAAGAGCACAAGGTGCGGAAGCGGATACGCGGCGAAGCGAGAGCACGGACGATAAGGAAGAGGATATCGAACAAAGCGGAAGCGCGGACGAAAAGGAAGAAACGGCGGACGCCGACGGCGGCGCGACGGATGGTGAAACGAAATGAAACTGAGTGATTTTACGCTGATCGAACGCAATATTGCCCTGGACGGACATCCCTGTGAAATGGGATATTGGAAACCCGCATCCAAACAGGCTTTTATCGCAACGGGTACATGTTCGGGGAAAAAATATCAGCTGAAGCTGAGAGGACAGGCGCCGAGATGGTATATGACGGGCAGCGAGATCCGCGAAAAGGAGCGGGAATTGCGCGCCTGCCGCGATGAACTTGCCAAAGAGCGCCTGCAATCGGAGCTGGACAGCCTGCGTTCCGCGAAGGCGTCGCGCGACTCGAAGGACGCGCTTGCCGATGAATTTCTCGCGTTCAAGAACGCGACGGCCCGCGCGATCTCGAGAATCGGAAACCCGCTTCTGGCGGTCTCTTCCGAGTTCTGGAAGGAGTCCATTCCTTTCAAGGGCGACGGAGTCTATTGTCTGGAAGCGGCGCCCTGGCTGGAGGAGGCGGTCGGCTTTTCGGACGAATGCCGTCTCAATTTCCGCAGGGATTTTCCGCGCGACAGGCAATACCGCATCATCGCGTCGCTTGCGCGCAATCTCGCCGATATGCACAAAGCGGGCATCGTTCACGGCGATCTGAAGATCGGAAACACGATCATCGTCAAAGTCGGCGACGAATATAAGGCGGCACTCATCGATTTTGACTGTTCCTATCCCGTGCGCGAATTGCAGAGCAAAGCGCATCCGTTCGCAATGTGGCAGCTGTGTTTCGGGGGGACGTATTTCTCCCCCGAAACGGACGAGCTGTTTGAAATTATCGATGAAATGAACGACGAGGAAGCGTTCAAGCAGTTCGATTTCGGGCAGATCACCGAAAAATCGGACATATTCTCCCTCGCCGTGACGATATACGAATATTTCTTCGGGGAAGCCGATTCCACACGCCTGCTTCCGTTTGTCGACGGGGAGAGCGGCGAGCCGCTCGACGTTTCCCTGTACGGACGCGCGGTCAGAATGGGATACAAGACGGATTTTCCCAAAGATCCCGACGATCCCGCAATGGACGGGCTGCTTTACGGCATGCTGAACTGGATGCTCGAAGGCGATCCCGCCAAGCGCCCCGACGCGGCGACGGTCGCGCAGATCTTCGAATCGGGAAACGAGGACGCGATTCCCGCGCAGTATCGGCGCATCAACCTCAGCGCTCCTTGGGAAGAGGACGGAATCCGCCTGCTCGGGCGCGACGGCGTCACGGTGCGCAGGAGCATTTCCCGCCCCGAGCGCAGGCTTTACCGCGTCTTCTTCTCGGGCGGCGGGTCGGTCGTGCGCAAGGCGTCCGAACTCGTATCGGAAGGGCTTGCGGAATATACGGATAAAAAGTCAGAGACGGCCGATTCGGACGAGCGCGCGTTCTGGCCGGGTGACGCGCCCGACGGCATGAGTTTTCCCGCATGCCTGCGCCGTGCGGATAAGGCGGGAAAATATATCCTTACCGCAAACGGCGTATCGAGAGCGATGACGGCGGCGGAACTGAGAGCGGAAGGACTTTTCGCTTCGGAATCGGACCTCGCGACGCCGTGGCCGTGCGACGGAAGTCTGGTTTTCCGCGACGGATATACGATCGCGCGCGACATGGGCCGCGGACCGGGGAATTACCTCATCCGTCAGAAGATCGGCTCTCAGCGTGCGACGGCGGACATGCTGCTTAGGAACGGCTATGCCCGCCGCGGCGCGGTATGCAAACAGCCCTGGCAGGAAGACGGGATCGACTATCGCCCCGAATCATTCCCTGCGGGGTTGGAAAGCGTGGTGCGCGATCCCATCCGCATGCACCATTACCGCCTGACCTATTCGGACGGAAAGCGGGAAACGCTTTCGGCAGAAGAGATGGTGCGGCGCGGTTACGCAAAGAAGCGGACGTAACGGCAACGGGAGGAAATAATGAACAAAATCAAGCAGACGCCCGAAAAGGCGAGCGGCGAGGTCAGGGAACAGCCGTGGCCCGAGGATGCGATCGATTTCCTCGACGGCGACTGGAAGATCTACCGCAGTTCCGTACCCGGGCTTTATCGGTATGAGGCGGGCGGCATTTTCGCCAATAACGAGGTGGACGCCGTTCAGCTCATCGAATGGGGAATGGCAAAGCGTCACCGTTACGGCGCGATGACCCCCTGGGAAAACAGCGGGCTGACCTTTGCGGACGGCGCACAGGTTTTAAGAGATCTTGCGGATTTTTCCGCCGACTGCGCCGCACGGGCATATTTCGTGGACGGCGCGCACGGGGGATTTCTCCGCGTCGACGGCTTTTGGCTGAAATGGAAGGGGTATGTTTCTGAGATCGACGAGCGAGTCGCCGATCGGTACAGACCGAAGGAATCGGAAAAACACACGGCTTTGTGCAATACGCCGTGGGAATCGGATCATATCGTGTTCCGCCGCCGCAAAGGATATAAAGTCGAGCGCAGCGTGCGGGAGGGAAGTTACCGCGTGTTCGTCGGAGGCGCGACATATAATGCGACCGCCGCGAGACTGCTGGAAGACAGACTTGCGCTCACCGCCGAGGAAAAGAGTTGGGAATCGCAGAGCCGTTTTCTTGCAAAACTCGCGCACAGCGAAGAGTACACGCTTGAACAGCTGCGCGCGCGTCTGAGCGCGGTTCTGCCTGCCGACGAGGTGAACGCCGCTTCCCAGCTGACCGATTTCGCGCTGCTTTCCGACCGCTACGGCGATCGGGTTGCAAAAGAAGCGGCCGCTCATTCCGCGGCGGTAAGCGCGAGGGGCGCCGCGCTCGCGCGGTTGCGTCAGGAAGCGCGCGCTCTTTCCGAACTTGCAAATGCGATCGCCGTAGAATTGCAGTCGCTGCGGATGCGTGAAGCGGGGATACGGCTCGCCATTTATGATCAGAGCCGCCGCCTCGGCGAGGCTCGGAAGAAAAAGGATTACGGTTCTGCAGAGCAGATGGATTCGGAAATTTATCAGACGTTGAATGATACGGACAATTATTCTTCCCTTGTACGGAAAGAGCTGCAGAACATCCAATCTTTGTTGAGAAAATACCGCGCGCTCGATCGTTCCGCGCTTGACGATACCGTTACGGGCACGCTGCCCGATCAGATCAGAAAGGCGCTGAACACGGAAATATTGTCCGCATCCGTGGCGGAAGCGGACGCGCGCAATGCTTTGGCAGATTTGGAATCACACCGCCTCATACTGGAAGAAGAAAAGAGCCTGGAATCCGTTCGCGCAATTGAGAGCGTTGCGCTTTCCATGAAGCGCGATGCCGAACAGAACGTCGGCACGCTCCGCGCGCTGAGCGATCGGAATACGGAATTGCGAAATTTTTTCCTCAGGTATTTCTCCGTTACGCAGTCAAAGACGATTAAGCCTTTGCTCCGTTCTCACCGTCCGTGGGAAGGAGACGGGATTGTCTTCTGCAAGACGAAGTTCCATATCGTGCGCAAGGAGGCACCGCACGGGGAAGAAGACGGGACCTATACGGTCATTTCGCCCGATAAGACCAGGACGATCGTCGTGAGCGCGAAAGAGCTTGTGACTTATCATCTCGCACAGTATATATGAACGAAGGAGAAGAATCGCTATGTCCATGGAGGAATTTTTCAATCAGTTTTACGAATTTCTGGAACAGTCGGAGTCGGTGTTTGACAATGGGACGCGCGAGCGCCTGAGACGCGAACGCGAGAGCTTCCTGAATTGGGCTAAGGCGAACCGCAGGCGCGTTTCGGACGAAATGCTGTTCAATCTGCTCTTTTCGTGGATAGAAGCGGGAAGGCTCTGCGGCGAACTGCGCAATTATGCGCGTACCCTCGACGCGACCGTACAGTCTCTGAATACGTTTGCCGACCGTCTAGACGCATTCGCAAAGGAGTCGGAGGCGGAAAAGATGCATACGGAGTTCTGTTCCTATGTGCGGGGACGGGCTCGGTCGTTGCGTAAGTGCGCGGAAGAGATCGGAGAACGGGCAAAATTGCTGCGCGAGCGCAGCGGAATGCACGCGAGCGAAGAATTTTCCCTTTCGGCCGAAACGTTTTCGCTCATTCGTGCGACGTCGGGCGTCGTCCGCGAGACGCGCCGCGCTTTTGAGACAGCCGAGGAAGAGAAAAACATCGTAAAAAACATTTATGCCAAAATCCTCGTTCCTTTCCGTGAGGCGTGGCGTTCTTTGCAGGCTCTTCTCGATTTCCGTAAGGATAACTATGAACTTCTCTCGTTTGTCGACGGCAAAAAGGACAGGGTCGAGTTTCTCATCCGCGAGCGCAATGACTGTGTGGCGGAGCTTTATAAATCCGATACGGAAAAATGGCGGCGCAAGACGGCGGAACGCGTGCAAGCCCTCAAAGGGTATATCGACCGCGAGCGCGAGAAGGAGGAAAACCTCATCCGCGGCAAAATCGCCGCATTCGGCGCGCAAATCCGAGTCCGCAAACCAGTCATTGCCGTGCGTGCGGAAGATCATCCGGAAACGGAATATTTTGTCGACTGGCGCGGCGTAAGAATGCTTCCGCCCGACGGCGTAAGGACGGCGGCGGTCACGGTCCGCTCTCTCGATGCGGGATTGAACAGGGCGGACGGACTTCCGATTGCGCTTTCGCTTTCCGCACTGAAAACAGCAGGGCTGATTGCGCCCGACGTCGGGTTTGCGGTCGTGCTCGATAACGGATATATGCCGGAAACGGGACCGAAAAACGCTCGCATTCCCAAATTCACGGCGGATGCCGCCGAGGGGATTGCGTTCGATCCGCGAGCGTTCCGCAATTTGTTCGGAACGCCTGCGGACGTCCATACGGAACAGGAGGGATAACATGAAACTGATCAGGGCAAAATGCGAGATTACAGGCAAGAAGCTCGTCTTGCAGGCGAGCGACGACGGGAAAGAAGTGCTCGGCTATTTCCGCACGGATGAAAAGGGCTATGAGTCCATGCAGAGCCAGGTCCGGCTTACTGCGGACGCGCAGGCAAAGCAGGGGCTTACTTCCTGCGGGTGCCGTAAAATCGGCTCCTGTCTGCATAAGTTTCAGACCGCGCATTGTTCGGCTTCCACGCCGATGGACAAGGGCTGTATCGTATGCAGGCATTTAAAGCCCGATTACCGCCGTGCCGGGCGCGAAACCATTCAGCTCAAAGACGGCGAAGTCGCCGCGCTTGAACTCATGAAGCTGAAAGTCGGCGTCGGCTGGGATTGCAGACGCAACGGCGACGGAATCGACGTGGATTCGAGCGTGATCATGCTGAGCGCGGACGGCAAAAACGGCGAAGAAGTGGCGTTTTATCATCTCTTGTCCGAAGACGGTTCGATCAGACACCGCGGCGACAATCTGACGGGCAGAGACGGGGACGTCGCGGGGACGGACGACGACGAGAATATCGACGTCGATCTCGACCGCGTTTCCCGTAAATTTGACAGGTTGATCTTTGTGATCAATATTTACTCGGGCGCGTCCAATTTCAAGTCCATTTCCAATCTGTATCTGAATATTTACGATACGGAAACGGGGGACAAGCTCATCGGCTACGTCGTAGGCAGGAATTATTCGAACGATGTCTCCATCGTCATCGGGGAAGCGTACCGCGTCGGCGGCGCATGGGAGTTCAAAGCGATCGGCGAGGGAACGAATATCCCGCGCGTGCCCGAATTGCGTACATATTGTGCGAGAAAACACTGGTGAGAATGGGAAAACGGAGAGAAACATGGCTTTTCAGCAGATTATAGGAAAGTGCCGCAAATACGGAAGATACATTGCCCTTCAGGTGGAAAAGACTTCCGCGTCGGAGGGGAAGATTCTCGGGAGTTACACGTTGACGTCCAAGGCGTTCAATTCGCAGACGCATGCGGACAGGCTGATATCGGGCGTTCCCTGCCCGAAGTGCGGAAATAAAATGCAGGGCGGGTGCAGCTGTGCCGCAGGCGCCTGCCGCGGCATACCTTCCGCCGCATGCAGAACGTGCAGCGAGCTGATACTCGATTACACGCGGGATGTCGCGGCGACCGCGCAGTACGGCGAGTTCGCGGGTCAGAATATCGTCTCGGGCGAGAAAGACCGTTTCGGAAACGCGGCGGGCAGCCGTGCAGATCTCGGGCGCGACGGCGCATTTCAAGGGAAGAAAATCACCGTTTTGTGGCTGTGCGTCGATCGGGACAGCGATTCGGTTGCGCGCGCCAACATCGAGCGTTCGGTTTCGCCGAAGGGCTTTTCCGTGGAATATTTTACCTACAAGGCGATTCCCGATCCCGCAAGGCTGGAACAGTCGCTGAAAACTGCTTCTCAGTTCTGGCTGATCGCTGACAGGACGAAGCACCTGACGGAAAGCCATTACCAAAAGATCATTTCCTTCTACGAAAGCGGGCGCGGGCTGTATCTGTGGAGCGATAACGATCCTTATTTTGCCGATACCAATCATCTGCTGCACAGTCTGTTCAATGCGAAAATGAGCGGGGATTATCTGGGCGACAAGGTGATCGGCATCAGTGCGGGCGGAAACAGTCCGGGCATTGCGAACGGGCATCTGATCGCGACGGGGATACAGTCCTTTTATGAAGGGATCACGATCTCGACCGTATCCGATTCGCCTTTGCTGTCGCCGCTCGTTTACGATTCGGAACGGAAAGTCGTTACGGCGTTCTGCGACCGCGACGGCCGCCGCTGTCTGATCGACGGGGGCTTCACGCGGCTTTACCATAAATGGGACACCGCGGGCACCGACCGTTATGTGCGCAATGCCGCCGCATGGCTTGCCAATGCGGAAAGATTTTGGTGGGAATACCAATCCTGAAAAATTGTCCGCGGCAAAGAGCATTTCTTTGACGGAAAGCAAAGGATATGATATAATATATTTTGCAGAAACCGTATGTCTGCCGTTGTTGCGGCATACATACCCGATCAGCCTGGAAATTTTACTGCGGGAGGAAGAGCGGCGGACGCCGCGGAGAGGAGATGAGTCTGGGAGTTTATTTCGCATACGCACTGCTGTTTGCTTCGATTTCGGTATTTATCCTCTGGATCGTCGGAATGTGTATCTTCCGCCATTGGCGCCGTCTGCTCGTCTTTATCGGCGGCGTTATGGGCGCTGTTTTTCTCCTGCAATGTGCCGCCGTGGCGGGAACGCTGGAAGAGGGCGGTTCGTTCCTCGACGGGTTGCAGCAATTTTCCCTTGCTTTTGTCGGAATGCTGCAATATCTGAGTCTGGATGCGGCATACGATGAAATGTTTGCAAATGCGAGCAGGATTTTCCCGCAGGCATGGGGCGCAATCCTGTTTGCCGCGACGGCATGCGTTTATACCGTCGTCGCGCCGCTCGCGGGCGGGGTCGCTTTGTTGGATATCCTCTGCAATATTTTCCCCAGACTGCGCCTTTTCTTCAACGATCGCAGAAAGACCAAATATGTGTTTTCTGAACTCAACGAACAGTCGATCAGTCTTGCGGAGAGTATTTTCGAGCATTCGCGTCAGGTCCGCGCAAAGCGCTGGCATATCCGGACGTGGCTGCGGCATGCGACGGAAGCGGAAAAACGCGAAAGGGAAGAGTTTCTGCGTATCCGGCTGATTTTCACCGACGTCTATACCGATCCGGAAGAAGAGGGCAGCCGCGAATTGCTCGACAGGGCAAAGGCGATCGGCGCGATCTGTATCCGCACCGATCTGCGCGATTTAAAACTTCGCCGCGGGCGCAGGCTGGTCTACTTTCTGATGGATAATCTTGAGGCTGACAATATCGACGCCGCCGTCACGCTGATGGTCGGCAAGCGCATGAAAACGAACGGCGCAAGGTCGGCTTGTGCCGCGGCATTGCACAGATTGTTCCGACGTCCCGCCGTGCCCGAGGAAGAGCGCGGTCGGCTGTGGTCCAAATCGGATAAAGTAGATATTTATATTTTTTCCCACAATGAAGAAGCGGATGAAATCGTCCGCAGGATTTACGGGAAAAAGGACGGGAATGCTTACGGGATCCGCCTTGACCGATATCCGCGCGTAACCGTCAAGGTGATCAAGGATTATCGGAATCTGGTCTATCGGCTCCTCGATTCGGAATATCCGCTCTGTTATTCGCACCTTGCGAACAAGGCGGCGGACAGGACAAAGCTGATCGTGACGATTCTCGGATGCGGCAAGATCGGAGAAGAATTTTTTGCCGCCGCATATTGGTGCGGGCAGATCGGAGACGGTTCGCCCGAATTCAACGGCACGTCGCTTACGCTTAACGTCATATCGCGCGACGCCAAAACCCGTGCGGAACCCGATCTGCAATTCCGTATGCCGGAGGCCTTTACGGACGAATCGGGGTATTGTTCGATGAATTTCTGCGCGGCGGAGTACGGAACCGCAGCGTTTACGGACGGGTTTGACCGTTATTGTCTCGATTCCGATTATGTGCTGGTAGCGTTCGGCGACGATAACGTCAACCTGCAGGCGGCGGCATGGGTCAAGCGCAGGCTGGACACGTATCAGGCAGTCCGACAGAAGGAAAAGGGGAACCCGCCCAAGAGAGCCGTCATCAATTTTGTCGTAGAAAGTGCGGATTTATGCGCTTCCCTGCGCCATGAAGAGATCCGTTCGGGCAACGATGGCATCGAATCGGAAGACAGCGGCTGTATCCTCAACCCGTTCGGTTCGCTGCGCGAGCGGTTTGATTACCGCAACATCTATCTTTCCGATCTGGAAGAACGGGCATGGCTGGTCGACTGTACGCATGGCGGCGTAGACGGCGAATCCGATCGGAGAGCATTTTTGCTCAGTTCTTATAATTTTCATTCGTCCATCGCGTCGGCGTTGCATTATCGCTATAAACTTATATCCGTGGGGGCAATTTCGGATGCGGCGTGCCTTTCTCCCCAAAAGGAAGAAGCGGTCATCGACGCGCTTGAGAGCCGACTGAAATCAAACGAAAAAGCCAAAAACAAACTTCTTTGGCTGGAACACCGCCGTTGGTGCGCTTATATGCGTACGATCGGTTATCGCTGTCCGACTGTCAGAGAATTCCTTGCCTATCAGAAATTGACGACAGAGCAGAAAGGCGGGAAGAAATCGTTTGCGTTCGAACACAAAAACGACTTTCTGCGCTTGCATCCCTGCCTCGTGGAATGCGGAAAAGAGGGCATGACTCTTAAAGCGGAGGATATTGCGGCATATCCTTTTCCACAGGCTCCCGCAGGAGGAGAGGAACCCGATTTTGCAGCATGGCTGCGCGGAAGCGCCAATGCATTTCCTTCGGCGCGCTTTGACGCACTCGATCTCGTGTCACTGTATGTATCGAAAAAGATCGGCAGATTGAAGGATTTTAAGGCATACGATATAGATATTATCCGCAATCTTTATCTCGACACGAGAAGACAGTTGATTGTCCGCGAATTGAAGAAGGGAAATTTCGAGCAGGCGCTCCGCCTTTGCGATCGCCTTATCGCGTCATCGGGACGGGAAAACGATCTTCTTTCGCTGTATATCGCGACGGTCGGGCAGCAGGATATTGCAATTATATTTATTTCCGAAGAGAAGATGGGTAAGTTACTGACGGAACGGAAAGAAGGCGACAAAGTTTGCTATCGCGTCGTCGCCTTTACAAGAAACCATAAATCCAAAGAAAGCTCATCTTATGAATGGGATTCCGAGTATCATAAACTCGTTCGTAAGTAAAATGTACCCAAAAGCAGCCTTTCAGGGCTGCTTTTTCCGCCGTATTCCGAAGAAGCTGCAATCGGTTAAGATGTGAATCGGAAAAGTGCGATTTATCGGGAAAGTCCTCGCTGCGGTCGGTTTTGCTTTACAAATGCGGAAAAATGAGATAGAATAAGAAAAAAGGGAGCAAAGTATGCGGACGCGGGAATCAGAAGAAATGTACCTGGAAACAATTTTATTGCTGAAGGGCAAAAAGGCGAATGTTCGTTCCGTCGATATTGTGGAAACGCTCGGTTATGCCAAATCCAGCGTTTCGCGCGGCGTCAATCTGCTTGTAAAAAAAGGATATATCACGCTTGACCATATCAGCGGCGATATTGAATTTACGCCGTCGGGAAAGCAAAAGGCGCAGAATATTTACGAACGCCACCGCGTTCTGACGAAGGCGCTTGAAAAAATCGGCGCAGACGCGTCGATTGCGGAAGAAAACGCCTGTCGCATGGAGCATGTCATTTCCGACGAGCTCTTTGCCGTTATCAAAGCGTTTGTGAACGGCGGAAGCGAAATACGCTGAAATTTTACGGATGAACCAAAGAGGAGGAAGTCTGTTTGAGGGCTTCCTCTTTCGATAGCAAAATCGCGCGTGTTTCTTTGGCGGTTGATTGCATCTGGCGCGCGAATGATCGGACAGGGACAGTATATCAGGAGAGAGGAAACTATTATGGAACGATTGACAGACGAATTTGTCGGCGAATTGCTGAAAAAACAAAGGGAATATTTTGCAGACGGAAAGACGCTTTCGCTTTCTTTCCGACTGGACAAACTGCGTAAACTCAAAGAGGCGATCTTAACTTATCGTGAAGAGTTGGAGCAGGCGCTTTTTGATGATCTCGGGAAAAGCAGACAGGAGTGCTATTCGTCCGAGATCGGGTTTGTGCTTTCGGAAATCACGCACACGGAAAAACATCTGAAAAAGTGGATGAAACCGGACCGCGTAAAATCGCCGATGACCGTTTTCCCCGCGAAAAGCTACGTAATGAAACAGCCTTACGGGAGCGTCCTGATCATCGGACCCTTCAATTATCCCTTCCAGCTCTTGGTGGAGCCTCTTGTAGCGGCGCTTTCCGCGGGAAACTGCGCGGTGCTCAGTCCGTCCGAGCTTACGCCGAACACCGCGGCGGTAATCCGCAAAATGATCGGAAAAACATTTTCCGAAGAATATGTCTATTGCGCGGAGGGTGGGATTGAGAATAACGGCGTACTTCTTCGCAGCCGTTTTGACAAGATCTTCTTCACGGGCAGCATCAACGTCGGCAAGATCGTTATGCGCGCGGCGGCGGAAAATCTCGTGCCCGTCACGCTGGAACTCGGCGGAAAAAGCCCCGTTATCGTGGATGAAACGGCAAAGATCGGCATAGCCTGCGAGCGCATCGCCTGGGGGAAGTTCATGAACGCGGGTCAGACCTGCGTCGCGCCCGACTACGTTTTCGTACAGGAAAGCATTTTCGATACGTTCATTGAAACGCTGCGGGAGACGGTGATCCGCTATTACGGCAGCGACGCGCGCCGCAGTCATGATTACGGCAGGATCGTAAACGCCCGTCATATGAAGCGGCTCGGAGAAATTCTGGAACAGGATAAGGATTCCGTGGTTTTCGGCGGCGAAACGGATGAAAAGGCGCGCTTTATCGCTCCGACCGTTCTTTGCCCTGCGTACATCGGACAAGCGGCGTGCATGCAGGACGAGATTTTCGGACCGCTTCTCCCCGTTTTTCCGTACAGGAAGGTCGATGAGGCGATTTCCTATATCAACGCGCATGAAAAGCCGCTCGCGCTGTATATTTTCAGCGAAAAGGCCGCTAATGTGCGTTATATTCTGGAAAATACCACATCGGGCGGAGTATCCGTCAACGATACAGTCAGTCATATCATCAATCAGAATCTGCCGTTTGGTGGCGTCGGGCAATCGGGAATGGGGAATTATCACGGAGAATACGGCTTTCTCAATTTCACGCATTCAAGAAGCGTGCTGAAACGCTCCACGCGCATAGTCCTGCGCCTTGCATTCCCGCCGTTTTCTCGCAAAAAGCTGGACGCGCTGGAAAAATATATGAAATGATCATAAAACGGTATACTCGGTGATACGACAGCCTTATGCAGTATTTGCATGGGCTGTTTTCATTAAAAAACGCATTCCGAAAGAGGAAAAATCGTTGCGTGCACTTGCTTAAATGTCATTTGTGTTTTATAATAGGAGGAACAGAAGCAGAAGCTTCAATTATAGCTTTTCTGAATACGCAGGACGGCGGTCGTTGTGTAATATGAGCCGTTCGCGTCACACGCACGCGGAGAAGAATGTCTGCGTGTTCCGCAAGGAAGAGAGATTACGGAAAAGAAAAAATCGTTCCGAAATAATCGGAACGATTGTGGCAGGGGAGACGCGATTCGAACACGCAACCTACGGTTTTGGA
>CASGEQ010000072.1 GCA_949300535.1 uncultured Bacillota bacterium
TTCGAACTTGAACTTGCCGTAATCCATGATCTTGCACACGGGCGGCACGGCATTCGGAGAAATCTTCACGAGGTCGAGCCCCGCTTCTTCCGCAAGGCGAAGCGCCTGCGACGGCGACATGACGCCGAGCATTTCTCCCGTTTCGGAAATCACTCTGATTTCGCGATCGCGGATCTCACCGTTCAACTGATTCTGCGTTTTGATAACCTTTTACCTCTCACGAAAAAAATAACGGGCCGCACAGAGTGCAACCCGTATAAATCTTCTTGAAACGCAGGATTCCCCCCGCATTTGTCCGACAAATTTATGTGCTCGTACCGACCTTATGCCGCACGGCGAGAAGAGTTGCCTTCTGCTTGACTGCATAAGTTTACCATATCCCGAGCGCTTTGTCAAACTTTTTTCGTCGGATTTTTCAGAAAATTTTCTTTTCCTTATCCTCTTGGACGAGCATTTCGATGAATGCCGCGCGGGACATCGCGCCGATGTCCCCTTCGCCGCGGCGGCGCACGGAAACGGTGTCTTCTTCCACTTCTTTATCGCCGACGACGAGCTTATACGGCACCTTTTCCAGCTCTGCGTCCAGGATCTTCTTGCCGATCTTTTCCTTGCGCAGGTCCGCCGAAGCGCGCAGTCCCATCGCGTTCATCTCGTCCGCAAGCTTTTGCGCGTAATCCGCGGCGCGGTCGGTCACGGGGAGCACTTTGACCTGCTCGGGCGCGAGCCACACAGGGAATTTCCCCGCAAAATGCTCGATGAGAATGCCGATGAAGCGCTCGATGGAACCGAATACCACGCGGTGGATCATGATCGGGCGGTGTTTCTGCCCGTCCTCGCCCACATATTCCGCGTCAAATCTCTGCGGAAGCTGGAAGTCGAGCTGAATGGTGCCGCACTGCCACGTCCTGCCGATGCTGTCCTCGAGATGGAAGTCGATCTTGGGACCGTAGAACGCGCCGTCCCCTTCGTTGACGACGTAAGGGAGATTCAGCTCGTCCAGCGCCTGACGGAGCGCCGCCGTCGCCGCATCCCAGTCCTCGTCGCTGCCGATGGAATTTTCGGGGCGGGTGGAAAGCTCGACGTGATATTTGAAGCCGAACAGCGTGTAGACCTCGTTGATGAGGCGCGCGACGCCCTTGATCTCGGTCGTGATCTGATCGGGCGTCATGAAGATGTGCGCGTCGTCCTGCGTAAAGCAGCGCACGCGCATCAGCCCGTGGAGCTGACCGCTCTTTTCGTGACGGTGCACGATGCCCAACTCGCCCATGCGGATGGGAAGATCTTTATAGCTGTGCGGCGTGAGCTTATAGACGAGCATCCCGCCCGGGCAGTTCATCGGCTTGATCGCGCAGTCTTCGCCGTCGATCTTGGTCGTGTACATATTCTCTTTATAATGATCCCAATGTCCCGAAGTCTCCCAAAGCGAGCGGTTGAGGATGATGGGAGTCTGGATCTCAACGTATCCCTCTCTCCTGTGGATCTGTCTCCAATAATCGATGAGCAGGTTTTTGAGTACCATTCCCTTGGGCAGAAAGAAAGGAAATCCTCTGCCCTCGTTCATGAGCGCGAACAGCTTCATCTCCTTGCCGAGCTTGACGTGATCGCGCTTTTTCGCCTCTTCGAGCATCTCGAAGTAGGCGTCCATCTCCTCTTTCTTTGCGAATGCGGTGCCGTAGATACGGGTGAGCATTTTCTTTTTCTCGTCGCCGCGCCAATATGCGCCCGCGATGGACACGAGCTTGAACGCCTTGATCTTGCCCGTAGAAGGAAGGTGCGGCCCGCGGCACAGGTCGGTGAACGAGCCCTGCTTGTAGAAGGAGATCTCCTCACCCTCGGGCAGATCCTGCACGAGTTCTACCTTATAATTTTCGTGGTATTTGCTCATGAGCGCGATTGCCTCTTCGCGGGAAAGGGTGAATCTCTCGATGGGAAGATTGCTCTTGATGATCTTCTTCATCTCCGCTTCCACCTTGGCGAAATCCTCCATGGTGATGGGCGTTTTGAAGTCCACGTCGTAATAGAACCCGTTGTCGATGACGGGCCCGATCGCGAGCTTACAAGTCGGATAAATGGTCTTGAGCGCCTGCGCCAAGACGTGTGCGCAGGTGTGACGGTATACGTCCAGCCCCTCTTTGTCCTTGAGGGTGACGATCTCAAGCTTGTCCCCCTCCGCAAGCGCGTGTCTGAGGTCGACGAGATGTCCGTTCACCTTTGCGGCGACGGCGGCGCGAGCAAGCCCTTCGCTGATCGCGGAAGCGGCGGCAAGGCAGTCCGCCCCCTGCTCCACTTCGAGCGCATCGCCGTTTTTGAGATAAATTTTCATAAGTTTCCTCCGTTATTCGGTCGTTTTTCGATAAAAAAACGCCCTCAAAGTTCCCGAAACGGGAAATTTAAGGACGCAAACAATCTGCGCGGTTCCACCTTAATTGCGAAAACTCTTTCGCCGCTTTGATGTAAATTTGAAGAACGCCGAGCGGTTTCGCCCTTCCGCCTCCGCTTACCGGTCTCACAGCCAAAGGACCGGCTCTCTGAAAAGCCCCGACGGCGCTACTTGTCTCTGCGTCGCCCGAACGGGACGCAACCCGTTCGGACGTCTATTATTGTATGCCGCAAATCGCGTTTTGTCAAGAGAATATCGCCCGTTCCGCGTAATATTTTTGCAGAAAATCGGCAAGTCCCTCCTCCACGTCGCCGAGACAGTAAACAAAACCCGCGTCGGCGAGCATGATCTCCGTTTCCGTTTCTTCCCCGCCCGTCAGACGGCTGCGACGCAAGGGGCGGAAATCTTCCCCGTATACCGTCCCGCCGCGCAGATAGATCTTCTTCGCGCTCTCCCCGATGAGAAATTCGCAAAATTTTTTTAAGTCTTTCTCCCGAAAATCGGGCGGAATGTAATCGGCGATGCGCTCCCACTTTTCCCGCAGGGGCGACAGGCGGAACTGATAAAACCCGTCGATGGAATACTCGTCCGTATGCCTGAGCTTGCACACGATATACCCCTTATCCCCCTCAAAATCGGCGGCGATGAGCGCGGCGCACAGCCATTTCCGCTCGCGTGCGCCCAAACAGACGCGCAGGCGCTCCTGCATGAAGCGGTATTTATAGCCGATCCCGATGATCTCCGCGACCTGTTCGCACGTCCTGGCGCGCACGTCTTCCTTTCTCGGCTCTTCCGCGCGGATGCGCAACGCGGTACGGTCGCCGCCGAAGAGCAGTTCCCCGCGCCCGCCGCCGCGGTCGAGGCAGTCCGCGAGCGCATGATACAGATATGTGATGTTGGAACGGTTTTCTCCCCGTTCGGTTACCGTGATTTCTTCCACAATTCTATTGTATGCCTTCCCCGCCGTTTTATTTACGTCCGCATAAAATACGGCGAGTTCCCGCGTTCGCTTGACTTTCCCGTTTTTATATAGTAAAATAGTAAAATAAGCATTGGCATTTTGGAGGATTATTACGGTTTATGGACATGAAATCGGTTGAACAGAAATGGCAGGCCCGCTGGGAGAAAGCCAAATTCAACAATTTCAACAAGAAGGACTCGGACAAGCCCAAACACTACGTTCTGGAAATGTTCTCCTATCCTTCCGGCGCGAAACTGCACATCGGGCATTGGTACAATTACGGTCCCACCGATTCGTATGCGCGTTTCAAGCGGATGCAGGGATATAACGTGTTCCAACCGATGGGCTTCGACGCATTCGGACTCCCCGCGGAAAACTTCGCGATCAAGACGGGCGTTCATCCAAAAGACTCGACGGAGAAAAACATCGCGACGATGGAAAAACAGCTCAAAGCGATGGGCGCGATGTTCGACTGGTCTGCCGAGGTAAAGACCTGCGAAGAAAACTACTATAAATGGCCGCAGTGGATGTTCCTCCAACTGTATAAAAAAGGGCTCGCTTACCGCAAAGAAGCCCCCGTGAACTGGTGTCCTTCCTGTCAGACGGTGCTCGCGAACGAGCAGGTCGTCGATAACCGCTGCGAACGGTGCGGGAGCGAAGTCGTCAGAAAAAATCTGACGCAATGGTTCTTCAAGATCACCGAATATGCAGAAGAACTCCTCCGCGATCTCGATACGCTCGACTGGCCGGAAAAGACCAAGTCCATGCAACGCAACTGGATCGGGAAATCCACGGGATGCGAGATCGAATTCGAATGCGAGAGCGGCGATAAGATACGCGTGTTCACCACGCGTTGCGACACCGTGTTCGGCGTCAGCTATGTCGTACTCGCGCCCGAACACCCCCTCGCCCGCAAGCTCACGACGCCCGCACAGAAAGAGGCGGTGGAAAAATACATCGAATATGCCGCGAAGGCGAACGAGATCGACCGCCTTTCCACCACGCGCGAAAAGACGGGCGTCTTTACCGGTTCTTACTGCGTCAATCCCGTCAACGGGGAAAAAGTACCCGTATATCTCGCCGACTACGTCCTCTACTCTTACGGCACGGGCGCGGTGATGGCGGTCCCCGCGCACGACGAACGCGATTTTGCGTTCGCGGAGAAATACGGACTTCCCGTCGTCAAAGTCATCGAGAAAAAGGGCGGCGAAACGCAGCTCCCCTATTGCGATGACGGCATCGTCGTCAATTCCCTGCAATTCGACGGACTTTACGGCGAAGACGCCCGCGACGAGATCGCAAGTTATATCCAAAAGATCGGCAAAGGCGGCAAAAAAATCAACTACCGCCTGCGCGACTGGCTGGTCTCCCGTCAAAGATATTGGGGCGCGCCCATCCCCGTCATCCATTGTCCCGATTGCGGCGCCGTTCCCGTTCCCGAAAAAGATCTGCCCGTCCGCCTTCCCTACGACGTAGAATTTAAGCCGGACGGAAAATCCCCGCTCGCCAAGCACGACAAATTCATGCACACCGTCTGCCCCAAGTGCGGGAAACCCGCCCTGCGCGATCCCGATACGCTGGACACCTTCGTCTGTTCGAGCTGGTATTACCTTCGCTATGCGGACGCGCATAACGACAAGGCGCCCTTCGACACGGAAGCGGTGGACGCCATGCTCCCCGTCGATACCTACGTCGGCGGCGCAGAACATGCCTGCATGCACCTGCTGTATGCGCGCTTCTTTACGAAGGCGCTGCGCGATATGGGTTATCTGAATTTCGACGAACCCTTCCTCCGCCTGATCCATCAGGGCGTCATCCTCGGGCCCGACGGAAACAGGATGTCCAAGACCAAAGGCAATATCGTATCGCCCGACGATTACGTCTCCACCTACGGTTCGGACGTATTCCGCCTGTATCTGATGTTCGGCTTCTCCTACACGGAGGGCGGTCCTTGGAGCGACGACGGGATCAAGTCCATCGCAAAATTCCTCGACCGCGTGGAAAAGATCTTCCTCAGAATCGAGGAGATGAAAAACAACGGTTGCACGGAAATGGGCGCGGACGAAAAAGCGCTCAATTATGCGCGCAACTATGCGATCCAGCGCGTATCGCGAGACCTCGAAGCGTTCTCCTTCAACACCGCGGTCGCAAGGCTTATGGAGTTCACCAACGCGCTGTATAAATACGACGCGTGCGATAAAGAGAAAAACGTCGCCCTCATGAAAGCGGCGGCGGTCGATCTCCTGCTCCTGCTTGCCCCCTGCGCACCCCACTTCGCCGAAGAACTGTGGGAGATCCACGGCGGAAAGGGATTTGTCTTCGAACAATCCTACCCGAAGGAAGATCCCGCCGCGCTCGTACTCGACGAAACGGAATACGCCGTCCAGGTCAACAGCAAGCTCGCCTGCAAGGCGATGATCCGCAACGGGATGTCCTCGGACGAAGTCCGCGAATTTGTGTGCGGGATTCCCGAAGTCAAAACAAAACTCGCGGGAAAAGCGGTCAAAAAGTGCATCGTCGTTCCCGGAAGATTGGTCAACCTCATCGTCGGTTGAGATAATCTGAGCGAAGAAACGATAATAAAAACTCCGAAGCAAACATCGGAGTTTTTTTGTTTATTCAGATCATTGCGCGGGCCGCTCTTCCGCTTCCGTCCCGGGAGAGAAGACGACGCGCATGGAGATAAGCGCGAGACAGCGGTTCCTGCGCATCCGCAAAAGACTGCGTTCGAGGAAAAATTGATCGACCGCCTCCCAAAGGAATACCCACGCGACAATGTCGAGCATTTCCGAAAGGATGGCGTTGGAAGAAAGATACGCGACGACAAGCGTGACGACGAGCGCGATTACGCCCGCAAGGGTCATCGCTAGGGAAACAAACAGATTTCTCCTCAAATCGCGCACATCCTGTCTGTATTGCAGGCGATAATATTCGGCGATCGCGCCGCGATAGACGTTCTGCTCCTTTTCGTCAATACAGTCACTGCGGACATGCAGACACAGTCGCTCTTTGGGCGGATACTGCATGGCGCCGCGCTCGATAAATTCCGCGACTTCCGAACTGATCGTCGGTCTGCCGTTCGCGGAAAGGTCGGAAAGAAATTCGCGGTCGTCGCGCACGGTCATGCCGATGACCGCACGCCCTTCTTCATCCCGCTCGATCTCTTCCGTACTCAGACGGGCGTTCAATTCGCGCCGAAGCGCAGCAAACGTGCCCGCCATCAGAGATGCTCCCTGATGTATCTCGCGTAGATCTCCGCGGCATCTATCCCGTTGGAATACAGCATACGCGTTCCGACGACGTCTTCGATCTCATTGAAGAGCGGGAGATCGCCGTCAAAGATGAAGTCGATGCCGACAAAATCGCAATCGAGTTGCTTGCAGATATATTTTGCCTGTTCGAGCGCGGTCGGCGGGCATTCGATGAGCCTTGCCCTGCCGCCGAGCGTAAAGTTGCTCTTGAACGAGTGCGGGTTCAGGCGTTCCACGCACGAAATGAGTTCTCCGCCCAGCATATAGAGACGGACGTCCTTTCCGAGCGTCTTCGCGGGGCGTTGGAAAATGGCGTTCTCCGCGCCGATCTCCGCAAGGACCTCCTCCGCTTCGCGACGGTCGTTCGCCCAGAACACCTCTTTCCCTCCGTGCCCGAACCGCGATTTGACAATGCACGGATATTCTGCTTCATCGGACACCGACGTCCATTCGCACGACGCTATTCCCAATTTTGCGGTAAACTCATAGGCAAGCTTTTTATCGTTCCCGATCATGCCCGTCTGCGCGTTGTTGAACGCACGCCCGCCGCGCTCTTCCAGCCTTTTTCTGCCCGCATAATCTTCCGTGCGGAATACGGCAACGTCGTACTCGGAAAGGTCTTCCGTCACGTCGCGCAACTCGAATCCGAGAAGACGGCAGAGCGTTTCGCCCATCCACCTGTTGGACATGTTCTTGGAGACGGTCGCAAGCCGCTCCTTGTCATAGACCACAGCTCCTTTCATTTGTTTAATTCCCCCTTGATATATCTCACGCACGCATCCGCGTACGAATATCCGTTCAAATCGAGCAGATTCTTGAAATGTGCATTGGAATTTACTTCCAAAACCTTTCCGCCGAGAATATCCACGCCCGAAAAATCCGCGCCGACCGCCCTGCTCGCGCGCACGGCAAGATTCTTTTCCTCTTCGGAAGGCTCGTACCGTTCCAGCGCCGCGCCCAGCGACGCATTGGAACGGAAATCCCCCTTCGGATTGATCCGCTTCATCGCGCTGACCGCGCAATCACCTACTACATACACCCGCACGTCCCATTCGTGCGGTAAAAATTCCTCAAAAATCACGCTTTGCGCCCCGATTTTCGGCGCAAAAGAAAGCAATTCGTCTTCGTCGCGCGCAAGCGATATCTGCTCTCCGAAAGAGCCGAACGCCGCTTTGATCACAACGGGATAGCCGAGCATTTCGCCCACCCTGCGCAAAAACGCCACAGGTAGACAGCCGAAAAAGAGTTTGGGCGAGAAAACGTGTTTCGGCACGGGGATTCCCGCCGCGGAAAGCGCATAGGAAGTTGCGCATTTGTCGTCGCAAACCGCGATCGCCGAGGCGGAGTTGAAACAGCGCACGCCTGCTCCTTCGATTCTGCGGCACAGCAGCACGTCTTTATCGTA
Source organism: uncultured Bacillota bacterium (assembly GCA_949300535.1). Taxonomy (GTDB): domain Bacteria; phylum Bacillota; class Clostridia; order Christensenellales; family Borkfalkiaceae; genus Gallimonas. The sequence goes on from CASGEQ010000072.1 coordinate 7,998, forward strand.
AAAAAGACAAAAATCATAATGGGAAAAGAACGCGTCGGCTTCCGCGGCGAGAGAAATATTACCCCGCTCGTCCGACGAAATTTTCCCCCGTGCAAACGCCTGTTTCCACAGCTGTGCGATTTCCGTAAATTTCGGCGTCAGCAGACCGCCGTTCACGACCAGCAACCCTTTCATAAAATTTACGGCGGAGCAATTGCCTTGCACCGCCGACTCCTTTTTTGTTAATTTATGAAACGACGCGCAGAACGGTATCCACGCTCGCCACGCCTTCCAGCGCGTTGATCTTCGCGACCGCATTGCGCACGGCAAGTTCCTTCGTGATATGCGTCACGAGAATGAGCGGAACCATTCCGTCCTGCGTCGCGGGTTTCTGAATCATCTCCACGATGGAAATGTTGTATCTGCCGAAGACCGCGGAGATCTTGGAAAGCATGCCCGCCTTGTCCGTCACTTTAAGCCGCAGATAATATGCGCTCTTGAAATCGTTGACAAACTTGACGTCCTTCTCCGCCGTCGCGTTGTTCCTGAACGTCGAATAGCGGTTTTCGTTATGCGTCGCGGCATAGATAATGTCGCTTACGATCGCGCTGCCCGTGGGAAGCGCGCCCGCGCCCCTGCCGTACAGCATCACGTCGTCCACCGCGTCGCCAGTCAGATATACCGCATTGAAACTGTCGTTGACGGAAGCGAGCGGGTGCTCCTTCTTGACGTAGGTGGGATGAACGCGGACCTCGATCCCGTGCCCCGTCTGCTTGCCGATCGCGAGCAGTTTGAGCACATATCCGAGTTCCTTTCCGTAAGCGATGTCCTCTTTTGCGATTCCGGAAATACCTTCGCGGTAAATTTTGGCGAACGGCACTTTCGTATGGAATGCAATGGAAGAGAGAATGGAGAGCTTGTAGGCCGCGTCATACCCTTCCACGTCCGCCGTGGGATTTGCCTCCGCATAGCCGAGCGCCTGCGCCTGTTTCAGCGCGTCTTCGTAAGAAGTGCCCTCTTCGCTCATCTTGGTGAGGATATAGTTGGTGGTACCGTTGATGATACCCATCATCGACGTGATATGATTTGCCTGCAATCCGTCGAGAAGCGTGCGGATAATGGGCACGCCGCCTACGCAGCTCGCTTCGAAATAAAGCCCCGCATTCTGACGTTTCGCCGCGCGCTCCAGCTCATGAGAGAACTTGCAGACGAGTTCCTTGTTGGACGTGACGACCGTCTTGCCCGCATTCAAGGCGGAAAGGACGAAATCCCTTGCAACGCCGACGCCGCCGATCACTTCCACGACGATGTTGACGTCGGGATTGCAGACCACTTCCGCGATGTTGGAAGCGATCTTCTCTTCGGGCACGCCGAGCGAAAGCGCGCGCTCGCGGTTGAGCTCAAGAACGCTTTCGACGACGATATCCACGTCCTGCGTCTTGCGATAAAATTCCCTGTGCTCCGTCAGGATCTTGTAAGTACCGCCCCCTACTACGCCGAGACCGAGAATCGCCACGCCTACTTTCTTCATTTTACGTCTTCCTCCGAACTGTTCAAATCGTACAGATATTTCAAGCCGTTCAACGTCAGCATTTTGTCGATGACGTCGATACACGGCGTTTCTTTTGCGATCGTTTCGGAAAATCCTCCCGTCGCGATCGTCAGAACGTCGTTTGTACCCAGCTCTTTTTTGATTTTCTTGACAATATATTCTACCAGCCCCGCAAAGCCGAACACGATGCCCGCCTGCATGTTGGTGACGGTATTTTTCGCAATTACGCTCTTCGGCGCTTCGATCTCCACGCGGGGCAGTTTCGCCGTGCCGTTGACGAGCGAATCGAGCGAACCTTTGATGCCCGGCGCGATCACGCCGCCGATAAACTCGTAATCGGCGCTGATGATGTTGAACGTCGTCGCCGTACCGAAATCGACGATGATCATCGGTTTCCCGTTTCCGTAACGGCGGATCGCCGATACGTTGTTCACGATTCTGTCGGCGCCCACTTCGCGCGCGTTGTCTACGCGCATATTCAGTCCCGATTTCAGCCCCGGTGCCAGCTGTTTGGGCGTAATGCCGAGATAAACGCGGAGCATATGCTCGATCGTATAATCGAGCGACGGAACAACGGATGAAAAGATGCCACCCTTGATGTCGTCAGGCTCGATATGGTTGATATCGAGCATCCCGACAAGCTGCGCGCCGTATTCATCCGACGTGCGCTTTAAATCGGTCGCGACGCGATAGGAAAATTTAAGCTCGTCCCTGTCAAAAATCGCGTATTTGATATTGGTATTGCCGACGTCGATACAGATGATCACACTGCGTTCTCCTTGTTCAGTCCTCTTTTTCGTCTTTGTCCGGGGTTTCTTCCGCACCCGATACCGCCGTTTTCCTCTTTCCTGCGCCGACGGGAATAAAATCGGGCAGGTGCGTCGCCTTTTTCATCACGCGGATGAAAACAGGTACGAGGATGATGGCGCACACGAATTCCGCGACAAAGTTTACGCCGAGAATCGTCTGCCACACGGTGTCGAAAAACGCACCGCCCTGCGAAAAGAGTTGCATCGAACCGAGCACCAATACGGTATGCAGTACGACGGTGATTGCCGCCGCGGCCGCGCGCACGATATCTTTCGCCTTGCCGCGGGTAAGCGCGGTCAGTCCGTAAAGAATCCAATATCCCGCCACGCCCGCGATCGTCCTCGGAAGAATGGAAATGAGCGGATTATAAAACACCGTATATCCGACGATAAAAGAAAGGATGAACGAACAGCATCCGAAAACCGTGCCGCCGATAAAGCTGTGTTTCCAATCGCCGTACATGCTCAATGCAATGAACAGCGGGATGGAAAGGAACGCGGGCGAGGGTTTGATAAAGTAGATGAAAACGTACGTTTCCAGCGTCAGCACCACAAACATCAGCGCCGCCATGACGCCGATGAACGCAACCGTATGCGCTCTGTCTTTATTCATAATGACCTCCATCAGACTTCCTCGGGAATGTCTGTGAAAAAAAAGGATTTGCGCTGCCTGCGGCGGATAAAACCGCGACGCGTGTCTTTCCGCCCGACGGACAACTTATATGATATTATATCAAACTACGCTCTTTTTGGCAACTAAATGACCGCATTTGGACGGAACATTTTTGTCCGCGTAAGTCATATTATTTAATATAACCAACCGAACGGAAGAAAAATATACATACTCCTCGGTTGCGATAAGGAGGAAAAACTATGAATTGCTGTTTACAAGGCAACAGCGCTCTCTGGATTCTCATCATCCTGCTCATTCTCGGAACGACGTGCGGTAATTCGCTCTACGGCGCGTTCTCGGGTTGCGGCTGGCCCATTCTCGCGGCGCTCGCCTACTGTATGTGCAAAAACGGCACGCTCGGCTCGCTCTTCGGCAACGGAGGCTGCGGCTGCGGTTGCTGCAACGGCTGACGGCTCCGCCTGACGCCCCGTTCTTTCTCCGATCCCGTAATTCCGAAACGCCCGCCCGCGCAGTTTGCGCGGGCGGGCGTTTTTATATACGATTTGTTTTGTCCTGTCGGAAAATAACTTTCCGAGTATCTCACTATCGCTTGATTGTCGTCCTGGCAGAGTTCCGCCGCAAAACGATTTGCTTATGCGCAATGCGTCGGAAACGAACTGCCCGCAGGATTCGCGGCAACTCCCTTTTATTCCGCTTTATGATTCAGAAGCCACGTGAGAATGGCAACGACCGTTTTCGCATCCGAAATTTCGCCCGTCCGCACTTTTTCCGCCGCTTCCTCTATCGGCATCCAGACAAGGTTGAGGAACTCGCCGTCGTCGAGAACCTGTTCCCCTTCCGCCGTTTCCGTCGCTTCATAAACATAGAGCAACTCATTGGTATAACCGGGCGTCGGATAGAGCGTATAAAGATGTCTGACCTCTTTCGCGATCAGCCCTGCCTCCTCTTTCAGTTCGCGCACCGCGGCGGCGGCGGGATCTTCGCCCGGGTCGATCTTTCCCGCAGGGATTTCCCAGATCACTTTTGCGTACGCATAGCGGTATTGCCGTTCCAGCAGAATCTTCCCGTCGCGCACGCATAAAATGCTCGAACCGCCCGGATGTTCCACCATTTCGCGCTTGCACGGGCGCCCGTCGGGCAGTTCCGCGTCGTCACAGCGCAGGTTGATGATCTTCCCGCGGTAAATATAATTTTTTCTGACCGTTTTCTCCGTAAGATTCATATCGTACCCCCGTCTGAGTCATTTTCCGCGCGCAAGCGCGCCGCTTTGCTGATTACTGTATATCATATGCAGACGCACATCTGCCATCATGATTTGGGAAAAAGTTTTTCGGCGACGGAAAACAATTCTTCGCTCGACTCGTCTTCCGCGCGGATACAGCGCAGATAATAACAGTAACCGCACAAAAGCGCGCGTACTTCCTGCGCGTCTCCCCTGCCCGCCGCGGCGTAAAGCTCCGCAAGGATGAGATCTCCCGCGTCCTTATCCTCATCGCTCGCGGAAAGGGACGCTATGCGGTTGCGTTCCACGGATACCCGCTCGGAAACCGCTGCGAATGTTTCGTCCTCTTTTTGCTCCATGCGCAAAACCTGACCACGCTTCCCTGCGGCGGGGAAGCAGTCGCGGACGATATCGCGGAACGGGCGGATCATGCGGTCTACGAACAGAGCGTAACTCGCGGTATAACTGCCGTCTTCATAGAAATAGCGCAGCAAAAAGTCGTTGAAGCGAATACTGCCCGCGTCGAACTCCACCAAAAGACAGAACACGAACGCGAGGATATCCCCGCGCTCCACGGGCAGAAACGCCGCGCCGTGCGCCGCTCCCTTTTCCGAAGGAAACCGAAGATACGCCTTCTTCGCGGCGGTATAGTCAAACTTTTCCGTCACGGCGGAAAACAATTCCGTCAGTTCCTTGCTGGATGCGACCGATTTGAGAAGCTCTCCGATCTTGGAATCGGCAAGAATAAATTTCCCTGCGATAAGATCGTCGCAAGCGCTTAAAAAACGGTCGATTTTTGCATATACCTGTTCCATTTCATCCTCCGACGACTGTCATTCTGAATATCTTTCCGCCGTCATATTGTCATTATAGCACAAAAATAAAAATTATTAAAGAAAAATTGAGAAAATATCTTGATTTTATCGGGGAATTTATGTATAATACGGGTAACTATGATTGGAGGTGGTTCCGTAAATGAAATCTATTAAAATTTCTCTTGAAATGGCACAGAAGGTAAAAGAATTTGTCAACATCACGCAGGACAGCGATTGCGAAATTCTTTTGAAGAGCGGCAAATATGTTGTCGACGCGAAATCCCTGCTCGGTATTTTCAGTCTTGATCTCACGAAGCCCCTCACGGTAGAAATTTATAGCGACGATTGCGCAGATCTGCTTGCAAAACTCGCAAAATTCGCAGTATAAATTATCCCGATTGAATGAAGACCGCCGTAAGTCGCTTAAAATCGTTTAAGCGACTTATTGTGTCGTCCGGGGGATTCTTCCCCCTTCCGATCAGAAACACGCAGGACAAACTATGCAGATCAAAGGCGAAACTTCCGTCAACAAATTAATATTGCTTTTTGTATTCGACAAGATGGAGAGCGCCCTTTCCGAACGCACGCTTGTGGATATGTGCACCTCTTCCAATGACTGGATCAACTACATGGACTGCATGGTGCTCATTCACAAACTGTTAAACGACGGTTTCATCTGTGAAATTCCCGGCGAAGACGATCCACTTTACACAATCACGCCGGAAGGACGGGAAACGCTTGCGAATTTTTACATCAATATCCCGAAGAGCACGCGCGAAGAAATTTCCCGTTTCATCAAAAATAACAGCACGAAATTCCGCAATCGGCAGGAATGCAAGTCCGACTATTTTCAGAACAAAGACGGCACATACACCGTATTTTTGAAAATACTCGCTCCCGTCCAGCCGATGCTCGAACTTAAATTCGTCGTTCCCGACAAGAAAACGGCGAACAATATCTATAAAAAATGGGAAGACAAGGCGTCCGAACTCTATTCGGTCGTTTATGAAACGTTAGTCGATTGACATACGAGGTATCATCATGTTTACTTATACGACAAAAGGAACTTGTTCCAAGCAAATCATTTTCGACGTGGACAACGAAAATAAAGTCCACAACGTAAAATTCATCGGTGGCTGCAGCGGGAATCTTCAGGGTATCGGCCGCCTCGTCGAAGGGAAATCCGTAACTGAAATCATTCCCCTTCTTCGCGGAATCCGCTGCCGCAACAATACTTCCTGTCCCGATCAGCTCTCCAAAGCGCTGGAAGATTATTTGAGACAGAAATCATCGGTCAATTCCTGAACTCATAAGCCGCCCGCAATGCGGGCGGCGTTTTGACAGCGAATACCGAACTTGTATAATTAGAAAACGATTTTTTTAAAGCCGGAATCGATTTTTTTTCAGAGAAAAGCCGCACCGATAAGGTGCGGCTTTTCTGATTTATGTATTTCCTTTTGATTCTTCCCCCGCTCAGTCGCGGAAATGACGGGCGTCCGTATACAGCATTGCAATCCCGTAGCGGTCGCAAAGATCGACAAATTCCCCGTCATCCTTACTGCCCGTCTGAATGATCGCCGTCACGCCGTGCTGATGACACAGCTCGATGCACTCCGTTGTCGGAATGGCGGAATCGGAAGCAAGGACGCATCCGTCCGATTCCTCTTTTGCGATCGCCAGCGCGGCGCGGAGCGCGAGCGTGCGGTTGGTCTGTCCCGTTCCGATCCCGACGGTCACGTTATCTTTCCCGAGCACCATCGCGCTGGAACGCGTATGTTTGGCTACTTTATAGTTAAAATCGAGCGCTTTGACTTCGAACACCGTCGGCTTGCGCTTCGTCACGCAGCGCGCCTTTTCAAATACGGGCGCGTCGTATGTCTGGACGAGCAGCCCGCCGTAAATTTTCTTCATATCGAAGGTGGAAAACTGTACTTTGCTGCGGATGTCGGGCATTTCCAGCAGGCGGACGGACGTATTATAGCGAAGTGCGCTCATCGCCTCGGGCGTAAATCCGACCGCAATCACCACTTCGACGGGCAGATCTTTCATCGCTTCCGCCGTGCGCGCGTCAACGATACCGTTCACGGCGAGAATGCCGCCGCGCATATGGAGCGGCTCGGCGCGATATGCAAGCATGAACGCGTCGTAAACGGTATCCCCTGTCCCGACGCTGCACGGCGTGCAGTGCTTGCAGACGGCGACCGTCGGCGCGTCGAATTCCTTGACGAGTTCGAGCGCGGAGTTCGCGTCGTTGATGTTATTGTAGCTCAGGGATTCGCCCGTAAGCTGTTTTGCGCGGGCGAGAGACCCCTCTTTGAGGAGCGGTTCACGGTATACCGCCGCACGCTGATGCGGGTTTTCGCCGTAACGCATATCCTGCGCCTTTTCGTATGTAACCGTCAAAGTACGGGGAAATGCAATCTTAAGCTGGCGGGACAGATATTGGGAAACGAGCGCATCGTATGCCGCCGTACAGGAAAACGCCTTATACATGAGATATCTGCGCTCATCCTCGGGAATAACGCCCGTCGCAAGATCGCACAGCACGCGGTCATAGTCGTCGGGATCGCAGACCGCAACGGTATGCATGAAGTTCTTCGCCGCGGCGTTGAGCAATGCAACGCCACCCGCGTCGATATGCGCAGCAGCCTCTTCAAAGGGAATGCCCGCCTCCATATCCTCTTTGAACGGATACAGATTGATGACGACAAGCTCGATCGGATAGACGTCTTCATCGGAAAGTTCCGCAAGCTGTTCTTTGGTCAGCTCGTTGGCGATGATCCCCGTATAAATCGCGGGATGCACTGCGCGGACTTTCCCTCCGAGCGGCTCGGGATACCCCGTCAGTTCGTGCGCGGAACGGACGGGAAGCCCTGCTTCCGTCAGGACGCGGCAGGTCCCTTCCGTGGCGATAAGATCATATCCGTACTCGACAAGATACTGACAGAATTCCACGATCCGCTCTTTGTTGTAAACGCTGATGTAGGCTCTTTTCTTGTGTTCTTCACGTTTCTCCATCTGATTGCTCCGAATATTTTTTAAATTGCACATACTCTGTGCGATATGATTTTCGTTTACGTCCTCTATACCGTATATATTCTTTCGGTCAATTTTTTCGGGTTCCGCCTGCTGAAAACGCAGAAAGAAGCGGCCGATGCGGGCGACGACGGGGCGCGCAAAAGCGACGGAAAAATCGTGCTTACGGCTCTTGCGGGCGGTTCCCCCGCCATTTTTGCTTCCATGTTCGTCCTGAGATACCGACTCGGCGATATGTTGCTCATGATCGGGCTTCCCGTCCTGTCCGCACTCAACTTCTATTGTTACTACCTCGGATACCGCGGATTATCCCTGATTCCCTGACTGCATTCCGTATCCGGAATGTCCGTCCAGCCATTTCGCGACGCCGTCTTCTTCGCAGTACCCGATCACTCCCGTCGCTTTTTCTTTCAGCCAGCTGTCGGCATTCATGACTGCGTACTTTTCATCGCATACGTCGAACATATCCGAATCGTTCGCGGAATCCCCGAAACAGACCACGCGGTCACAGCCCAGATACCCGCGCAGGAAGGTCACCGCGTTCGCCTTGGTTGCGGCGCGCGGCGAAATGTCCATCCAGAAATCGCTCTGATACGTTTCCTGATGAAAAATGCAGATCAACCGCTCGTCGAATTTGAGAATATTCCACGCCCGCTCCAGAATTTCTTTGGGGCCGATGCATTTAAAATAAAACACGGACGCATCGAGAAGCTCCGCCTCGGAGGAAACGGCGCGCATCCTTTCATCGCCCAAGCGGCGCGCAAGGTAGCGGTTCACCCCTACGTTTTCGCTCCCCGCAAGACGGGTCACGATTTCCCGCCCGTCGCGGATTCCGAAAACAAGCGGACTGATGCCGTTCTCCTGTAACGTGCGCAGAACGTACGTTTTCAGTTCCCCGTCAAAAAGAGCGGAAAAAAGCGTTTCTTTCGTGGAAAAATTATAGATTAATCCGCCGTTATATAAAATTGCCGGAAGATTCCCGTTCAGTCCTTCTACGGCATTCTTGGCACTGATGATCGATCGTGCGGTAGCGTACGTAAAAATCATTCCCGCGTCGATCAGGCGATTCAGGACGTTAATGCTGTATTCGGAAACTCTTTCTTCCTTGGTCAATAACGTTCCATCCAAATCGGTCACGAATAAAGTTTTCATATCGATCCTTATACTGTCGCTAAAAAATGTTTCTTATATAATAGTATAACATAATTCGCGCATTTTTTCACGCAGAAACGAGAAATTCTTGCGAGAAAAAAAAGTGATAATAATTCACATAATGCGTAAATGAGGTCAAAAAATTACTTCGCGTTGCTGCGCGAAAACAACAATTGCGCCGCGGTCGGGGAAAGAAATTTTTTTGTGAAAAAAATGTAAAAAATTGCCCGAAAACATTTGACATTAGCAAGAAACTTTGATAGAATGTACAAGCGTTGATCGATGCGGGTGTAGTTCAATGGTAGAATTCCAGCCTTCCAAGCTGGCTGCGTGGGTCCGATTCCCATCACCCGCTCCACTTTATAGCATAAGCAAGAGAATGTTAGGACTTCGCTTAGGCAGTCAAGTTATGCGCCTGTAGCTCAGTTGGATAGAGCAACGGCCTTCTAAGCCGTGTGTCAGGAGTTCGAATCTCTTCAGGCGCACCAAATTTTATGGCGGGTGTAGCTCAGTTGGTTAGAGCGCCAGATTGTGGCCCTGGAGGTCGTGAGTTCGATTCTCGTCGCCCGCCCCACTTT
>CASGEQ010000073.1 GCA_949300535.1 uncultured Bacillota bacterium
GATTTCCAGAAGCACGACCTCGTAAGCGGATATGCTGAGATCGACGGCAGCTTTTCCGTTTCTGATCTCCGAAAGGCGGCTCGTCCCCTTCCCGTCGATCAGAGTGACCGTACCGTTTTCCATCCCATAATCGCGCAAGGCGTTCAAGATGAATTTCAGGGAAAGCGGCTCGCTTGTGACATTTGCGATGAAAACGCCGATCTTATCGCCATACCTATATGCCGTCACGACCGCGTCGTCAAACTCTGCCGTCCCTTCCACGCGCTCGTTTCCTCCGAACCGCGTCTGCACATAATCGTAGACCGACGTGCCCACGCCCGTTTTCGGCGGCTTGACCGCCTGTCCGTAAATAAGGTAATTTTTTCCGAATGTACTCTTGACGCGGAAGAGCTCTCCCAGGTATTCCACGCGGGAATAGTCGTAATCTTCCGGGACGAGCAGATCGGACGCCTGAAAAAATTCATAGTTGTACTCGGGAATTCCGCCGTTGAGTACGGTATAAGCCGCGACGTAATAATATCCGTCCCCCATGATCGGGTCGGCGGTGAGGAACCCGTCCAGCCGCTTTGCTCCGTAAGCTCCGTAGACGTAATCGAACAGGCTGACCTTGCGGCAGCTCCCCTCTTCGATGAGCGTGCGGACGCGGTCGTTTTCCATCCAGCCGAGCTGTTCTGCGTTGGCGCGCGCCTGATAAAAATCGATATACGGCAGCATCTGCTCGAAGATGAGCTCCTGTCCGTAATATCCGCCGTTGGAATGGGCGAGATCGCTGATCTCCTTCATCTGCGCGACGTAGTCTCCGATCACGTTGACGCGCGTGCCGTGCGGGTGCGTCGTATCGAAACACTGCTTGGGATGCACCGCCGCCACACCGACGTCGTGATAGTATCCGTCCACGGCGTATTTCTCATAATAGCTCCGTTCCGTTTCAAGAAAACGATCGGTATATTCTTCACAGGACGCGCATTCGTAAAAATATACCGTCCCGTTGACATTGTAGAACACCGAGGAGGTATCCGACAAATACGTCCTGACCGCCGTTTCCCATTCCGGCGGATTGGCATTCGCAGAAGAAACGGGATGAAAATCGGGAAATTCAAAGAAGAGAAAATAATCGTCGCTTTCCCGCGCAAGCGGCAGCAGATTATCCCCGTATGCGGTCTTTTCGCCGAACGCGACGTTGAGAATTTTTCCGCCGCCGAGGCTGTTTTTGGTCAGTTCGTACAGATCTCTCTGCTTCTCCGTCCCGTAACTGCCCGTATACGGGAAACAGAAGTTGGTCATGGCGACGTCTTCAAAAAAACTCTTATCCACATCCGTCCGCTCCGAAAGCGTACCTTTTTCCGTCGCCCAGCTCTGCTCCGTTGCCCAGTCGCGGTATTTCTCCGCCGACTCGTACCACACGCCCTGCGTGAGATTGGAAATCGAAATGTCGTAATCAAATTCAAAATCGCTCTTGGCGAGATCGTCCACATAGTGATAGACGGAGGCGCGAAGCTTGCCGTCCTGACCCGTAAACGTGAAACTCTTGATCGTATTCCCGCCGTCGCGGGTCATAAACTGAAATCCCCCGATGCCTTCCGAGAAATAACTCTGAAACTGCATGGGATATTCCCACCCCGAAGGATATAATCCGTAGCTCTTTGTGATTCCGGGGAAGGAACCGTTGAAATTGTCCACGGGATTCTGAAAGAGATATCCCGTCGTAAACGGACTGAGAAAATAATCCGTCTGCTTGTCATAGAGGGTATCGATGCGATTGATGATGGGGTATTCGACGTTGTAAAGACTGCTCGTCGGGATTCCGTCCTTCACGGTAAGAGAATTTCCCTTCACGGACAGGCGGAAAACGACTTCGTCCGCCCCCTCGCTGAGAGATACCGTCGCGGATACGGTCACGTCGGAAAATGCCCAGGACAGGCGCAGCGCCTTGCGCGACGCGGAATCCTCTTCCACCGAATAAGTGAAGTTCTCGTAATTGATATCCGATACTTCGCGCCCGTCTTTGATACGGTTGATGCGCACGGGATCGGCATCGCCCTCCCTCGTCAGATAAAGTTTGCTTTCCTTGTTGACAAGCTCCACGACCGAACCCGACGCCGCATTGAGGATGATTCGGACGTTTTCGTTTTCCAGCGTCAGGAGTTCTTCCTCTTCGAGAAGGGTTAAAACGTCATGCCCGCCCACATCCGTGTCCGCGAGCGGATTGTCATATTTTTCCTCATAATATCCGCCGTTGCCCGTACAGCCCGTCAGCAACAGCGCCGCGGAGAGCACCGCCCCCGCCGTTTTTTTCCATTTTGCGCTCATTCGTCTTCTCCTTTCCGGATATGCTCCCGCAGCGTTTTCATTCCGTCCGAAAGGGAATATCCGCGGCGGAACACGCTGCTCGTCCCCGCGACAAACCGATCAGCTCCGTTTTTCCTCATGCGTTCGGCGTTTGCAAAGCTCACGTTTCCGTCCGCTTCGATAAACGCTTCCGCGCGCCCCGCGGAGTCCAGCCTGTCGCGGACGACGCGGATCTTTTTGAGCCCCGCCCCGATGAGCTCCTGCCCCGCAAACCCGGGATTGACCGTCATGACAAGCACGCCGTCGATCTCGTCGAGCACCGCGTCCAGCGCGGAAACGGGAGTCGCGGGATTGAGCGCCACGCTCACCGCCGCGCCCTTCGCGCGGATACACTGAATCGCCTTATACAAATGCGGAGTACTCTCGCAATGAACGCTCACCGTATCGCCCCCGCGGATGTCAAACCAATCCAGCACCGTTTCGGGAGATTCTACCATGAAATGCCAGTCGAACGGCAGCGACGTCGCCGCGCGGATCGCGCGCAGCAGTCCGTCGAACATCATCAGATTGGGCACGAAATGCCCGTCCATCACGTCGATATGCAGAAGATCGGCACCCGCCTTTTCCAGCCCCGAGATCTGCTCTTTGAGTTCGAGAAAGTCGATACACATGACGGACGGCGATATTTTAGCCTGTAACATAGCTCTTCTCCGTAAATGATTATCGGTATAAAGGTCCGAACTGTCTGCACGCCCTGTAATCCGCACCCTGTTTATCTTCCGTTCCGAATGCGCCCCATGCGTGAGGGCGGAAGATGCGATCTTCGGAGACGTTGTGCATGCTCACGGGAATGCGCAGCATACTCGCGAGCGTGATGAGGTCGGCGCCGATATGTCCGTATGTAAAGCACCCATGGTTCGCGCCCCAGTTCGCCATGACGTCGTAAACGCTTGCAAACGCGCCTTTCCCCGTGAGAACGGGCGCAAAGAAAGTGGAAGGCCATGCGGGATCGGTCCGTTTTTCGATCTTGTCGCTCAGTTCGCGGTCAAGTTTCACCGCATACCCTTCCGCAATCTGAATGGTCACGCCCAGGCCCTTCACGCGGTTGATGCGCGTCATCGTGACGGGCATTTCCGCTCTCGTCACGAAATGCGAGCTGAATCCGCCGCCGCGGAAATATTCGAGATTGGCGGGCGGCCATTCGGTCGCTTTCAGCGTTTGCGCGATGTCCTCTTCGCTTACCTCCCACCAGGGTTTCATCGCGGAAACGCCCTTCCGCTTCATCTCCCCCGCTCCGTCGAGCGCCGCCGCGCCGCTGTTGTTGAGGTGAATGAATCCGTTTTTCGCCCTGCCAGAAAGCTTTCCGCCGATCCGCGCGATCGCTTCGGGACTCCAATAGGTGCGAACGTCCGCGAACACGCTCGCCTGATTGGTCAGAAGGTGCTGCAAGAGCATGGACATGCCGTTGAGCGTGTCGTTTTCCGTTGCAAAGACAAAGGGCGCGCGCGTTCCGTTCCAGTCAAAAGAGGTGTTGAGAATGCTCTCGGCAAAATCTGCGTTTGGCATGAAGTCCGTCCATTGGCGCTGTCCCTGAAATCCCGCCGCGATCGCGTTCCGCCCGAAACTCTCCTCGCGGTATCCCATGTCCGCAAGGGCGGGATTGCCCTGCATCAGATCTCTGAAGATGAGCGCCATTTTGATGCAGATCTCCCAGTCCTCTTTTTTCTGCGCAGGGCTGTGTCTCGTGTTTTCGTCGTTATAATACTCCCCGCCTTCGCGGATGTTCTCTTTCACCCATTCCGCCGCACGGGCGTACTCGTCTTTGTCGTAAATCCCCTTCTGAATGCGGCGCTGAACTTCGCTCATATCCACCCATTCGGCGCGCATTCCGAAATAATCGTGCAGGACGATCGGGTCCATGTAACTGCCGGGAATCCCCATCGCGACTCCGCCGATCGACAGATAAGAATGATCGCGCATTTCCCCGACGGCGACCGCGCAGCGCGCGAAGGCGAGGATTTTTTCCGCCACGTCGGGCGGAATTTCGTCATCGTCCAGCTCCTGCACGTCCTTTCCGTAAATGGAAAACGCGGGAATGCCGTATTCCGCATATCCGCTCATGGCGCAGGCGAGATAGACCGCGCCGGGACGTTCGGTGCCGTTGAAGCCCCAGACCGCTTTGACCGTGTGAGGGCTGAAATCGAGCGTTTCCGTCCCGTAACTGAAAATGGGCGTCACGCTCAGCGTCGCGACAACGTTCTTCGCCGCAAATTCCGCGTCGACGCGCACCGCCTCCGCACGACAGCTGATCGTCGTGCTGCCGATCAGACATTCAACGGGAAGCCCGTCGCGCCCGCGCACGCGGGACTGAATGAGCTTCTGCGCCGCACGCGCCATGTTCATCGTTTTTTCTTCCAGTTGATCTCTGACTTTTCCGCGCCCGTCAATAATGGGACGGATGCCGATCCTGATACTCATTGCATGACTCCTTTTTCTTGTTTTTTCTCTTTTCCCCGTTTTTATTTTAATCCCGTCACAGCGATCCCCGCAATGATCTTCTTTTGGAACACCGCAAAGATCACGATGGGGACTAAAACGGAGATGAGTGTTGCGGCGATGACGATCCCGTAACCGTGCCGCGACACGAGGCTGCTCTCAATCAGTTTGATGATCTGCATGACCTGCGTGAGATTGACGTTATCGCTAACCGTCAGCACAGGTCAGATGTAGTTATTGTAACTACCCATGAAATGCCCAACTCCGAGAACGATGAGAGGCGTAACGCTGATCGGCAGAGCTATGTTGAGAAAACAGCGAAATCTCGAACATCCGTCAATGGTAGCCGCCTCTTCGATGCTGGACGGGATACCCAGAAAAAACTGTCGGAAAAAGAAGATCTGATAACTGTTAGCCGCCATCGGAAGGATGAGTACCCACGGGGTGTTGATCATGCCCAATGCGGAGACCACACGGATGGAGGTGAGCTGGATCGTGATCCCCGGCACGAACATGGATACGATGAAATAAATCCATAAGATCCTTCTGCTTCTGAATTCGACCCGCGCAAAGGCATATCCTGCAATGACGTTGACCGAAAGCGCGAGGATCGTGGACGCCGCCGCGACCGCAGCCGTCACGAACAGACTTCTGGTATAACTGTAGCCGTTCAGGGTCATCGAAAACACGGCGCTGAAATTATCCAGCGTTGCATGCTGCGGAAAAAAATGGTTGGGAATGGAAAACAATTCGCTGCGCGGTTTGAATGCCGACGGTACGATCCACAGAAGCGGAAACAGAATGATAAACGTAATGACAGCCGCCGCCGCGATCGCCGCGGTTTTGGACGCGTATTTTGCGATCTTCGCTCTCTTTTCCTGCGTCATATCAGTCCGCCTCCGATTTTCTCGATCTGAGGACGAGAAACACCACACCGTTCACGACCACGATGAGTACCATGATGAGGAGCGCACCCGCGATGGTAATGTTCGGCGTTCTGCTCGAATCGCGGAAGCTCGAGAACAGGAACAGCGCAGGCGTATTCGTCTTGTTGTCCGGTCCGCCGCCCGTGATCAGGTACGGGATATCCAGCATCTGCATATATCCCGTCACCAGGTTGACGAGTATGAGGACAAAGTAGTTCCTCATGCACGGCACGGTGATGTGCAGGACGAGATCGATCTTGCGCGCGCCGTCCAGCTGCGCGGCTTCATAATACGTTTTGGGAATATCCAGCAGTCCCGCAAGCATGATCAGGGTATTATATCCCAATCCACCCCATATGGTAGGAAGTATGATGCACACATACGGCCAGATCCCCTCCTTCGTGAATGCAATGGGATCGAGCCCCAGGCTCAACAGGATCGAGGTGAACAGTCCTCCTCCGTAATTCATCAGAAACGTATAGATGATCGCCGTCACGACGCCCGAGATGATACAGGGAATGTAGATGAAGATCTTCACGATTCCGCCGAACTTGGGGGGAAGTTTCAGAATAAGGTGCGCAAAAAGAAAGGAGAGCGACATCATGAGCGCGACGCACACGGCACCCATCAGGAATACGTTCCCGAACGACTGCACGAACGTAACGTCCGAAAGCACCATCATAAAATTCTGAAATCCCACAAACAGTCCCGTATTATAGTCCTGAAAACTGCGGTAGACCGCCATGATCAGCGGCACCGTTACGAAAATGAACAGGATGAAGAACGCGGGAAGGATCTTAATTAACCCCGTCTTCCAGTCCCTGTAACGGAACTTGTCCTATACATATTTTTTCTCTTTCTTCTGCG
>CASGEQ010000074.1 GCA_949300535.1 uncultured Bacillota bacterium
AGCCGGTGGATATTTATTGTTCAGTTTCCGAAATTTTTTTAACGCGCCAGCCCAATTTTTGTTGAAAAATCGCGGGAAATGTATTACAATAATCGGGTATAAAATTTTAAGGACAGAGGTCACAGTTTTGATTAGAAATGATTTGAGAAATATCGCTATCATTGCGCACGTCGACCACGGCAAGACCACCCTTGTCGACCAGATGCTCAAACAGAGCGGCACATTCCGCGAAAATCAGGTCGTGGAAGAGCGCGTCATGGACTCCAATGCCCTGGAGCGCGAGCGCGGTATCACGATTCTTGCAAAGAATACTTCCATTCACTATAACGGCGTCAAGATCAACGTCATCGATACGCCGGGTCACGCCGATTTCTCGGGCGAAGTGGAGCGCGTCCTGAAAATGGTGACGGGCGTGCTGATTCTCGTCGATGCGGCGGAAGGACCCATGCCGCAGACGCGTTTTGTCACGCAGAAGGCGCTCGAGATGGGGCTTAATCTCATCATCGTGGTCAACAAGATCGATCGTCCCGACGCCCGCGTCAAGGAAGTCGTGGACGAAGTGCTGGAACTTCTGATGGATCTGAACGCGTCCGACGATCAGCTGGAAAGCCCGTTCGTGTTCTGCTCGGGCAGAGCGGGGACTTCCTCGCTCGATCCCGATGTTCCCGGAACGGACTTAAAGCCGCTGTTCGATACCATTCTTTCCCATTTCCCGCCCATGGAAGCGGATGAAAAGGGCGCGCTGCAGCTTCTCGTTTCGTCCATTGACTATAACGAATATGTCGGCAGGATCGGGATCGGAAGAATCGAGCGCGGTACGGCAAAAATGGGCGCGGACGTCGTCGTCTGCAACCACAACCATCCCGATCTGCGCATGCGCGGCAAGATCGTCAATCTCTATGAGATCGAAGGGCTTAACCGCGTTCCCTGCGAAAGCGCGTCCGCGGGCGACATCGTCTGCTTCTCGGGATTGGAAAAAATCAACATCGGCGATACCGTCTGCGCGGCGGATACCGTGGAAGCGGTTCCGTTCGTCAAGATCTCCGAGCCTACGGTCGAGATGATCTTCTCCGTCAACGATTCCCCGTTTGCGGGCAAAGAGGGCAAGTTCGTTACGACCCGCCACCTGCGCGAAAGACTTTACCGCGAACTTCTGCGCGATGTCTCTCTCAGAGTGGAGGATACCGATTCCGCGGATTCCTTCCGCGTGAGCGGCAGAGGGGAAATGCACCTTTCCATCCTCATCGAGACCATGCGACGCGAGGGATATGAATTCCAGGTCAGCTCCCCTAAAGTACTGTATAAGACGATCGACGGCGTTCTTTACGAGCC
This sequence comes from uncultured Bacillota bacterium, assembly GCA_949300535.1. Lineage (GTDB taxonomy): Bacteria > Bacillota > Clostridia > Christensenellales > Borkfalkiaceae > Gallimonas. The sequence goes on from CASGEQ010000074.1 coordinate 1,333, forward strand.
CGTCGAAAGGCTGATCGTGGACGTTCCCGAAGACGGGACGGGTACGGTTTTCCAGAGCATGGGCGAGCGTAAAGGCGAACTCGTGCACATGTCTGCCGTCGGTTCGCGGATGCGCCTTGAATTCCTCATTCCCGCACGCGGACTGTTCGGATATAAGAGCCAGTTCCTGACGGATACCAAGGGCGAAGGGGTCATGAATTCCGTGTTCTTCGAGTATCAGCCGTATAAGGGTGAAATTGCGCGCAGGACGACGGGTTCGCTCGTCGCATTCGAGACGGGCGAGGCGGTTACTTACGGGTTGTTCAATGCGCAGGGAAGAGGAACTCTTTTCATCGGCGCGGGCACGCCCGTCTACGAAGGAATGGTCGTCGGATTCTCGCCCAAAGACGAGGATATCAACGTCAACGTCTGCAAGACCAAGCACCTCACGAATACGCGTTCTTCCGCGTCCGACGACGCGCTGCGCCTGATCACTCCCAAGAAAATGAGCCTCGAGGAGGCGCTCGAATTTATCGGCGACGATGAACTTCTGGAAGTTACGCCGCTCAACATCCGCGTCAGAAAGCGCATTCTCGACAGCGAATTGCGTGCAAAAGCGCGTGCAAAAGCGAAATTGCAGGCGCAATAAGAGTACTATGTCAGACATAAACAGCAAAAATCCCGCAAATTGCGGGATTTTTTGTGTAATGAGCGGTTTCCGAAAAAATGATCGCTGTCCGATAAAGCGCTGTCTGTCGCCAGGAAGGCGCGTTTCCAAGATAAAAAGACGGTGGAACGATTGCCTGAGGTAAGCGCCCGACCGATTTTCCGTTTTTGATAAATCCGCCCGCGAGAAAAATCGATCGCGGGGAGCCTGCCAAAGAAGCGTTGCCCGTTAGAAAGATCAATCGCGGGGAACTGACAAAGGAGAGTTGCCCGTGAGATAAGGTGCCGACTGCGGAAGGACAGGAGAGTTGCCTGTGGAAAATCTCCGCACTCGGCCATATGCGCAAGGATTGAGTGCCGTT